>JAISFS010000202.1 GCA_031263485.1 Deltaproteobacteria bacterium | reverse complement strand
GCAATCGATGAAATTCCGTTCCAGGATATCCATGTTGCCGCTGCCGGCGACGCTGAGCATGTCAAGGCGGATGACCGGACGGGCGACGAAATCGCCGGTATCCATAACCTTTTCGGCGGCAAGACCCCGGAAAAGGTCAATCCTGCCGGAATAGAACGCATCCAGGGCGGTGACCGTAAGTGACTTGCCGAATCGCCGGGGACGGGCGCAAAAGACGAATCTTCCGGCTTTCCGCACCATCGGGAGATATCCCGTCTTGTCAACGTAGACAGCCTTGCCGAGCCTCAAATCCTCAAAGCCCTGCCAGCCGATTGGAAGTTTCGGCAATTCTTCCGGGGGCATGCGGTTTCCTGCTGTCATCGGAACCCTTCTTCGTGGCGTTCAGGGGTTGCCGCCGACATCGGGCGCCGGTGATCCGATGGCCTGCCCGGGCTCCGGCGACCGGGTCGGGCCAGGGTCTTCCTGGGACGGCATGTCGGCCGCTACTGGCCGGGACGCGCGAATCCCAGGCGGTCCACGGCGGCGTCCACGTCGGCGTCGTCCAGGCCGATGTAACGCAAGGTGATGTCGGACGTGCGGTGTCCGAGGGCCTTCTGCACGAGGGCCAGATCCTTCGCCGTGTCCCGGTACAGGTGATACCCGAAGCTCTTGCGCATGGAGTGGGTCGACACGCGTTCCAGCCCAAGCGCGTCTGCCGCCTCCCGGAAGATGGCCCTGGCCCGGCGCGTGGTGATGGCCCGCGCCGGATCCTGGGAGCTCGGGAAGAGCGGCTCGTTTGGACCGGCCCCGGGCCGCGTCGCGAGGTACCTGGCGAGCTCTCCGCGGGCCGCCGCGTTGAGGTGGGTGGAACGGCGCCTGTTGGTCTTGCGCTCCACGAGCCAGATCTTCTCGCGGATGTTCCCGTCCGGGGCGCGGACGCTCTCGACCGTGAGCGCGAGCAGGTCCGAGATCCGCAGGGCGGCGTTGACCCCCGTGACGAAGAGGGCGGCGTCGCGGTCGCCGTTGCGGCCGGCGGCGAGCCTGGCTATGAACTTCTCGAGGGTCTCGATGTCCCGGATCGGTACGGCGGCCTGCGGCATTCCTGTCCCTCCTTACTGTTGCCCCGGGCGGGCATTTCTGCGAAAATCAATCCGCGGGGAATCGCGCTTCCGGAACCCTCGACGTTTGGCTGGCGGATCCCAGCCCGGGTCGCCGGTTTCCTGGTCCGGATCGCTTCCGACTCTACAAATAACGGAACCCTGCGCGGATATTATGCGCATGGAACGGGCAGGAATGCAAACGTCTGCACGGCCTTCTCCGTCCGATTCGACCGGGAGCGGACGCGCTCGGCGCCGCGCGGCCTACGCCGGCTTGGCCACCAGTTACCGCTCATGCGCCAGCTCCGTAGCCTGACCCGGCGGGCAACGATCTTGCCGTAGCGGGCTCGGATCTTGACGGATTGGCGGCACCCGGTGACGGTCGGCTTTACCCCGCCGCGAGGGCGGGGGAAGGCCTCGGCGAGACATGGGCGGAAAGATTGGCGGGGATCCCGGACGATGGCCAGTATTCTTCGATGGCTTTATGGAGGCAAAAAAGATTTGAGTATCCGGTTCGGGTCGAGGATCTTCGTGGGCGCGGCACCCGGTCCATTGTCCCGCACCGATGCCGACCTGACCGGCATCTCCATGGCAAGCCGGTCCTGAAACAGAATTCCCGATTCGGGGACGGTAGCCCAGCGGAATGGCGTGGCCCGGAACATTAGTCACCTGGCCGCCGCCAGTGGTAAGATCAAGGCGTTGCCGGGGCAACGGAAGGAGCGGAAGATGCCGGATCACGGCGATGACGGGACGGCCCCGGAGGCCGGCGGTCGACTCCCTGGCCCTGACGTGCCTCGGGAGCACGATCTCAATGACAAGAACCCGAGCGTGTCCATCCTCAAGGAGAGGAACGATGCCATCGATGCCCTCGGGGCCAGCTTGGACAAGCTTGCGGCCAAGATAGACTTGAACAGGCTCGCGACCAGGGAAGACTTTGAAAGGCTCGCGGCCAGGGAAGACTTTGAAAGGCTCGCGACCAGGGAAGACTTTGGAAGGCTCGCGACCAGGGAAGGTCTGAAAAACCTCGGCATGCTCCTGGAAGCCGCAAACAATTATTTTGATGTGAGGTTCGCCGCGCAGACGCAAGCCCTTGCCGATACGAAGGAGTTGCTCAGGACAGAGATCCGCAACAACGAGAAGAGCATCGACCTGTTGGGCTGGAGGCTGGATGATTTATTCGCTTCCCTGAACAGGAGGTAGGGTGAGCGATTCGCTTCCCTGAACAGGAGGTAGGGTGAGCGATTCGCTTCCCTGGACAGGAGTTCCGATGAGCGGCCTGCTTCCCCGGACAGGGAGTCCGGCGGGACGTCCGCTTCTCCGGACAGGGAGTCCGACGGGACGTCCGCATCCATGGGCAGGAATTTCGGCGAATGGGACAAGAGATTCGATGCCTTGATTAAGGGAATCCGATGGTGGGGCTTCATAATGGCGGTCTTGCTCCTTGTCATCCTCATCTGGGGCGTCTGATGACGGACGGCGGCCGACGGTCCCGCATCCAGCGCCTGCGCCCCGGGAAGTCCCGGCCCTTCCGGGCGCCCGGACCGGAAGCAGGTCCGTGACCGCCACCTCCGCGCCGATCGTCCCCCTATAACAGCTTCGCGGCCAGTATCGCCGCCGCCAGGGCCACGAGCGCCGCCGCCAGATCCGACGTCAGGGCGCGTGACAGCGGCCCCGGGCATTCCTCGGCCATCCATTCGTCGCGGTTCATCATCTCCTTCTTCATGCGCGAAGCGTATCTCAGGAGCCAGTCCTGGCGCTCCGCCGCGCCCACCGCCAGGGACGATTCCACGCGCTTCAGGATGCGCTCCTCCAGATCCCCGATCCACCTCTCCGCGGCCTTTTCCCCGGCCTGTCTCGCCGCAGCTCCCAGGTACGCGATTTCCTCCTCCGTCAGGCCGGACCGCCCGGGCCGTGGGACCGCCACCAGCCACATGCCTTCCTGGACCGCATCGAAGATCCACCGGCGCCTCTCGACTTCCTTGTCCGGGACCTCGCGGCGCCGGTCGGGCCCCTGCCCGCTCCGGATGTCCGCCCCGACGGTCTCCCGCCCCGTGTCCGTCCGCCTTTCCCTTGAATTCATCGCCTTTGCCTTCCTTTGCCGCCGATGCGGCATCGGCGGCGTACGGGATTTCGTTTGGGGCATCGCGGGGCATGGCGGGTTTTCCGCGGCCGCGATGCCCGGAAAACTTTCCGCGGCGATCGCCGCCCGTGACTCCGAGCCTCGCGGCGCCCCCGGAAGTCCCGGAACCTTCCGGGCGCCCGGGCCGAAGGCCGGTCCGGGGCCGTTCCCTCCGCGCCGCTCAGCCCGCAAGCAGCTTCATGGCCAGGGTCGCCCCCGCCGCGGCAATGACCGCCGCCGACAGGCCCGACGTCAGGGCGCGGGACAGCGGACTCCGGGTGGCCGCGACCAGCCTCCTCTCGAGGCTGTCGAGCTCCCGCGTCCACCCCTTCAGGCGCTTCCGGATCTCGTCCAGGCGTTCCTCCATGACCTCCGGGGGCGGCTCCAGGATGCGCCGCATGTTCTTCTCCAGGTACCTGCTCCATTTCTTCAGGGACATTTCCACGCCCAGGTCCACCTTCACGGACAGATGCCTGAAGTCGTCCGCCGTCAGGAGACCCTGCCCGGGCCTCGGGGCCGCCGCCTGTCCCGTGCCGTCGGCATGCCTCGCCGTCCGCTGCCGGCGCTTCACGGCCTCCCGCGTCAGGGCCAGGAACCGTTCGTGGAGCCCCGGCTCCTCCCCGGCGCGCCGCCCGTCCCGGATGTCCGCCCCGACGGTCTCCCGCCCCGTGTCCGTCCGCCTTTCCCTTGAATTCATGGCCGTCGCCCTCCTTTGCCGCCGATGCGGCACTGGGGTTTTTGCAGTGGAATCACCTTTCCGCGGCGATCGCCGCCCGTGACGCCGAGCCTCGCGGCGCCCCCGGAAGTCCCGGGCGCCCGGGCCGAAAGCGGGTCCGGGACCGCTCACTCCGCGCCGCTCAGCCCGCAAGCAGCTTCACGGCCAGGATCGCCCCCGCCGCGGCCATGATCGCCGCCGCCAGGCCCGACGTCACGGCGCGGAACAGCGGACCCCGGGTGACCGCGGCCAGCCTCCTCTCGAGGCTCACGAGCGCCTCATCCCGCCCCTCGTAGCGCTCCAGGATCTCGTCCTGCCATTCCTTCACGGGCTTCGCCAGGTGCGGCTCCAGTATGAGCGCCAGGCGCCCCGCCAGGCCCTCGGTCGACCTCTCCAGGGCCATTTCCGCGGTCATGCCCACCGTCGCGCCCAGATACGAGCCGTCCTCATCCGTCAGGCGACCCTGCCCGCGCGTCGGGGCCGCCGGCTGTCCCTTTCTCTCGGCAGCCTTCACCGACCACCACCGACGCTTCGCGGCCTCCCGTATCAGGGCCAGGAACCGTTCGTCGAGCTCCTGCTCCTCCCGGGGGGCCCGCCCGTTCCGGATGTCGGCCCCGGCGGCCTCCCGCTCGCCGTCCGCCGCAAACGGGATCCCGGGCTCCCGCGTCATGTCCGTCCGCCTTTTCAAGGTATCCATCTTTTAGCCTCCTGAGCCGTCGGTCAGGTCCCGGCGGCGGTGTCCGCCGCCGGGACCGATACCCCGGATATTGCCTTTGCCATTGAACCTCGTGACCGGCCCGACGCCGTGCCGTCTTGCGGACCGCCGTCGCGGGCGCCCCTACATGCTCGGCCCCCTCCACCGCGGCGCGGGCGGACGGCGCGGTTCGGGCTCCGGAGATGGCGCGGGCGGCGGCGGGGCCGGTGCCGGTGCCGGCGGGGCGGGCGCCCGCCGGGGGGGCGGCCCCGAGGGTTTCCGTTCCGGGGGAGGGGCGGGGACATTCCAGTCGTCGTAGTAGAGTCCCGGCTCCGGGATCTTCCGCGGCTTCCGATCGGTTTCGGGAGCGGGCAACGGAGCCGTCCGGGCCTCGGGATCCGGCACCGGCGCGGGCCGGGCGGCCTTTGGCGGGCCGGGCTCCGGCTCATGCCCGGATTCTGGCCCCGTGCCGGTCAAGGGCGGCGACTCGTGCCCGATGGCGGGGGACGCCCCGGGGCCGGAGTCCCTGGACTTCATGCGGTTCTGGAAGAAGCTCAGGACCCCGGGGCTGAAGACCAGCCGGATGCCGGCCGTTATCGCTATGTCCAGGGTATCGAGCAGAAACGCCTTGAGCCTGTACCCGAACCGGCGGGCGACTTCCGCGAAGCGCTCGATGATCCCCCGCGGGCCGCACACGGTCGCGTTGCCGTCGGCATCCGCCATGCGCCGCATGCCGTCCAGGACGGACCCGTCGTCGCCGTCCGCGAAGCCGCCGACGTAGAAGGCCCTGGCCCGCGGGTCCGGCGCGGGGCCGCCGGGATCCGCGCCGAGCGCGGGGCCCATCGAGTAGCCGCTTCCCTCCACGGCCCGGCAGACCTCCGGCGTCAGGTCGACGTTGGCGCCGGCCGGCCCCGCCAGGGCCATGCACCGCGTCAGGAAGTCGTCGGAACCCCGGAGCGACAGGTAGCCCCACTTCCTCTGGCCCAGGACGGTGGCGACCAGGGCGTCGGACACCTCGTCCGAGAAGACCTCGATCTCGGCCCCGCGGTCGGCGAAGGCGGGCTCCCCGGAACCCTCCCGGAAATAGAGGGAGCACCCGCCTTCGCCGCGGCACGCGTACCCGGGAAACCGGAACCGGTCGGGCTCCCAGACCGGGTACGGCCCGGGCGCCGCCCGTTCCCCGCGACCGCTCAGGACAGCCTCCCGCTCGTGAGCATCGCCCAGAAGATCATGCCCCCAAACCACGACCCCGCCAACGCCATCAGGCACGTGAACACCAAATCCAGGATGTATGCTCCCGGCCGCTTGCGGACGGCCTCGATTATCCTGTCCTCGGCCATTCCCACTATGAACTGTATGCGTGTCTGACCCGTGTTCCCTATCACGCCGTCTATCTCGTGTGTCACGCTCCTCGTGACATGGCCGAGATGATCCGCCCACTGACTCTGGATCCCGACCATCTCCGTCGTCAGCTCCGACCGCACGCCCTCCGTGCGTCGCGTCATCCGCCTCTCCAAGTCGTACTCCCGGCGCCTGGAGTCCTCCGCCAGCGCCTTCAGGGCCTCCGGCAAGCGGCACTCCTCGCGCGTCCGCGATTCCTGGCTCCCGGCCGCCTCCAGGAGCTGGACGCCTGCGGGATTCTTCAGGGACTCCCGCGCCTCCTCCTCCTGACGCCAGAGCTCCTGCAGGTCCATCAGACGCTCCTGGCGCTCCAGCTGACTGGCCATGGCCGCCAGCCGTTCGTCCATGGCCGCCAGCCGAAGCTCCATGGCCTTCTGCCGAGGGTCCATGTCCGCCTGCCGAAGCTCCATGGCCTTCTGCCGAAGGTCCATGTCCGCCAGCCGCTCCCGGACGCTCGAGAGCGTGTCCTGCACCGTCTTCACGGCCGATGAAATCTCCTCTATGCCCTTGCCAAACTGAAACGCGCTCGTGAACTGCGTCATGATCGCTCCTTGGGTCGTAGGCGACGCCTGCCGCCGCTAGCTGGTTCCATCCGGTCGACTCGCTCAGCGAGGATTTCCCTATGATCTCGGAGCCCTTTACGGGGGCGTGTCCGATGACCTTGAAGGAGATGCCGGATATCCTGCCGGTCTTGTGCATGTTCAGGAGGACGAACACGTCGGCCTCCGCCATGCGGTCGATGAACGTGATAAGCGGGAGCGGCCCCTTCAGGCGGTCCGGGTTGGCCGGGTCGCGCGGCCCCAGCGCCTTGGCGACCTTCTTCTTCAGCGTCGCGCACAGGGCCTCTTTGGTCAGGGGCTTCGGGGCCGGTGCCGGGGCGGGCCGTTCCCGGATGGGCTCCGGGTCCGGCGGCAGCTCCTCGGCCGCCCGCAACTCCTCTGGGCCGAACGGCTCCGTCTCCAGATCCGGCGGCAGCTCCTCGGGGCCAAACAGTTCCGCCTCCAGATCCGGCGGCAACTCCTCGGCTTCCCGCAACTCCTCGGGGCCGAACGGCTCCGCCTCCAGATCCGGCGGCAACTCCTCGGCCGCCCGCCGATCCGCAGGCCCGGGCAACCCCGGCGGCGTTCCGGGAGCCGACGGGGCTCCGGCCTCCGCAGGCGGATCCCAGAAGACGCCCAGCTCCGCGAGGATCTCCCTGTCACGCGCGGCGTCGTAGTCGACCCCTCTCCGCACGAGGCCTGCCCACGAGAACCCGCCCGGGACGTCGGAACCGTTCACGGTCTTCTCGCCGTCCGCCGCGAACGAGATGCCGCGCATGCCGCCGCTCCTGAGCTGGATGTTCGGGACGACCCTCACGCCGTCCTCCCGCATGCGGCCGACGAACTCCGGGAACTCGATCCGGGCGCCCTGCCCCTCCGGGAGCGCGTGCGTTATCGCCTCGGCCAGCGCCCTCCCCAGGCCGACGCCCGCCTTGAGCTTGTCGCGCAACGGCACGTAGGGGGCGGCGGCGATCTCGGCGGCCGACTCGGCCGCCATCGCCTTCACCTCGTCCAGGAAGGAGCCCGCGCCCAGGACGAGCCCCCTCTTCCGCAGCCCCTCCAGGCCGTATCCGTCCCATAGCTCCGCGGCCGGGAAGCTCATGCCGCCCCACCAGAACGTCAGGCCGACGAGCCTGCCGCCGCCAGCCGTGTCGGGCAGGACTACGACGCCCTTCCGGCGCAGCCCGAGCGCGAAGTCCGTGCCGGTGACCCGGCCGCCGGGGAGGAGGGCGTCTATCCATTCCTTGATCATCGCCTTCGCCTGCGGCGCCGCCCCGAAGCTTTCCCGGAGCGCCGCGAGGTCCCTCGCGGGGTCGTAGGTGATGCCCCGCCCGAGAAGGCCCTGCCAGGTGTAGTCCGTCCCGAGGGCGTGCCCCGCGAAGGCGTGCCCGTTCAGCATGAACGAGATCCCGTGGATGTCCCCGGAATCCCCGATGGCCAGCCGCGTCTCGATGCCGCATTCGGCGAGGGAGAACACGAACGAGGGCAGGGCGGTCGCGTCGCCCGCCTCCACGTTCTCCTCCGTGAAGTCAGCGTCCGGAATCCCGTCCTCCGGGAAGTAGTCTTCCGGGAAGTCCGCGTCCGGAGGGAAATCCTCCGGGAAGCCGTCTTCCGGGAAGTCCGCGTCCGGAGGGAAATCCTCCGGGAAGTCGTCTTCCGGGAAGTCCGCGTCCGGAGAATCAGCCTCCGGGCGGTCCGCCGTTCCGGCCCCGGCGCGCGCCTGTGCCGCGCGCGCCGCCGCGGGCTGCGGACCGGGCGGCGCGCCCGGCCGCGACCCGGCGGCCGCGACGCTCTCGAAGAAATAGTCGATCGTCCCCTGGAGCGCCTCTCTGACGGGCTCCTGTCCCTCGCGCAAAGACATTCGTTTTTCCCCGTCGCTCAGGCCCTTCCTCCCGCGGGGGGAGCCGAGCCTGGCGACAATCTGCAGTCCGTACTCCTGCTCGAGCCGCGCACAGACGGCGACGGACTTCCTGAAATCGAACGAGTCGCTCCACAGGGCGCCGTCCCACCCGATCCTGGACGCGGCTATGTGGACGTGATCGTAGGCGGTATCGTGGTGGCGGAACACGACGTACGGGGTGCGCTCGGGAAACCCCATCCCCCTCATGAAGTCCTTCGCCGCCCGCCCCCACGCGGCGTCGCTCAGCGCGTCCCCGGCGGGGAGGCTCAGGCTACAGTGCCAGACCGGCCTGGCGATGCCGGGCCGCAGGGACGCGGCCGACCTGAACTCCTCCCAGAGGCCACGCAGATCGTCGGCGCCCATGGAGCCGCCGACCATCGCGGGATCCTTCCCCTCCGTCATCAGGTACTTCAGAAGGCCGAAGAAGCTGCGGCCTTTGGTTATCTTGGCTATCATCCTATCCCGAGCAGCCCGAGCCGGAAGGACCCGACGCGCTTCCGGGCCGATCTCACCGCGGCCCGCGCCCCCCCCTCGACGCGGAACGACAGCTGGGTCAGGTTGGAGGTGAGCCTGCTCAGCCTCACGTAGGCGTCCAGGTTCGCCGGGGGTACGCATACCGGCGGGCCCTGGATGCAGCAGCGCCTCACGTAGGCGGCCATCCTCATCCCCGCCGTCTCGCGGTGGCTCCGGAACTCCGCCGACTCCGGGCCGTTCACTATCAGGAACACCCTCCGCGTCCTCGCCTGCCCCCCGCCTCGCCGGGATCTCCCGCCGGCCGCGGACGCCCGGACGTCGTCGCCCAGGATCGTCCTGACGTCCGCCGCGGTCACCCGGACCTGACGGCCGCCGTACGCCAGCCGCAGGGCCGAGTTCGCCGCCGCCACGAGGGTCCCGACGGGGAGCCCGCCGGAGACGGCGGCAACGATCCCCGTCCTGTCGCGCCTGAGCAGGGCCAGCGCCTCGTCCCTGGCCTTCGCGGCGCTGAAGCGCCCCAGATCGTCCAGGAACCCGGAGGCGGACACGCGGGCGCTCTTCCCGGATCCAGGGCCGCGGCCGCCTGCCGGCGCGCCGGCGGCCGCCGGCAGGGGCGCGGGCCGCCAGCCGCTCTCCTCGAAACCGAGTACCAGCGCCGCGGCCGCCGCCACGGCCCTCATGCTGGCCGCCGTCTCGTTCCCCCCGTTTTTTTTCAGCTCCATGTTCGCGGCCTTCATGTGCGGGTTCAGCCTGGCCGACAGCTCGTCCAGCGCGCCGCAGTCGCCCGGTTCCGCCTCGCCTGTCCTCATGATCGGCGGCGTCAGGGAGCGGCAACGGACATAGTGGGACATCTTCATGCCGGCCAGGGCGCTGAGGGTCCCTATGAGGCTGTACTCGTCGTCCGTGACGTGGACGTGATGGACGTGGGTCCTGGGCCCGTCCGGTCGACGTGACGGATTCCGGGCAACTTTGCGGGGGGTTCTGGGCATGGTCACCTCCGTTCGTCCCTCTTCGGCCGATGCCGCACGGCGCCCGGATCCCCGCGCAGGCGCCGGAGGCCACCGGGGAGCGCGGGTTGCCGTGCCGGAGGCGGCTCGCGCCGGGGAGGGCCCCCGCAGGGGGTCCGTACCGGCGCGACGCCTCGCGCGGCCGCGGGGCGCGATGCCGATCGATGCGGCGTCGTGTGCGGGTCCCCGCAGGGCCGGCGGCGGCACGGCAACCCCGGCGGGGATCCTGGGCTCAAGGGCGCAGGCGGAGCCGGAGCCGGGATGCAGGCGGAGGCGAGATCGGTAGAGCGTCGGGGAGGGCACGTGGGGCGCACAGGGGGGTGGGC
>JAISFS010000180.1 GCA_031263485.1 Deltaproteobacteria bacterium | reverse complement strand
CGCGATAGGTGTTGGGGGGGAACCGGACCACGAAGTCCGCAATCCTGAGCGTCATGCCGTTGGTGACCATTTCCGTGGGGCACGACACGGCTCCCTCGACGATGCCGGGGTCGAAGCGCAGGAACCGCAGCATGGGGTGAAGATGCTTCGACATCATGCGTTTCAGGAAGCGGTCCTTTATGGTTCTGGGCGGTTCCTGGTACCCGGAGGGGCCGGGAACGACGGCTCCCCGGACGCCTGCCCGTCTGGACCGGAAGAGGAAAAGGCACGCCAGCAACGCGACCGAGGTCACGGAAAGCAGAATCTCGACCAATAACTCCATGGAGGCCTCGCCATGCCGGAAGTCGCGCCGGCCGTGCCCGGACCCAGTGCCTCTTCCTGCCCGGCACCTAAAGCATAATTATTTTACCAGCTCACCAAGAAGATAGCAATGTGCTGGGCGGGGCCGCCGGCGGGGCCCCGGAGCCCCTGCCCCGGGTCACCCCCTGCGCCCCTCCGCTTGTTGCGTCCCCACGACCGCCCTCGTGCTGTCCCCGGCGCTGGCAGGCATATCCGATTCTGGACGTGGTAACGCGTCATCACGTCAACTCGCATCCATGGCATGAAACCCGGATACGCGGCCGAGGATGCGCCGCACCTGGTACGCGGCGCGAGCCCCACGGCACCCCGCCCGCATAGCATGAAGCCGGGTTCAGTGCCCGGGCCGAGCCGCCTTGAACCACAATGCCTTGCGGACGGTCGTCCTCTCCCCCCGCTCTGAGCCGGCCCCGGCAGGCGGACGTTACGGACACGGGCCGGCTCTCTCGCGACCGCTTTCAAGAAAGCGCCTTGGCAGCCTCTCGCCTCACGGCCCCCGACTCCGAGAAGGGAGGCCCGGACGGAGGTCCGCGGCCAGTAGAATGGGGCCCGGCCAGCTTAAGGGGGTGGCTCGGCCATCCACATGGGGCCCGGTCAGCCGCAGGGGAAACAGCTCCGCTCCGTGAATCAATTTTCAGGGAGGCGGACTGAGGCGCCCCCGTTCGCCAGCCGCCACCGCCGGATGCCAATCCTATCAGAAGGGGTCACGAAATCCCTCGCGAATCCAACATGACTTACCGATCATTCCAACAGACTCAATCTTTGTTCTACTTTGATGGACATAAATACCGATCAAACCAAACAGCAGTTAGATATTCTTTTCACAATAAACTCACTATAAATAAGATTTACTATGATCATCGTTTCATCCAATCTTAACCATAACTACTTTATATTATTGGATAAATTTTGCCACCTTCTTCATTGCCCTGCCAACCGCCACTCCCCAAAGCCATCTTAAACCGTTCCCAACCCGCTGGTGCGCCCCGACAATAGCCCCACGTAACTATTTTTGGGGTGATGCCGTAGCCGTGGCTCAATGCGGCTTTAAAAATCATACAGAAGCCAGATTAATTAAATTTTCACTGTGAAATATCTGTAATTATTGCTTAATTATACTTTTTCACAGAAAATATTGGTTTTTTGGCCTCCAAATCCCTTGCGGAGTCAATTTGAGTGCTTACTTTATTCACGAAGGAGGTTGTTCCCCAGTTTTTCGGCGACTTAATCTCTGTCCATTAAACAAGGACACCTTAAGTCGCCAGAAGGCCCGGTCAGCCGGATGATCAAGCCCTCGAAGACGCTTGAGCACCGACGGGCTCCCCGGCAGACCGCCGGCTCCGTCCCTGGCCCGAAAGCGGGCGCAGGGCACGCCCAGTGGATGGGGGACACTCTCCCGCGAATGACGGGCTCCACGCATCGGCTCGAATCACGCGCCCGCTCGCGGGCGATTCGCCCTGCGCTGGGAGCCGGATAAAGACGCCCGGACACGGTTCCGGGCCAGACGGTTTCCGGGACCGGCCACAGGCCGGCCCGAAGGGCGCGACCCCCTGCCCCGGGCTCATGGCATCCGCCGCGAGCACGGGGAGGCACGAGCGGCCCGGCATCGCGCCGGGCCGGCGGCGCCGGACGGAAAACCTTATAAAGACCGGCAACGGCGCCTCTGGCCTTACGCCGAAGGAGGCCTTAAATGAAGAACAACGACGTGAACACCGCAGAGAGGGGGGGAGGCTCCGGGAACGGGGAGCTGACCTACGAGCTTGACGCTGTCACGAACGAGCTTCCGGACTTCCTGAACCTGCTCCCGATGGCGGAGCTCAACTCCTTTCCCGGCCTCACGTCCACCATCTCGGTGGACGAGGGCATGAGCCGGGAGGTGGTGAGGAAGAGCGCCGGCGGGGACGGGCTCATGGCACTGTTCCCGCTGAAGACCCTGGACGTCGACACCTACGACCTCAAGCCCTCGGACTTCTACCCCATGGGCGTGGCGGTCCGCATCCTCCAGGTGAGGGAGTCGGACCAGGGGGCGCTCAAGGTCTCCGTGCAGGGCGTCTCGCGCATCGCCTTCACCCAGCTCCTCTCAGGGGAAACCCCCAGCGTCCGGGTCATCCCCCACCGGGAGCCGGTCTTCCGGGAGGACGGCACACTGAAGCCCCTGGTCCTGGAGGCCAGGCGCCTGTACGCCGAGGTCCTGAAGCTCATCCCAGGCCTCCCGGTGGAACTCTTCAAGATCAACAACCTGCTGGACGGCGAGCCGGTGGTCCTGGCGGACCTCATCATGGCCTCGCTCCCCCTGAAGAACCAGGACAAGGCCGAGTACCTGATGATCCAGGGCCTGAAGCACCGTTACCTGAAGCTCCTGGAGCACCTGACCATCGAGGTCTCCAACCGCAAGGCAGGCCAGGCTATCAGCCGCCGCATCGAGCAGGGGCTGGACCGCCGCCAGAAGGAGCTCCACCTCCGCGAGCAGCTGAAAGCCATCAAGGCCGAGCTGGGCGAGGACGAGGGCGGCGACTCCGAACTCCTGCGGGACCTCTACCGGCGGCTGCGCGCCCTCGAGCTCCCCGAGGCGGTCAGGCTCGCGACCGACCGCGAGATGGATCGCCTGAACACCACCCCGCCCCAGTCGGCCGAGTACGGGGTCATCCGGGGGTACCTGGAGTGGATAGCAGACCTCCCCTGGAACGACGTTAGCGACGAGTGCCAGGACCTGGCCAGGGCCAGGGAGATCCTGGACCGCGACCACTACGGCCTGGAGAAGGTGAAAAGGCGCATCCTGGAGTTCCTGGCCGTGCACAAGCTCACCAGCCAGACGGCCAGGACGCCCATCCTGTGCCTCACGGGCCCTCCGGGGGTGGGCAAGACCTCCCTGGCCCGCTCGATAGCCGAGTGCCTGGGCCGCAAGTTCGTGCGCCTCTCCTTGGGCGGGCTCAAGGACGAGGCCGAGATCAGGGGCCACCGCCGCACCTACGTGGGCTCGCGACCGGGCAGGCTGATTTCGGAGATAAAGCGCGCCGGTGTCGCGAACCCCGTCTTCCTCCTGGACGAGCTCGACAAGATGGGCTCGGGCGTCCAGGGGGACCCCGCCGCCGCGCTCCTGGAGGCCCTGGACCCCGAACAGAACGAGACCTTCACAGACCACTACCTGGAGGTCCCCTTCGATCTCTCTAAAGTGCTCTTCGTCCTCACCGCGAACGTCCTGGAGCACGTGCCCGGCCCGCTCAGGGACCGCCTGGAGATAATCGAGGTGGACGGGTACTCCCTCCTGGAGAAGACCGAGATAGCCGCCCGCCACCTCTGGCCCAGGGAACTCGGCCGCCACGGCCTTGAGCCCGGCGAGCTCCAGATCCCCCGCGAGGTCATGGAGAGGGTCATCACGCTCCACACGTGGGAGGCCGGCGTGCGCGAGCTCGCCCGCAGCCTCTCCGCCATCGCCCGGAGCCGTTCCATCGCCAAGGCCGAGGGGGCACCCTTCAGGACGGTCGTCACCGCCTCGGAACTCAAGGAGATCCTGGGCACGCCGATCAGGCGCCTGGAGGCCAAGGAGCTCATGCCCCAGACCGGGGTGGTGGCGGGGCTGGCCTGGACCGCCGCGGGCGGTGACATCATGTTCATCGAGGCCGTGGGCATGCCCGGCAGGGGCCACCTGACGCTCACCGGGAAACTGGGCGAGGTCATGCGGGAGTCGGCCCAGGCGGCCATCAGCTTCGTCCGCTCCAGGGGCCGCGACTGGAACCTGGACCCCGACTGGTTCGCCCGCCACGACATCCACCTGCACCTCCCCCACGGCGCCATCCCCAAGGACGGGCCGTCCGCAGGCGTGGGCATCGCCGCCGCGGCGGTGTCCCTGGCCTCCGGCCGCAGGGTCCGCTCGGACGTCGCGGTCACCGGGGAAATCTCCCTCCGGGGCCTTGTCCTCCCCGTGGGCGGCCTGAAGGAGAAGCTCCTGGCCGCGTCCCGGGCAGGCATCTCCACCGTGATCGTCCCCGCCGGGAACGCCCCGGACCTCGAGGAGCTCCCCGAGGAGGTGACGGGCACGCTGGACATCGTGCCGGTCAAGACCCTGGACCAGGTGATAGGCCTGGCGCTTCTCCCCTGCGGCTGGGAGAGGGACTCGGACGCCCCTTCCGGGTTCCCGGGGGGACTCGCCGCCGGCCGCCGCTTCGAGCGCGGCCTGGGAATCACCCTCTCCATGCCATAGGGGCCTGCCGCCTCCGGAGAACGGGGAACGGCTACGGAGGCGGTTCGGGACCGGCCAAGGCGTGTTGCCGGAACCGGGTCGGGGCAACAGTGCCCCGGCCCGGTCGGGGAAGCCGACGGCGACAGGCTATCGACCCCTGACCCTTACCCTCGCCAGAGCCTTCGAGCGGCCAGGTGATGCCGGACTCCTGACGCCCGGCGGCGGACCCAGGACGCCGAACTCTGACGCCGGACACCCGATACAGGACGCAAACGGCGGAGGCCCGACGAGAGTCGGCGGAAGCCCGGCGAAAGACGGCGGACGCCCGGCGAAAGTCGGCGGACGCCCGGCGAAAGACGGCGGACGCCTGGCGAAAGGCGGCGGACGCCCAGCGAAAGACAACGGACGCCCGACGAAAGTCGGCGGACGCCCGACGAAAGTCGGCGGACGCCCAGCGAAAGACGGGGGAGAGCCAGCCTCTCCGCTTCACGGAACTGGCGAACCCGCCGACCGGTCGTGGCCGTAACGCGGAAACCGCCACCCGATGCCTGGCTCAAGGCAGACATCTGGAACAAACGGCCCAGGCAGGCAAATTATTTCAGGCATCCCGCCTCACGACTGGCGACCGCATCCTGCCGAAATGGCCTGAATCGGCTCTGTGCCGGTCGCTGCGGGAGCGAAGGCGATGACGGCCGTGCCGCGAATCAATGAGTTCCGATCGTCCGGTCGGCGATAATTCTTCAGAAGGGCCCCGAGGCTTCCGGGTGACCGCGGACGCGGACGCGGCCCCGGGCCTGCGCGGCCCGTCAGGAGCCAGGCTTGACCCCCCAAGACATCAAAGACAAGTGCCCCCACTGCCCGGGAGGCATCCTGCTCGAATGGAAGGAGAACGGCCAGATGCGGCGTCTCCTCCTGGAATGCTTCGAGACCGAAAGGGGCAGGGAGCTGCAGATCTGCTGGCTGGACAAGGGAGTGAACGGGCTCGATGCCCCTGCGATTCATATGGGCAAGCCGTCCGAGCCCTTCGGCGCCCCTACGGGTTGCCGTGCCGCCGTCGCGGAAACTTCCCGCCGCGAGCAGGACTCGAAACACTAGTCGGATGCGAGCCGGTCCCGCTCCGGAAGCCTCGGACAGGGCACGGGCATGAAACCTTGGAGGAAGGCCGCAGGCGACCGGCAAGGCCAATTGTCTCCCGCCGCGGACGTCAGGCTTCGGCGCACTAACCTCTCCGCCCTCCAAGCCTGCCCAGGCATTGCTCGGGGAAACCCTTGACGCCTTCTGCCAGGAAGGGCTTCCGATGGGGCCTTCGTCATGGGGCCTTCGTCATGGGGCCTTCGTCATGGGGCCTTCGTCAAGGGGCCTTCGTCATGGGGCCTTCGTCAAGGGGCCTTCGTCATGGGGCCTTCGTCACTGATAGATGTTAGACGCACGATCTACAGATGGGAGGACGGCCGGGACGTCCGCGCAAGCGGAAGCCCGGCCGTTTTATTTCCGGCGAGCATCAGATCCCCTGTATGCCGCCCGCCCTCGGCGGCATCCGATATCTCAGCGCCTCCCGACACCCCCGGTCTTTCCGATACCCCCTGGCCTCCCGACACCTACGCGCTGCCCCGACTCCTCAGCGTCTCCCGATACCCCATCGCCCCCCTGCCGCTTCCATGCCTCCAAACAACAGAGCAACAGCCCGGCCTTTGACTAACCTCCTTCCGCGCCTTAAACTGGCCTCCTTATGAGCCACGTCATCCTCCAAACCGCCGAAAGCGTAGCGGGCCTTTACCTGGTGGGCCTCCTGGGATTCTTCCTGTCGGCCACGGGCTTCGTGGGCCCGGAAGCCAAGAAGCTGTTCCCCAAGCTGGTCACTCAGGTGAGCCTGCCGCCTCTCCTCTTCGCGTCGGTCGTGAACTCCTTCACTAGGAGCGAGCTGGGCCGCCTCATCTACGGCTCCCTGGTCCCGGCCCTGTCGATCCTCACGGTCTTCGGGCTCATGCTCCTGTACGCCAGAAGGCCCGGTGCGAACCGCAAGCGGCGGGGGACCGTGAGCGTGGGCGCCGCCACCTCCAACACCATCTTCATCGGCCTGCCGGTCAACGTTGCCCTGTTCGGGGAATCGGCCCTCCCCTTCGTGCTCCTGTACTTCTTCGCGAACACCACCTTCTTCTGGACCCTGGGGAACTACACCCTGAGCCTGGACGGCGCGAAGCCCGCCGCGAACATCAGGAGCGATCTGATCTTCAAGGCCCTCCTCTCCCCGCCGTTTCTGGGGTTCCTCACCGGCATCGCCTTCATCGTCCTGGGAGTCAAGCCGCCCGGATTCCTGATGGACTCCGCGAGGCTTGTGGGGGGGCTCACGAGCCCCCTGGCGCTCCTGTACATCGGCATGGCCCTTTCGGACTCCTCCCTGGCGGCCCTGAAGCCGGATCTGGACCTCGCGATGCTGCTTTTCGGGAGATTCGTCCTTAGCCCGCTAGCTGTCTATCTCCTGGCTCTGGCCCTCTTCCCTTCGGCCCCTCCACTGATGATCAAGGTCTTCCTCATCCAGTCCTCCCTCCCCTGCGCGGCCACCCTGGCGCTCATGGCCGCCTATCACGGTTCGGATGCCAGCTTCGGGGGGGTGGCGGTGTCGCTCAGTACCGTGCTGTCGCTTCTGGTCATTCCCTGCTTCATGATGGTTTTCACCGTCCTGGGGCTTTAGCCCGACCGTCAGAAATTGTGCCCCTTGTCTGAGGCGTTCCGGGTGCCGGAAAGCTGGAATGCCTTAATGAAAGGGGGTCCAGATGTCCGGATGTCCCAGGAAGGATGAGTTGGAAGCTTGGAGGCAGGAAGGAGGTCCGGAGGACAAGATTCCAGGGACGGTTCACAGGACGAGCTGATTTCAAGGCTCCTGGCCTCGCCCGGGGTCAAGGTCAGGCCAGCGGCTCGCGGGGGGCTGGAGAACACCCCCAGCTCCACGCCTTCAATTATCAAGGGAATATCTCAAAATTAATTCCGAAAATTCTTTTTTTTTCTAAAATGGTGATAATAGCTAAATCAAATTAAACAAAGTGAGATAAAATCATAAATAGCATATATAGATTTTTATATGTTTCATTTATGAGGTATGTGTAAAAAGTGTGAATTGAACTTCACGGAGACAGCGCTCTTCTTCTTTCAAACATTGCCCAACGCATCCGTATTGACTACAGGAGCCGATATTCCAGCCAATCCAGTCTTTCAGTTCGGCTTGATGGATTGGCAGGTGCCTTTGCCCCACACTCAAGGCACGAAAGGACTTTTTTCACAGACCTCATTTATTTTTTAATTTTTTTTTGCTAGCCAATAATCGACAGAAAAATATAAGCTATTTTCTAAAGGAACTCCTTTTTATCCAGCAATTATTTTCACTAAACTTTATCACGGCAAAATCCAAGGAATTTAATTCTCCAAAACCTTAAATTAAAATTGTTTAAATACAAAGCCCTATATTCATTCTGTAAATTATGGATTTTGCCGTTTTTCTTTCTGTCCCATCTTTTCTGCAACCCACTGGAATTACACATTTTTATCACTCACCATTCCTTCTGCCAAAAATTACTAGGGGATTCACTCTATCTAGCTTTTTTTAATGGTTTTTATTCATTAAATTATCGACACATAGTTATATAGAGTTTTATAAGAAAATATTCTTGAACTTCTCATAGCTCACCCAAAATTAATTAATTTTTATCGGCTTTAATTTATTCGAATTTTGAGCCACGGTGACATCGGAGGTCCAAGGTGACACGCTGAGTCCATGGTCATCGGAGGATGGCCTCCTGATGCGCAAAACAAGCCCTGTTATGGGCTCAAGAACGGCAAAGCCCCTGCGCACGGGAGCCCCGCAACGCAAGGTCCGCCCATGTGCTTCTGGCACCCAAGGCCTCAACGCCGACAGGAAAGGCCCCTGAATGAACAAGATGTCCAGCCGAAACGGTTTGGGAGCGCCGTCGGACAGCCGCCGCCCTCCAGACTCCGACATCCGCCCTGTCCCTCCGGAGATCCGATCGGCTTATATTGGCTTGTGAGGCCTCGAGGAAATCCGAACTTTCACGCCCGAAAATTCCCGCTAAGCCGGCATCTTCCGGGAATAATGCCGCAACTGTTTTCCTGGAGGCCGCGCCGACCGAACGCGCCTGGAGGCCTTGCCGACCGAACGCGCCTGGAGGCCGCCCGGGCGGGACTGTCCCGCGCTACCGCCACTTGGACCTTAAGGTCGATTTCAGAACTTCAGGGCCTCGATCCTCTCGGCTGCCTCCTTGAGGCGGGGGACCTCCTGGACCAGGGCGAAGCGGACGAATCCCTCGCCGGAGGGTCCGAAGCCGTTGCCGGGGGTGCAGACGACGCCCGCGTCGTTCAGGAGCCTGGTGCAGAATGCCTTGGAGTCAAGCCCCTTGGGGATCCGTGCCCACACGTAGAAGGTGTAGTCGGTGTGCAGGTAGCCGATGCCCGCCCGGTCCAAGGCCCCGCAGAGGACCTTACGGCGCTCCGCGTAGATCCTGCCCATCTCCGCCACCGCGGAATGGTCGCTCTCGAGCGCCTTCATGGCCGCGAGCTGCACTGCCTGGAAGACGCCGGAGTCCACGTTGCTCTTGACCAGGCCCAGGCCCCTTATGAGAGTCTCGTTCCCGGCGGCCCAGCCGATGCGCCAGCCGGTCATGTTGAAGGTCTTGGACAGCGAGTGGAACTCCACGGCCCTGGCCTTGGCGCCCGGGACCTCCAGGATGCTCGGGTGCGGCTTGGGCCGCGAGGTCACCTCGGAGTACGCGGCGTCCGAACAGGCGATGAGATCCCACTTCTCCGCGAAGGCCAGAAGCTCGTAGTAGAACTCCAGCGACGCCGCAGCCCCGGTGGGGTTGTTGGGGTAGTTGACCCAGACTATCTTGGCCCTGCGCGCGGCCTCCTCGGGCACGGCCCTCAGATCTGGCAGGAATCCGTTCTTTTCCAGGAGCGGCATGAAGACCGCCTCCCCCCCGGCGAACAGCGTCCCGCTCCGGTAGACCGGATAGGCCGGCTCCGGGCAAAGCACGACGTCCCCCGGGTTCACGAAGGCCAGCGGGAAGTTGGCCAGGCCCTCCTTGGAGCCTATGAGCGAGCAGACCTCCTTGTGGGGGGCGAGCTCCACGCCGTGGCGCCTGGCGTACCAGCCGGCCACGACCTCCTGGAAGGAGTTCATGCCGGAATAGACGGGGTACCTGTGGTTGGCCGGGTCGGCCGCGGCCTCGGAGAGCTCGTCTATCACGAAACCGGGCGTCGGGCGGTCGGGATCCCCCACGCCCAGGTCTATCACGTCCACGCCGCGGGCCTTCACCTCGTCGCGGACACGGTCGAGTTCCTTGAACAGATAGGGCGGGAGGGCATTGAGCCTCTCGGAAAATTCGATAGCCATTAACTTGAACTCCGTTTTGCCGCGGTCCTGCGGCATGTGGCGGCGCGGGCGGCATCGGGGGGGGGGTCCGGCGGGTCCGGACGATTCCGCCCGCCCGAGGCGTGGCCTCTGGCAGGCTGAGGAAGAACGCTGGTCGCTTGAGCCTGGAGGCGGGCGACACTAAGGCCGCAGGCCGGAAGTCTGATAGCCGGGAGACCCGGGGCCGGAGCCGGACCGCCGGGGGGCCTGGCGCTTCAGCCGGACCGGCGGGAGGCCTGGAACCGGAGCCGGACTACCGGGAGGCCGACCGCCCTGCGGCCTTTACGGGCCGTAGACCGCCTTGCCGCCTTCCGGGCCGCCCCGGCCAGCCGAATCCGATCCGGGCGACCTTCAAGTCCGGGAGGTTACCTGGCCCAGAGGGCGGCCGCCTGCTCGCGGAGCTTGAACTTCTGGATCTTGCCGCTCGCGGTGAGCGGGAACCCCTCCACGGTCTCCACGTAGCGGGGGATCTTGTAGGTGGCGATGCGGTTCCGCAGGTACTTCCGCAACTCGCGGGCGTCCACCGGGTCCCTGCCCTCGTGGACTATCACGAATGCCCCCAGCTCCTCGCCGTGCAGGGTGGAGGGCACCGCCACGACCGCCACGTCCCGCACCTGGGGCATGCTCCGGACGGCCTCCTCCACCTCGCTGGGGTAGATGTTCTCCCCGGCGCGGATGATCATGTCCTTCCAGCGGCCGGTGATGACCAGGTAACCGTCCGCGTCGAACTTGCCCAGATCGCCCGTGTGGACGAAGCCGTCCGCGTCCAGGATTTCCTCGGTGGCCTCGGGCAGGTTGTAGTAGCCGCGCATGTTCACGTAGCCGCGCACGGCCACCTCGCCCACCTTCCCCTGCGGGATCTCCTCGCGGCTCTCCGGATCCACGATCTTCAGCTCCACCCCCGGCATGGCCCTGCCCACGGTGGAGGTGCGCTTCTCCAGGGAGTCCCCGGCGGTGGTCTGGGAGACCACCGGGCTCGTCTCCGTCATGCCGTAACAGATGGTGATGTCCCGCATGTTCATGCGCTCTATGGTCTCGCTCATGGTCTTAATCGGGCACGGGGAGCCGGCCATGATGCCGGTGCGGAGCGAGCTCAGGTCGAACTTCGAGAAGCTCTTCTGCTGGAGGAGCGTGATGAACATCGTGGGCACGCCGTAGAGACCGGTGCAACGCTCCTTCTCCACGTTCACCAGGATATCCAAGGCGCTGTAGATGTCCAGGATGACCATGCAGGAGGCGTGGTTCAGGGCGGCCATGGCGCCCAGGACCAGCCCGAAGCAGTGGAAGAGCGGCACGGGGATGCAGACCCGGTCCTCGTGCGTGAGGCCCTGGCGGTAGCCTATCCAGTAGCCGTTGGTCACGATGTTCTGGTGGGTGAGCATGACCCCCTTGGGGAAGCCCGTAGTCCCCGAGGTGTACTGCATGTTTATGACGTCGTCCACCTTCTGGGAGGCGGCTATCTCCCGGAACCTGCCTTCCGGGAAGGCGTCCGCGCCGCGCAGGAGCTCCGCGTAGCTGAAGAACCCGGCGGGGAGGGCCTCCTCGGGGCCAAGGAAGAAGGCCTTCTTCAGGAAAGGCAGGGCCGCGGACTTCAGTCCGCCTCTCCCCGCGGAGGCTATCTCTGGGGCTATGTCCAGGATCGCATCGGTGTAGCTGAAGCCCCTGAAGCCCGGGATCGAGAAGACGTAGTGGCTCTCCGACTGCCTGAGCAGGTACTCGATCTCCGCGGTGCGGTAGTGGGTGTTCACCGTCACGAAGACGGCGCCTATCTTCGCGCAGGCGTAGCAGACCGTGAGCCACTCGGGCACGTTGGTGGCCCACATTGAGATCCGGTCCCCCGACCGGACGCCCGCGGCCAGAAGCCCGCGGGCCAGAAGGTCCACCTCCTCGTTTAAGGTGGCCCAGGTGTATCGCTTCCCGGCTGCCGGGTAGACCATGGCCTCGGAGTCCGGGTGCCGCGAGGCGTTCTCCTCCAGGACCTGGCCGATGGTCTTGTTGACAAGATGTCCTTGCATAAAAGACGCGTTTCTCCGTTCGAGGCTGAAGCGGACGGCGGCCCGCCCCGAGGGGGGAAGGCCGGGAGCCGTGCCCTGCCGCAGGGTCGCCTGCGGTCCGGGGCGCGGCATGGCCCCGGGAACAAGGGTCCCGGAGCGGCGATGGTATCCCCAGAAGGGGGCGACCGGAGGGCCGGCCTCGGACGAGGTCCTCGGACCCCGGTCCAGCTCGGAGACGGGCGGGAAGTCCCGCGATTCGCTTCGCGCTCCTGCAGGGGACAAGCGACCGGGACGGTGCCCCGGGCCCCATCAATCCCAGCGGGAACGCCTCGAATCAGGCGGAACGCGCCTCCCGTCCTCGAGGTGTTGCAAACTGGCTATTATAACAGCTGTTTCCCGGATTTTGTAGGCTTGCCCGTACAAGGGAACAAGGGAACAAGGGAACAAGAGCGATTCGCCCGCAAGCCCCCCCCCACAAGTCCCGGCGGCCTGCTAGCCTTGCGGAAGATGCGCCCCCGCGCCAGCCCATACGTTGCCTATGCTGGACCGTAAGCCTTTAGAACCGGAAGTCGCAACGATCCGGACGGTCACGATGGGTGTCCCCTCCCCACGCCTCTCGATGACTCGCGCTGAAGACGGAGTTGGCACCAACACTTGGAGGAATGGCCCATGGGGTGATGCGTTCGCAAAAAGTCCCGAGACTTCGACATGCATCTCCGCCCTGCGGCATCCGGATTTGCGCCGCCCCACAATGGCCTCCGGGGGCCGTCTCCCTCTCATGGTCTCCGGACCTGCGCCTTCGCGCAATGGTTCCGGGTGCCAGTCTCCGAGCCGATGGGCCGAGCAACGGCTCCCGGCCCGGCGGTTCCGCGCATCGGAACCCGGAAGGCTGAGCAAGTGGCGGGTGGAGGCGGGTAGGTCTCCCCTCTCTTAAGGATATTTTGAACTTTTCCCGAACGCGTCATGGGATGCCGGGGATGGCCCATGGGATGCCGATGGGATGTCTGGATGCCGTCCAGCTTGACTTCCACAGGCGCAACCGTTCACGGCATCTCCTGCCCGGACAAAAGCTGGCCGAATACCCCCTTCCCAGGTACTGGAAGGCACAGTCCTGCGAAAGCCTCTACCGTAGTGAGCGTGGTGATTTACGAAAAGGAGTTCCGCCGGGTTCCCCCCGTTTCAAACCGGCTGAAGCGGGAAGTCCGGCTGGAAGCCACCTCCCCGCGATTCATGGCCACGGCTTGGTGCCCTTCCAGCGGTCATCGAACGGCAACTGTCTTGTAGTGAGCCTGACGCCCGACTCTTCGGACCAAGCGGCATCGCGGCTCGTCAAGGGCGCGGTTGACCTTTGCGTCCGGCAGAACGTTTTCCTATTCGGACGACCTTGTTCGCCAAGGCCAGGACAGGATTCGCCGTCCATGGCTGTCCCTTTCGCGATCTCACGGACTGCCTTGAAGACCGCTTGAGTTTTCTTCGGCATGACGTACGGACTCCGGCACGGCGCTTCCTGAGAACAAGGAAACGGGCAGGGCATGCCTTCCCGCGACTCACCAGGAGATTCCTTCGACCACAGACTCCAGATCATCGAGGGGGAACCGTCCGAAATGGAGCCCGCTGGGTTGCCGTGCGTCAACGAGAGTCCCGTGCAACACGATTGCGGAGACCGGTCGGCCACGCCAAGGCGCCCGGCGCAGGCGGCGGATACAAGGCCAAGGCCGACCGGGACGCACTCTCGCTTGCCGGGATGCTTCCGGGCTACACGGCTGAAGGCCCTTGCGGGAAAATCCGTTTACCGGGGCCGGAGAAATCTTCCGAGATGCAGGGCCAACTGCGGGTAGATGGGTAGAGGCGGCCTGGGCACTGAAGGGGTTTGGCGCCTGGCGGAACGGAGGCTACTCGGAGCGGGCCTCCGTCCGTCCGGTGACCGCAGGGTCGCCATAACCGGGGAGGCTCCCATCAGTGGCAACATCCGAAGGCAGAGACCGTTGACGATCAGCAAGAGTGGCAGGCGGTCCGAAAACGGCTGTCTGCAACCTAATTACATCCCCCCGCAAATCATCGATTTTGCTAGACAATGTGTCCATCCGGGTGTCCATCCTGACTTGCAAAGCATTTATGTTGTTGGTGATGCCATTGAGGGACGAATTTCCAAACCAGATAAAAATTGCGACAATTATGCCAACGAACCACATGAACAGTTTAAGTTGAGCAGCCATCGAATTAACTAGACCGGCCATCGAATTAACTTGACCGGCCAACGACTCCAGCGTCAAAGGTGTCCCTTCAGCCGCCTTGCCTCCGGTAGCATGGCTTTCGCGAGTCGTTGTCGCAGGAGCCCGCTCGCCTTCGGCGGCGCGGCTCCCTGGCGCAGATATCTCAATTACCCTGGCCAAAGCCTTTTCGACCTGAGCCGTCTCATCGTCGGATGCGGAACCGTCCAGGGCCTTTTTGAACAACCCTAATATGCCATGCGCCTTGGTTTCGGCCGGGATATCGGAATGGCCGCCGATGGTTGTGGAATCCTGGTTAGACATGGCACCCATTTCACCTCTTTTGACACTTTAGCATGATCACTCCTCCAGCTCAAGACTATCATCTCTCCTGAGGGGTGGGCGATTTCCGATCGGGCGCTCTTCCGTGATGCCGCCTGGAGAAACCGGTCGAAGCGAGAAAATCCAGCTGGAAACAAGCCGCCGCGATTCATGGTCACGGCTTGACGCCCTTCCGGCGGTCACCGAACAGCGGCTGTCGTGCCCCGAGCCTGGCGCCCGACTCTTCGGACCAGGTGGCATCGCGGCTCGTCAAGGGCGTGACTAACCTTTGCGTTCGCCAGGCCGTTTTCCTGTCCGGACGACCTTATTCGTCAAGGCTGGAAAAGTATTCGGCATCCCTGGCGGTCACTTTCGCAATCTCAGGGGAAACCTTAAAGATCGCTTTGACTTTCGGCTGCATGACCATCCGGTCTCCTACACTGCACTTCCGGAGAAAAAGGAAACGGGCAGGTCCTGTCTTCTCGCAACTCCCCTGGAGGTTCCCTCGGCCGCAGGCTCCGGCGCATCGGGAGGGTGGACCGTCCGGAATGGAACCCGCAGGCTACCGTGCGCCTAAGTGAATCACATGCAACGCGATGCGGTGACCGACCGGCCGACCTCGTCAGGTGCCCTGCTCAGGCTACAGATCCACCATTTCCGAAGCCTCCCGGGACGAGCCCTCGCTTGCTGGGAGGCTTCCGGTCTATGCCGCTGAAGGCCCTTGCGGCAAAACCAGCTGCAGAACTACTTGCTGACCGGGCCCGAAGACATCTTCTTTGATGCAGGGCCAACGGCGGGCAGATGGGAAGAGACGATCAGGGCACCGCAGGAGCCTGGTGCCTGGCGGATCGGCGGCTATTCGGAGCGTGCCTCCGCCCGTCCGGTGTCCGCAGGGTCGCCATGGACGTGGAGGGTCTCGTCAGTGGCAGTATCCGCAGGCAGAGGCCGTTGACGATCAGTTAGAGTGGCAGGCGTTCCGAAAACGGCTGTCTGTAACCTGATTACATCCGCCCGCAGAACATCGATTTTGCCAGGCAATGTGTCTATCCGAATCTCATTCCTGACTTGTAAGGCGTCTATCCGGGCATTCAAAGAAGTCATGCCGCTGGTGAGGCCGTTGAGTGATGAGTTCACCCACCAGATAGCTAAAGCGACAACCTGGCTATATACATGATGTGGGTCGGCGGGCTCTCGTCCTCCCCCCTATAAACATGACGTGGGCTGGATTTTGAGCTCTAATCCAAAGTGCCTAAATGAGAAAGTTAACGGAGATATGTATAAAGGAGACTGAAAA
>JAISFS010000093.1 GCA_031263485.1 Deltaproteobacteria bacterium | reverse complement strand
GTTTCCGCGAAGCAACCCTCCGGGCGCTACCGCCCGGTTCAAAAGTCCTGAAAGTCCGGAACCGCCGGTCGGCCCATGTCGGCCTTCCTGGCCGTCTTTCAGACCAACTTTCATAACAGAGCCGTTTATTTGATAAACACCTCTGGCGGACGTTGACTGCCCGCCAGGCCGCCAGGGCCGTATCGCGGACGGGTGATCTGGCGAGTGCCGAAGGCCGCTTCACTGCGGGCAAGAGGGCATTGCGGGCACGGGCGGAGAGGGGGGGAGAGCGGTGCCCGCACGTGGGATGTCGGGACGCGGCACCAGCGGTTCCATGTCCGCCGCTGGACACGGAGGATGTAGCGGTAGCCCCGGAGGATGTTGCCTTGTCCGCCAGTGGACAAGCAAGGTTTAGCGGTGCGGCCGACCGAGCGGGCGCGCCCTTTTATGACGCACCTGTGCATATCTGCGATATAGTTATGCTGATCTATTAAATCAGCCCGTTACGGACCGGATAGATACGACCGTATCAAAAACCGCGCCAAAACCTCATATTCAGAATTCCTAGCAAGCTCCTCTTGCGGATATATTTGAGAGTACAGCTTCGGGCGAAACTTTTTTTTCGCAATGAAATCAGTTGCTTACGAAGACGGTTAACGGTCCTCTTTCATGTGTCCTCACTTTTGAATAAACTGATATAAACGACTATATTTGACTATACAGGATTATAAATTCAAAGTGCAGTTATGATACTGTCCAACAGAAAATCTGCAGCAATCGAGGGAGTGCAACTCGTTAAACGAATCAGCCTTGGGCCTGTTAATTGATTCCACTGCAAAAACCCTCCCCCTCGGCAGGGAAGCGGACCGCTATGTGGCCATCGCATTGGCACCCTTGCGCTTAAGCCTTAAACCACCGCCCATCTCCGTACCCTTTACCCAGACACTCTGCCCTCAAATGACTGCCAGGAGGTGAGGGAGGGGGTTTTTGCAGTGGAATCTTAATTCCCTCTGGCGTCTCGGACCTAAGGGAAGCCCCGATTCTTGTGAGTCAAGCCGCTAACCGCGTTCCGACGCCCGGATGTCAGACGTCTGACATCCCTGATTTTCATTAATTTATTCGGAAAATCCGATCCATCACTTCCCTTTGCCTTTGGCTACCTGGCACCGCCCGCAACCTCCGGCGTGAGCCGCACGACCAAACCGCCCCCCCGGCAGAGCAATTCCGCGGTAACCCTCCGCGGCGCGGCGGAATCCCTCCAGTTCAGGCTCAGCCTGGTGGATCCCTCGTGGTATCCGAAGCGCACCCTCCCCACGGGGCCGCCCGTGAGCCTCTCGTCCTCCACCCTGGCCCTATAGGTGCCTGCAAAGTCGATGAAGGTGACGTTTCCGGTGGCCCGGCCCACACTGCTGGCTGCCTTCGCGGCGCCCAGGGTCCCCCGAAAGGGGAGCTCCAGGACGAAACGGCCTTCCGCGTCCACGCTCCCTTTGAAGGCCCCGAAAGTCCCCGACCCCGATCCCTGGCCGGAACAGGCCGCATAGGCGGGATCCAGTGGCTCCGTTCCCGAAGGTTCCGCAGCGGCTGGCTCAGACCCTGCTTCAGCGGGAGTAGCCGTCTCGACGACCGGGGAAGGAGCCTCACCCGCTTCGGCGGGTTCCGGCGGCGCTTCCTGCGGTCCGGCTGGCGGCACGGCCGCCGGGAGCCCGTCCGCCGACTCGGGGGTCCCGGTCTCGGGCGGCCTCAAAGCGGGAGGAGATGGCGGAGTCAACGGTATATGGCCCAACGGCAACTGGGCATGCGGCGCGGGGCGCGGCGGCTCTGCGGGAGAAATCCCTCCGGGGACGGCGTTCGCGCTTGGCTCCTCCGAAAGGTCCGGCCGTACGGGACGCGGCGGAAGCTCCGGCGCGTCCGGGATGACAGGCTGGCTCTCGGGCACGGCAGGGATTTCGGAGGGACCCTCCCCACCTTCCAGGACAAGGGTGCCTTGAGGCCCCGGCACAATGATCGGGGCCTTGTCCGCCGGTTCGTCGGCGGCAACCGAATCAGGCGGCTCAAGAGCGGGCATGGGCCCGCCGTCCGCCTGGGAGCCTGGAGCCCGCTCTCCGGGCAACAGGGGCATCGGCGCCGAGGCGTCGTTCGGGGAATCCCCGACCGGAGACTCCGTCCGCGGCGACGGGGCAGGGGGAGTGGGGACCCAAGGGAAATCATGCGAATCCGTCTCCGGGAAGATCGAATCCGAAGGCGTCTCCTCAATCTCGGGTGCTACGTTAGGCGTCAGCGCGGCATCAGGACCCGGCGCGGACTCCGATGGAGACGGCGCTCCAGGCGTCCCGTCTTCCGGAAAGGCCGAGAGCGCCCGGGCGCCAGTTATGCGGAAAATCGCCCGGATTTCGCCTTCGCGGCAGAAAAGCTCTGCCTCCGCGCTCTCCGGCGCCCGCCCGTCCAGCCAGTTGACCGAAAGGCGGGTGAAGCCAGGGTGGGTCCCGAAACGCAAGACTCCGACCGGGCCCCTGTTCACGGCAACGAAGCCCCGTCCGAAGCCGTAGCGGCCCGCGAAGTCCAGAAGGCTCACGTTCCCAGATGCCCGGCGAAGGTTATGTCCAGTCGCGATCCGCCCCGGGCCGTCCCGACTGTCCAGAGGAATGGTCACGACCACGAGATCCGGGGGATTGAACTCTACCGAAGGCGACCCGAAAACTCCTCTGCCCTCTCCCTCTCCGCTGCAGGGAGACAGCGTTTCGGGGTTCCGTCCAGGAGCCTCGTCCGCCGAAGGGCCGCCGGTCCCGGCGGGCTGAAGATTGTCGGGAGGCCCGACTGACGGCGGAGGCGTCTCGCGTGGGGCGCCGTCGGCAACATCAGGAACCGCAGGCGTAATCTCCTCGGGAGCCACTGGACTCCCGGGCGGGATCGCCTCGGGACCCACGGGAGCCGCAGGCGGGACAGACTCGGGAGCCGCGGGCGGGACAGGGTCGGGGGCCGCGGGCGGGACAGGCTCGGGGGCCGCGGGCGGGACATGCTCGGGAGCCGCGGGCGGGACATGCTCGGGAGCCGCAGGGGGGATAGCCTCGGGGGCCGCAGGAGCAGAGGGCGGAGTCGCTCCGGAAGCCGCAGGGGCGGTCAAGGCCTCAAGCGGAACCTCGACCGGGACAGCCGGTGCCGCGGCCGGAGTTTCGCCAGGCGTCTCAGGCGTTATCCCCTCGGTCGCCGCCGAAATCTCCGGCAACAGCTCTTCTGGGGCCACGGGAGCCGCAGGAGGGGATTCCACCGACGCCTCGGGGGCCGCAGACGGGGTTTCGGCAGGCTCCGCCGCAGGCCCGAAGCTGAACTTCACCTCCACGGCGTTCTGGAGGCACCGGATATCCGTCCGCGGGGCTGCGGGCGGGCTCTGGCCCTCCCGGTAGTTGAAGCCCAGCCGCACGAAGCCAGGATGCCTCCCGAACCGCAGAAGCCTGAAGGGCCCTCCCTTCGGCGTCAGATCCGTCCCGGCGAAGCCGAAGTTGCCCGCGAAGTCCAGGTAGGTGACGGAGCCCCGCCTGCGACCGAGGGAATTCCCGACCTTGACGGCCCCGGGGCCCTCTTCGGAGACCAGGGGCAACAGGGCGGTGAAGACCCGGGCATCGGCGTCCCAGCTCGCCTCGGGCTTCCCGAAGGCCCCTCTCCCCTCCCCGGTCCCGCGGCAGAGGCCGGGATCGTCCGGCACCGGAGGCCGGGCCCGCGACGCGCCGTCCTGAGAGCCGTCTGAACTCGCGCCCCCGGCTTCTTCCGGAGTGCCGGACGGGGAATCCTGCGGGGGCTCGCCCCGGGCTTGAGGGACGGATTCAGCGGCGCCTGCCGGGCCGACGGGCGGGAGCGCGTCCTGGAGGGCGGGCAAGGCGCCGGCGGCAGCCCCGGAGGCAGGAGTCCCCGGCGCCGCCGCATCGGCAGGATATCCTTCGTCCGCGCCGGGGACCGCTACGCCGGGAGCCATGCCTTCAGACATCGGTGCCGGCGCACGTTCCACGATGATCGGCGCCGAGAGGCCGTCCCCCCAGGCGACCCGCAGGGCGATCGAGCCGTCCCTGCAGAGCGTCTCCACCCGCACCTCGCTCGGGGAACGGCGGGCGTTGAAGTTCACGCTCACGCGCGTGAAGCCCGGATGACGGCCCAGCCTCACCAGGTCCACGGGCCCGCCCTGGGGCCGGAGGCGCTCCTGGGAAAAGCGCAGGTCCCCTTCGAAGTCCAGGTAGACGACGTTCAGCGAGGGCCGCTTCAGGCTGTCGTTTTCCGAAAACCCGCCGGGCCGCCCGTCGAAGGCCATGATGAGCACCAGCCTCCCGAACTGGTCGTAGTAGCCCTCGAGGGCGCCGAAGGAGCCCTGCCCCCTGCCCGTGCCCTTGCAGGGCAGGTACCCGTCCAGGGGATCGGCGGGCGCGGCCGGAGGCTCCGGCTCCGGCTCCGGGTCCGGTTCGGGGGCAGGCTTCGGCGCGGGTATCGGCGGCGGCAGGGGGGCTTCCCTGCTCCTCGTGTCCCCGGCGGGTTCCGGCACCTCGCCGGTCCAGCGCCAGAGGAAAAAGAGCCCTGCGAACCAGGCGAACATGACGGCAAAAAGGATTTTGCGGGTGCGTGGGGACATGTGTGCCTTCGGTCAGGCCGTTGGAGGAATAGCGAAAGGTTGGCGAAAGTCGGGCGAATGGCCCTGAAAGACCTTCGGGGACACGCGGTCGGAAGACAGCGGCCCGACCGCATGGGAGTCAGGGGGTCAGGCAAGCTTAAGGCATGAGGCTTAGGGTATGCGGCTCATGAACATCGGTCAATGACGCAGGGTTAAGGACAGCGGCTCTATTATAGCGACTGAATGCGGGTCGGTTAAGGACTGCGGTTCAATTACGGCTACTTGAAGCTTAATAATCAAGGACTGCGGTTAAATTACGGCGGCTTGAAGCATAATAATTAAGAGCGGCGGCTCAAAGAGCGGCGGCTCAAAGCCCGCACCCGAATGCCCGAGGCTAAGGGCATGAGGCTCAAGTACCGAAAACCGGGGCCGATGGCTTGCTTCCGGCTGCCTATTTTACCCGCCGAAAGGCGTTTCGCCGAAACGTTTTCGGGACGCGCCGAACGCCGGGATCGCCTGGCCGCCGGGTTCAGCTACCCGGCGGACGGACGCCGGCCTGCAACCCTCGTCAGGGCAAAGGCGCCTCGCGCTCCCCGGACAACGTCCGGGGGCGGTACTCACTGCTCTCTTCCGACGGAAACGATGGAGACCGGCAGGGCCGTCCGCGGGAGGTTCAGGTAACGGATGACGGGGAGGGCCCCGTCGGCCCTCATGAGTACGCGGATCTTGGATATGCCCAGGGCCTCGAGCTGGGCCCGGTGGTCAGGGAAGTCCTGCGGGTAGAGCTCGAAGTTCTGGGAGACGAGATCGTTTAGGAAGTTCGGGAAGCCGTCCGGGCCGTCCCAGGAGACCATGAGCGAGACGCTGGGCAGGTCTATCTCCACCGAGGCCTCGGCGGCCGAGCCGGGCTTCCAGGTGAACACGTGCGAGCTCGGATAGTTGTAGTTGATCATCTGATCGGCCGCCTCGGGGGTCCTCACGGTCACCACGGTGCGCTGGGGCTTCTCAAGCGCCCCGTCACCGGCCAGCGCCGCGGTCATCGAGATGTTCACCGCATAGCTGTCGGCGGGGGCGTCCCTCACGGGACCCCCGCCCTGGGACGCCAGGCGCAGGAAGTCCTCGGTGAACGGGAAGGGCCTGCCCTCCCAGACGCGGGGGGAATAGCCGGCGGGGCCCCTGGAGTCCAGAAAGGGGGCCGCGCGGCCCGAGAGGAACTTCAGGATGAGCCCGTCCTTGCCGTACATGGCCTCCCGGACCTCGGCATCGGAGAGGAACTTGGCCGGGAGGATCACGTCGCTCTCCCAGTAGCCGTCCAGCGTGCGGGCCGCGGTGTCCACCAGGACGCTCTCCAGGGCTCCCAGCTCGCTCGTCCTGATGCGGAAGACGAAGTCGTCGGGCTCGTAGTCCCCCGCGTCCCTGTAGAGCTGGGCCGCGTAACGCGACAGCGAGTCACGCGCGTCGTTGAAAGGCGCGTCCGCCGCCTCGCCGACGGGGGCCGCCGCGGCTCCCGCCGGGGCCGCCGGGGCCGGAGCGGCGGCCGGGCCCCCGTAGTTGCGGGCGGCCAGCCGGAAGGCGTCCTCGGGGTTGTCGGAGAGGCTCGCCAGGATGGCCTCGATGGCCGTCCTGTAGCTCGTGAATTCCTTCTCGGCCTCGTAGACGCGCTTCACGAAGTCCGTCCGGTAGTAGACGTCCTCCATCTGCTCGCGGACGGCGCGGGAAATGGGGCCCAGGGCCCTGGCCTTCCGGAGCGGATCCTTCGCCTCACGCCAGTCCTCCTTGGCCGCGGACCACCTGGACGCCAGGAGCCCCAGCGCCAGGTTCCGGTACCACACGGGGGCGGCGGGGTCGCCTTTCAGGTAGTCCAGATTATCGCTCATGACCGCGGCCGCCCGGGCTCCGGGCGATCCCCCGCTGCCGATGTGAAGCCCCCTGAAATCCTTGAGCCCGGCCCCGGAAAGGAGGTTCGTCGCCACCGGGCCGGAAAAGGCGGCGTTGAAGTCCCTCCACTCGGCCAGGCACGCCTGGTCGTGGTCCCTGGCGAAGTCGGAGGCGGGGGAGGCCCCGGCCCCGCCGCGCTCCGGGTGCTCGGCTAGGCTTATGAGCCTCAGGGCCTCCATGATGAAGGCGCGGCCTCTCGCGGTGCAGGCCCCGCGCACCTGGCCCGGGACGCCGCGGGGCAGAAGCGCCGCTATCTCCTCGGCGCTGTAGTAGGGCGCCCAGAACTCCGCGATCGTGATCGGACTCGCCCCGGAAGTCCGCTCGCTCCAGGCCATGAGCCAGCCGAAGGATCTGTCCCCGCGGAGCTCCATGGCCCGGTCCACGGCGTCGTTCAGCTCCTTCAGGATCCGCTCGCTCCGATCGCCCTTGATCGGGCCGTTGGCGGAGCGTTCCACCAGGACCGAGAGGAGCCTCGCGTAGGTGTAGTTCCACAGGGGATGGATCGCGAGGTCCAGGCCGTCGGGTACGACGAGGAAGATTTCCTCCACGTCCATGCCCAATGTCTTCCCCAGCTCGCCCATGCTTCCGGAGTATGCGGAGTACAGCAGCAGGAGCTGGCGGAACGTGAACGAGAAAAGGTCCGAATCCGGGTCCCGGACCGTATCCAACTGCCGGTCGATGGCCGCCGACACTTCGGAGGTCGCCTCCTCCATGTCCCGCGTGAAGGCCGCCTCCAACCGCCTGTTGAGGTCCCCCGCCGGGTCCGGCCCGATGCCCCTTACGGCCGTCCCGCCGCGGAAGGCCTCCAGCCTGGTCAGAAGGTAGATCGCCGCGTCCGCCCGTTCCAGGGCCGCCTGTCCGCCCGCGGAATTGGGCCCGTCCGCAGGCATGGCGGCCGCCAGGGCGACGTCCAGGCTCGCGGCCTCGCCCGAGGCGCCCCGCTGGAAGTGGACGTTCTCGGCGATCAGAAACGCCAGGATCGCCAGGACGAGGTAGAAGCCCGCTATCCACCCGACGTACCCGCGCTGGCGCCTGCCGCCAGCGCGGTTGAGCCTCCGGGACAGGTTGCCCATGCCCGGGAGCGTCTCCGCCAGAAGCCTTTCCGCCGCCCCGGGCCGCCCGGGCTGGGGGGCGGCCGCGCCTTCTTCCGGCCCGACGGAGGCGGCGGCGAAGCCGGATTGCGCGGCCAATACCGCCGCGGCCGTGTTCGCGGTAGCGGCCAGCTCCCCCGCGCCCGCGGTCACGCCCGACGACGGGAACTGTCCGGACCCGTAGCCGGGGACGGCCCGACCAGGCGAAGCCGCTCCCCCGGATGCGAGCTGTACGGAAACCTCATCAGGACCGGCGGACGCGGGCCCTGCGTGGGGCCGCTCGGACGGCGGGACCTGAGGCAGGGACACGAGAATCCCCGCGAGCCTGACGGGAACCGCGTCGGGCGAGGGGTTCCGGAATGCCCCGCACAGCACCGACAGGGGCCTCTGGAGGCCTTCCGCGGCCCATGACGCCGCCAGGAAAGGCGCTATCCGCTCGGGCTCGAGTTCCAGCGCCTCGACCGTCAGGTCGCGGATCTCGGAGCGGATCGCCCCCGCCGCCTCGGCGGCCCGGCTCTCGTCCGTGCCCTGCTGCCCGAAGAGCGTGCCCAGGACGGCCCCCTCGGCGGAGAGCCGCTCCAGGGATGCCTCCCAGCCGGGCTCCAGGTGCAGGCCCGTCACGAACACGTACAGAGGAGGGGAGAAGTCCAGCACGTCTGCCAGATCGTCGAACAGCCGCCCCGTCTGGAATGCCAGATCCCTCAGCTCCGTCTCGCGATCGGGGCGCAGGAGTGCCGCGGGCACGGCCGCGACCACGCCCTGGAGGGGCACCCGGCGGCCCGTCTCCCGCAACAGCGCGCACATCCCGGCCCGCATGTCCTCGGCCCCTCCCGGCCCCTGGCCGGCGGCGTCCCCGGGCCTGAGCGTGCCGGGCCCCGTTACGTGGGAGGCGGCCGGGCCCGCGGGAGGCGGAGGCGGATCGAAGAGGCCGCGCACGGCGACGTAGACGGCCTTGTCGAAGAAGTACCAGCTGCACCCTTCCGGGCCCTCCAAAGGCGCGGCGGGATCGGGATCCAGGGGGGCGCCCGCGCCCCGGAGGATGCCGTGGCGCCCGGCGCCCTGGGGGCCCGCCACGAGGAACCAGGGGAAATCCTTAACAGGGTTGGAGGGAAGCGAGCGGTCCGGGGGCCTCAAGGCCCTGATGCCCCTTTCCCAGTCGCGGCGCAGGACGGAGCCTTCCCCCGCCGCCTCCGGAAGCCCCGTCCCTCGGCCCAGAACGCTCTCGGCGTACCGCCTGCGGGCGAACACGCTCGACACGAGGCGTCCCACGTACCAGAAAAAGGGGACGAGCAGGAATAGGGCCGGTCCGGCGAGAGCCATCCACGGGCTCCACTGCAGCAGCCAGGCGAGGAGCAGAAGCCCCAGCGCGGACAGTATGGCAAGGAAGAACAGCAGGAGCACCAGGAGGATCTTCTTCAGCATCCCATGCCCCTCCCGCGCCTCTCGCGCCTCTCGCCGCAGCAGCTCACCGAGCCCCGCGCCACGTGACCCGCCCCGCCGCCCGCTCGACCCGGGGACCTCATGCCGTGAGCGGTCAGGGTCCGGGCATTGCCCGCCCCGGACGCCTTGGAAGCCCCGGACGCCCGGGAAACGACCGTCGCCCGGGACGCCGCGGTCACCCGTAAGGCCCGGAACGCTATCGACGCCGAGGACGCCGCGGATAGCCCGACTCCCTTATCGGCGAGCCTTTCCGCAAGCCATTCCACGGCCTACGACCTCACCGCCACCAGCATAAGCTGGGCCTTCTCGGGCGCGTCGTCCCAGCGGACCTCCAGACGGCCCTCCCTCAACGCCTCCTCCCACAGGGGATCCTGACTCCTAATCGCGAAATACGCGGTATCCCTGCGGCGCCTCAGTCCCGCCGGGGCCTCCCGCACGGGGGTCAGGCCCACGCCGGGCAAGCCCAGGGCGGCGAGAGCTTCCAGCCTGGCAGGCGAGGCCAGCCTGGCCTTCTGCGGGACCGCGAGCTTGGCCTCCTCCGCCGGAAGATCCGTGCGGGCGCCCAGCCAGAAGCCCAGTTCCCCCCCCGTGAGCGCGGGGAGATCGCAGGTGAAACTCCCCGGGCCCTCCCGCCTGAAGACGAGGTTCAGCTCCGGGCCGGAACTCACCTCCTCCAGAAGTCCGGCCACCGCCGCCCTGAGGGCCGCGAACCCCGGGCCGGGGTCCGAGTGGTCGTAGACGGGAAAGGCCCTTGCCGCTCCCGCCGGCGCGAAGAGCCCCAGCTCGGAAGCCAGCTCCAATAGCTCTGAGTGAGCCGCGTACGGGTGCGCCTCCGCGGCCAGGAGGTGATGGAGCCTCGCTATGTGCCTCGCCACGACGGCCAGGGCCACCGCCAGCGACCGCTCCGCGAGGGAGGACTCCGAAGCCCTCTCCCTGCCGGGCGGGAGCTTGTACTCCTCCAGTTCCCTGCCCTTGGCGCGGAGGAGCTCCAGGACGTCCAGCGCGGTGTCCCGCAAAAGCCCGTCCTGGTACAGCCTGACGGCCGGCGGCGCGAAAGGCAGCCGCGAGAGCCTGCCCCCGGACCGTTGGAGCCGCGCCACTGGCACCAGAAAGAGGCCACGCGAGTCGGCGTCCCGCTGACCGAACATCAGCCCGGGCTGGTAGGTCAGGGCATGCACCCAGGCATCGGGACCGCCCGCGTGCATGTCCCTGACCGCCGAAGGGTCTTCCAGGCTCCTCATCAGCCTGCCCCGACCGGCGAGCGACGGTCCGGAAGGGAGCTCGCGGGCGACTTCCCCGCCCCCGAACTCGGCAAGGCCCAGCGCGAGGGCGTGTCCGGGGTCCCTGGGCGGCGCGAAGCCGGGGCCGCCCGAGGCGTCGGATTCCCCGCCGCCCCGCGACCCTGCTCGGCCTTCCGCCGCCAAAGCCGCGGTGATCCTGTCCAGATCCTGGTAGCGGGGATAGCGGACCGGCTCCCCGCCCAGTCCGGCCTCGGCGGCCCGGAGCGCCGCAGGTGCGGCCCCGCGGATCTCCCAGGTCAGCTGGTCGACGTTGGGGCCGACGTGGGAGAAGACCGGGACTCCGAGATATGCCGCGATCTCGCCGTCGGCGCCCGTAAGGGAGGCACGGGCGGGGTCCACCCTGGCGTTTCCGGGTACGGTGAGCCTGAAGCCCCCGGGAAGCGCCAGGTCCATCTCGCGGACGGCGAGCGTCCCCTCGTCCAAGGCCTCGTCGTCCAGCTCCAGCGACGCGAAGCCCCAGGGCCACGGCGCGAGGCCTTCCGCGGCGCCGTAGAGCTCGGAGCGCGCCAGGATCTCGGAGAGCTGGAACAGGTGCGGCTCCAGGGGCCCGCCCTCCTTCCAGAATATTACCCGCGAGAAGATCATTTGACCGCCGCCCCGGCCTGCTGGGCCGCGCCCGCGGCGGAGGAGACGGTCGATGCCGCCTGGGCCGCGTCCTTCAGGGTCGAGCCGGAAAGGAGCCCCCCGTCAGGCGGCGCGGCCGCGTCCGGAGGGGCCGGGGGCGCCTGCCCTGCGGCGGCGGCGCCTTGGACGGCCGCGGGCGGCGGCGCGGCGGCGGCGCCCCGGGGCGGGGCGGTCGAGCGGCTGGCGGTCGCTGGCCCGCTGGGGAGGCTCAGGGCGCGCGAGGGGGCGTCCGGCGCATCGCCCGCCCCTGCGGGGGGCGCCGGGACGGGCGGCTGGACTCCCGCGACCGGAACCGTCCGCGCCTGCCGCGACGCCCCGCCCTGCGGAGGCGGCGGGATGGAGGTCCCCGCCTCCGCCTGCCCGCCCGGTGCGGGAACCGAACCCTGCGGCGATGCGCCCTGCGGGGAAGCCGCCTGCGCGGAGGCCGCGCCCTGCGGGGACGACGGCGGCGCGGGGGCCGCGCCCTGCGGGGACGACGGCGGCGCGGGGGCCGGGATCGGGGCCGTCGGCTGGCCGTCCCCGTGCGCGGGGCAGACCAGGGTCTCGCCGGGCTTGAGCGTCCAGGCTATAGGGCAGGGCAGATAGGCCGGGGGAGGAGCGATGTTGCCGGACCTTTCTTTTTCGCGCTTCTTCACGGTGCCGTCCGGGTTGATGTCGTCCACCCCCAGATCGTAGGAGCCCTCGCTCTTGGGGTAGAAGGCCAGGAGCTGGCTGCGCAGGGCCAGCCAGGACCTGAGCTCCATGGGCTCGTAGGTGTCAGCGAAGATGAGCTTGTGCTTGTGGTAGACGGGAACGGGGAGAAAGGCCGCGCCGCCCTGGGCGGGCAGCGTCATGAAGCCTCCCGCCACGCCCACGTACTGGGTCCCGGGCTGGCGGTCGACCACGAGGTCCCTCCGCTCGCCGGGCTGGAAGAAGTACCTTTCGGCGCTGACCAGTCCCTTCACGGGCGCCGAGGCGGCCGCGGCCGGGCCTCCCGGCGGGTCCCCGGGCGGGCATGCCGCGAGTTCGGCCAGCCCCTCCGATGTCTTCATGTTGGAGGCGAACCAGCCCGGATCGCTTAACTGGTACAGGCACACCATGAGCGCGGCGGGTCCTCCGCCGGCCGGTCCGGTGTTGAGGTCAGGGTCGGCTATGACGCCTATCTTCACCCCGGCTGGCATGAGCGTCCAGTCGATGGCGCCGATGCTCTTGGCCGGGGGCCCCTGGGTAGGGGTCAGGGGTGGTTTCTTGCTGCAGCCGGCCGCGAGCGCTCCGAACGCGAGCGCCAGGGACAATGCCGATGCCAGTCCTGGGGAAGGGGCCCGGAAGGCGCCGGCGCGTCGGCGCGGGGCCGCCCCGCCGAAGCCTCCGAAGTCCGGGGCGGGGCCCCGGCCTGGGACGCCCCCGGCGCCGCCTTTCCCTTCCGGTGTCCCGGAACCCGGAGGACCCGTGAGGATCCCGCAATCCGAATGCCTAGACATGCGCCCCCTCCGGCACGCGGTTGAACACGTACTGGCCGCCCGGGTCCTTTTCGGGTGCCAGGAAGGCCGAAAGGCCCAACCGGCCGCGCCGGGCGCCCAGCACGACGCCCTCCGCCGCCCCGCGAGGAAGCCGGATCTCCAGATCCCAGACGAGCGGCGCCTCCAGATAGCGGTCCACGGCCGCCCTGATGGCCCCGAAGACCTTGCCGCCGGGCATGAGCCCCTCCAGCCCGTCAAGATCCTTCGCCACGGCGCGGAGCCGGAACTTGCCGCCCAAATCCCTCGCCCTCCCGCCCAACAGGACCGTCCGGCCCAGGCGGGCGGTCGGCCCGCGCAGCCTCCCCCGCTGTTCCGGCGGCACTGCGACCCAGCGGGGCACGCACTCCTCCAGCTCCAGGGGAACTCCCGGCGCGGTCGAACGCAACAGCGACATGAGCCCGCCCGCCGAGCGGATCTTGGTGGAGAACAGCCTCAGTTCCCTGAAATCGTCCCGGCGGGCCTCCTCCCGGAACTCCTCGCCCATCAGCGCGAAGAGGATGCCCCTGGCTGCGGGGTCCTTCAGTTCCAGGACACTGAAGGGCAACAGCGAGTAGAAGTAGGCGAGCGCGTGCGAGCGGTAGCTGGAAAGGCTTATCAGGTCGAAAAGCTCGCGGGTGGCGCTCTCGTCGTTCAGCTCGTCCTGAAGGATCTCCTGGGCGTAGAAAGGCGGGAGCGGGCTCGCAGCGCCGTAGAGCCCCATGAAGGTGACGGTCAGCCGGTACAGGGGCCGCGGGTACTCGCCGTAGCCCGGTCCGCCCCCGTCCAGGATGTCCGGGAGAGCCGGGGGGCGGGCGTCCGGCGCGGTTCCCGCCGGGGGGCCCGGCGCGATGCCGGGCGCGACGGGCGGAGCGGTCTCCCGCGCTCCCGGGGACGCCCCCGGAGGCAGGCGGCCGCCGGGCGGGACCGACTCGGCCCCCGCCGGGGACGCGGCCGAGACGGGGCCGCCGGATGGCCACAGCCGCTCGACCCGGACCAGATCGGCGCCCGGAAAGCCCAGGGAGGTGTCGGCCCGGATCTTTATGCCCCGCCTGACCAAGGCGCTCATGGACCCGCCCGGGGCCGTCCGGGCCTGCCGGATTACCCGGATGGCCTGGAAATAGGAAAACGAGCCGGGGCGTGCCAGAAGCTCCTCTTCGAGGCTCAGGGCCTTGCCCGGCGCGCGCGGCGTTTCGGGGGCCCGGCTCATACCAGCCGCCTCGTGCCCAGCCGCGGGGGCCAGCTGAACGCCTCGCGGGTGTTCTTCTCGGTGATGACCACCCGGGTGAAGGTGTTCACGTGATGGAAGAGCCCGAAGAAGCGGTCCAGGACGTCCCCGCAGAGCCTCAGATCGCCCAGGGACGCGAAGCCCCTGGCATCGGCCGTCATCTCCAGGAGCGTGCCGCGGACGGGCCGCCCGCCAACGAAGTGGTCCTCGCCTTTGGAGCTGAAGTCACCGAAGGACTCGATGCGCTTCTGGTTCGCCAGGAGCCTCCCCATGTCCGGGTCGTTGGGGGAGTCGTAGAGCTTCAGGGTCTCGCGGAAACTCCTCTCGGTGAGCTCGCCCAGGAGGTTCACGTGCAGGTGAGAGAGCATGCGCCACAGCTCCCGGTTGCCGCTCACGGGGGGGCAGTGGCGCGTGGGCGGGGTGATGTTGGTGAAGGACGCCATGGCCGGGGACGTGTCGGTGGGCTGCGTTATCTCCCCCGTGCGCAGCATGTCCGTGATCCCGTAGTTGTGGCACAGGAGGTTCAGTGACATCGTCTCTGTCTGGAGCCTCTCGCCGGGCATGTAGACGACCCGCAGGAAATGCTCCGGGCGGCCGGAGATGGGCGAGCTCCTGGAGTGGATCGAGTAGATGCCCGACGCGCCGGAATGCTCCGAGATGCGCTCGAAGGGCAGATACGGCCTGACCCTTCCGTCCTTCGTCACGGCCTGCGCGCCTTCCACCCGGAAGATCGCGATCCTGGACGCCTCGTAGTCCTGCGGGCGCACCAGGTACTCGATGCGCCTGTGATCCACCGTGACGGGTATGGCCGGATGCGGGAAGAGGTTCTCGGCCGGCACGGTGTTGACAAGCAGGTGCTCCGGCCTGAAGGCCTGCCGGGCGTCCTTCATGTCCGGTACCGGCAGCGCGAAGGTGAGCTCCTGGGCCCCGGAGGGGATGGCGTCCCTCAACCCCGAGATTTCCGCGTACATGTAGCGCTGCGGCATCGCGAAGTAGTCCTGGATCAGCCGGAAGCCCTCCCGGCTCCCGGCGCGGCCCTCGGCGCCCGCGTCCGGGCTCCCGAACCCGCCCGCGATCACGGCCCCGCGCGGGAGGGCCCTCTCGGCGCCCTTCGCCCCCGCGATCACCGTGCCGGGACCCGAAAGGACCAGCCTGCGACGTTCGCTCGCCGCCGGGTACTCGCCCGCGAAGTAGAGCGACAGCCTGTCCGGGAGCCACATCGTCAACGGCGAGTGGCCCGTGAGCGTGATCCGCAGGAGAGCCCCGCCCGACGAGCCCCCGTCCTCCAGCTGCGCGCGGGTGACGGCCGCCGGCATCACGGTCAGGGGCGCCGCGGTCGAATAGAGCGCGTTGGCCCCGTCCACGGGGACGGATCCCAGGAGGGCGCCTTTGGGCACATGCACGGTCTCGGTGAATCCCCGGACCGGGGTGAAGAGCATGACGGTACGGCTGGTCACGGGCTCCAGCGCCTCGGGAAACAGGCTCCGCAGGAGCGACTGGACGAGGTCAGGGAAGCCTTCCTCCAGACGCTCGCGCACCATCCCCGACAGGAAGGCCACGCCCTCCAGGAGCCGCTCGACGTCCGGGTCGTCCCCCTTGGAGCCGAGCATGGGGGCCAGGGCCGGAAAGTCCCGCGAGAACTCGACCGCGAGCTCCCTCAAGGCCGCCAGCTCCTCCTGGTAGTAGTCCTTGATCAACCGCTCCCCCCCGTCGGCCATGATGCCGACCCGCCGCCGGGCCGCATGTCCCGCGCCGTCCGCTCCCCCTATCCGCCCGTCGAACCGCCCGCTCCACATCCCCCGGCAACGCCGTCCGCTCACCTATCCCACGACCGCGCCCGACCTCGGATCTTTACTTCTTGACGTTCACGGCGCCGTCCGGGTTGATGGAAGTCTGGAAGAAGATGCTCTGCTTCTGGTTCTCGATCTCGATGGACCCGGACAGGGAGAACTCGAGCACCCCGGACTCCTCGCGTCCCGGGGAATAGACGACCTCGGCCTCGGAAATGCGCGGCTCGTACTCGTGTACCACTTCCGTGAGCACCCGCGAGAGCTCGCGGATGCCGTCAAGATCCCCGCGGCCCATCAGGCTCACGAAGTCGGGCATGCCGAAGTCCGGGGCGCTCATGGACGAACCCTGGCGGGTATTCAGAATGAGGCTCAGATACTTCTCCAGCGACTCCATAAGGTCATCGCTTTTCGACCTGCCCAGCCTCCTCGCGCCAGACGCGGCCCGTATCCTCTCGAGAAGCCTAAGCCTCATGATCCGCCCAAACCTTTCCTCGCGTGGCAAGCCCCGTCCCTGACGGCTGCCGTCCTGGCCTTAGAAAAATGTCATGAAACTTTTTCTTGGGCGCCATGCCCTTGGCACCCATCATATTGCGATGCCTAAAAAGGGGTTCGTGCATCGTGGAGTCGCCGGTCAGCTTTAAGCGTAGCAGCAGCTTAGAAGCTAAGTAACTTTGTAGTTTAGTAGCTTAGTGAGGAATAAAAAAGAAAAGGGAGACGGATAGGGCCGTGAAGTTCTCGCCGTTCCCCCGTCGGCGCCGCACAATCAGCCTTGTGCGCATCCCAAGGCGCCCGGACCTGACCTCATGAATTAGGTCACAATTGAAGCCGGACAGACGCGATGGCTAACGGGCTCCGGGACCGGCCCGCCGAAGGGATCGGACCGCTGGGGTCCGACTTTCCGCCGATCCCCAGGCGGCCGAGTCAGAGATTCGCCTTTGAAATCAAGGCGTCCGGTGACTTGCGGTCCAAATTTTTTTACAACAAACACGGCTTGTTTTCAAGCTGATCGACCGGAAAACTGAACCAGATAGCCGCACGGAAAGCCGTTTCCGGAAAACCAGTCCGCATCGGCGGCCCACGGATCGCGGTGAAAGGCGAACCGCAATCATGGCTGAAAGCCATGACACGCACGGACCGCAAGGCATCGACCACCGCGAGGGGCGGGACCGGAACCTCCCCGGCACACAGGCCAGCGCACCGGCAGATTTTTAATAACCGCGCGATCCATCCGCGCTGGACCGGGCGTTTTCCAGGCAGGCTTGCGGCGATTTCCGAAAGCCGTGCGGAAGATTGCCGCCCGCGCCGGAGGTAGGATTGCGGCGGAAACGGCAGGGCAGGAAACCTGCCGTGCGCGGACCGTTACCGCGACGACCGCTCGCCGAGTCGGCTGCGTGAAACCCGGCAGCCTGTCGCATGGCTGTATTATAAGAAAGCCGAGAGAACGAATGTGTCAGACAGGGGATATCCCCTCCACGGAGGCACGTGTTGGCACGGGTTGGTTGCCGGGCCAGATGCGGGTTGGTTGCCGGGCCAGATGCGGGTTGGTGGCCGGGCCAGATGCGGGTTGGTGGCCGGGCCAGATGCGGGTTGCACACAAAAGCCCCACCGCCGGGCCGGAAGGATTATATGCATTATCCGTGCCAGACGCTCTCCTGACACAGACCTAGATTTAGCTCCTCCGCACCCAAGCCGCAATGCCGGTGCGGCGGCCCTGGCCCGGACCTGGATGAACAGGAATCAGACAATCAGGTGCCAACCGAGTTGGCAGTCAGGAGGCGAGACTGCCCGCCGCCGGCTCGCCTATCAGAAATTTCGGAAAATTGTCGGCCTTGCTCAACCCGGTGCCACAATCCTGCAGGGGCGACTCGGCCTGACCTCCGCCTGCAAGCCAGCTGCTCCGGGATGCCATTTCGAAGCCACGCCCTGCGCCCAATCCCTCCCGGACGGTATCGCCGCAACTTAACCCCCGTACTGCCTGAAGACCTCTGACAGGCCGACACCGGTCCGCTTCCCGCCGCCACGGCCTTATCCGCGCATGAAAGGCCTGAAGTCCTCGGCCTTGGCCAGCGCCGGATCGGTAAGCCTCGCCCCCTCGGCCTTCATTCCGGGGGCCCGTGGATCGATGCCCGTCGCCCGGTGGAGGTTCACGGAGCTCAGGTCCGCGCCCGCGCATCTGGCCCCGAAGAAGTCGCAGCGCGAGAAGTCGGCGTAAGGCGCCGAGAGTCCCGCCAGATCCGAAGCCCTCATTGATGCCCCGGCGAAATTGGCTTTGGGCGCGGAACACCCGTCGAAGACGGCTCCGGACAGATCCGCCCCCGTGAAAGTGGCGCCGTCCAGGACGCATCCCGAAAAGCGCGCCCCCTTGAGCGAGGAGTCCATGAAGATCGCCTGGGGGAGTTCGGAAGCCTCCGCCGCGAAGGCGGGAATCGTCAGGCCCATGAGCTGCATGCCAGAGCAGCTGGACTTGAGGATCCTGAGTCCCGCGAAGGAACAGTTCCTGAAGGCGCAGAACTCCAGGATCGACTCCTCGGCCGTGAACTGCCCGAAGGCGCAGTCCATGAAGACTGCGGAGACGAGGTCGGCGGAATGCAAGGCGAGCAGGGCGTCGAAGGAGCAACCGTTGAAATAGGTCTTCTTCAGGTTCGGGCCGCGGCTTTCCGGGACTTCCAGACGGCATTTGACGAAGATCGACCGTTCAAGGGTGGCTTCCTGGAAGATGTCCCCCCGGAACAGGCAACCGTCGAATGAGGCCCCTGTCAGATCCCATTTCATGAGCGACCCGCCTTCGAAGGAGCAGCGGCTGAAGCCCGTGTCCCTGAAGCTCCCTTCAAGCGAGCACCCTATGAAGGAGATCCCGGAAAGCCTGGCGCCGTCCAGGTTCAGGCCGGTCAGCGTAAGGCCCGTAATCTTCCCCCCCTGGGCCGAGGCCGAGGAAAGAAGCTCCATGCTCTCCTGAGCGTCCATCATGAAAATCCTCCGGGCCCCGCCGGGGCCGCTATGGCCTCCAGGCAGGACAGGCATGTGCGAGACGTATCGCCGTCGTTAAATCCGCGTCAAACGGAAGACACTTAAGACAGTCGCGATCCGCGCAGGCGATCGGCTCAGAACGTCAGCGCGATCGGCGCGGCCGGCCGGCTCAGAACGCCAGCGCGACAGGCGCGGCCGGCCGGTGTGTCCGACTGGGAACCTGTTGCATCAAACACGACAACATTGGCATGAATCCGGCGGTTGTAAATGGGCCAACGCTTATCTACCATAAACATTGTCATTCCCTTCTTCAATACATTTTACGCAACAGGCTCCTAGACGATCTCGGCGGGAGGGAGCTCGGAAACCGCCCGCGGGCCGCACTGCGCGAGGTTTCCCAGGACCTTCAGATAGTCGCCCCTGAACTCCGGACCCGCACCCTTGAGGACAAGGGCCGCTGCCGCCATGGCCTTGGCGGCAACGGCGGGATCGTAGGAGCACAGCTCCAGCCGGTCGCATTCTGACACTGCCCAGCGGGCTAACGCCGAGGCCTCCAGCGTCCGCCCGGTCCGCAGATAGAGCCGCATCTCCGCTGCCCGGGCGAGCAGGCGTTCGCGTCCGGTCCGGGGCCTAGCCGCCGCCTCGCCCAGATCCGAAAGGGACCTGGCCGCGTCGCCTTCCAGGTACCGATCGAAAAGGGCGGTCTCGGAGGGGCCCGCCCCGGCTCCGGAAGGTCCGGCGGAAGCCAGCCATTCCTTGGTGTCCTGGGTTGCAAAAGCGGTGCCGTCCTCGAAGGCCAGTTCTGCTACCCCCGGCAGGACGGCGACGAGGCCCAGGACGCGGGCCTGAAGCGTCGCCGCGCAAGCGGCAAGGCCCAGAGCCTCCAGGGCCTTAGCGGCTGCCCAATCCAGATCCAGCCAGAACACGTAGGCCGCGCGCTGGTCCTCCGCGGCAAACAGCGCCTCCCTGAAGGCCCCGCCGTCCAGTTGGGATCTGATGCCGGACAGGATTTCTGGCGGGGGCGGCCTCAGCATGGTCCTGCCGTTTTCGGCGGGGGGGAGCGATTGCAGCGACAGCCAGATCCTCAGCCGCGACAGATCCCAGTAGCGCGGCATCTCGAAGCTTCGGGGGCAGTACGACAGATATGCGTCCGCTGACGTCACGACGGCCTTCAGGGCGACCGCGGCGCCGGGGCTCTCCGGACCCTCGCCCGCTTTAGCCGCGGGGGGCGGAGGCGGCGGGGGACCTGAAGCCGGCGTCGCGGGGGCAGGCGGGGCCGCCGCGAGGGAAGGCGCCGTCGGGGCGGCCGATCCTGCTGCCGTGGCAACGGCAGGGTCCGTCGCGGTCGGCCCTGCGGAGGGGGGAAGCGCTGAGGCCGGGACCGGTGACGTCTGGGCTGCTTCGGCTGGCGCAGAGGGCAAGGGTTTCTCGGCCTCGACGGGGATCGCGGCCAGGTTCTTGATGACCTCGCGGACAGAGGGGAGTCCGTCGCTGGCCTCGCCCAGGACCTTATCAAGGCGATCCACCGCCCCGGTCACCGCGTCCAGTGCCGACTGGGCGATGGGCGGCCCCGCGTACCTTCCGATGAGCTGGACGGTCCGGTCACGCCACCACTCGATGGCGTTCGCCCTGGCCCGCATGCGCTTCAGGGGAGGCAGGAGCGTCTGCCACCAGGTTTCCACGAAATCCGCGAGAAAGCCCGCGCCGCCCGCGACTGCCGCGGGGCCGCCGCTCTCGCCCGCGGCCACCGCCAGGTAGACCGCGGCCAGGATGTCCTTGGAGGCCCCCTTCACGATCTTCGCGGCCAGGGTCTCGGCGAGAGGCCAGTTCACTCCCCCGGCCGCCCCGGCCATGGAATTGAGCTTGTCGATCTCGGCTTGGAGGGCCACGAAATCGGGCTCCAGGCGCACGTCCCTTCCGACTGGCGAGTCTCCCGGGACAGGGGCGAGAGCGACCTCTTTCAGCTCTTCGGGGGTCAGGGGCATAGTGACCTCTTTCGCGGGCGCGCGACGCCTTCGGGAGCGGTAAATATCCGACTACGCGGCGAAATCCGGGCGATAGCCTCAGAGGCAAGCCCCGCAACGACGAAGTCCGCGTCCGCCAGGAAGCGGGAAACCGCCCCCCCGAACGATGAAACCGCCTCGCACGTTCCCGGGTCGCGTTTCAAGGAGGCCGGGCTGGAGGGCGTCGGGACCGTGACCACGGGCTCAGTCTCTGACGGTATGGAGAAGCTTGTGAGCGGCAGGGCGTGGCCGGTCCAGGCCGACGCGTCCTGAAATTAGCCCTTTTTCCGAAGGTTGTCAACTTTAACTCCAATAGCGCTGCACAGGCGGTCAAGGGATCATGGCTATGCCGTTCCCGTCCGCCGAACGCGCCGACACCGAACGGGCGGCCCCGTAGGATACAGTCCCTCAGAAAAATGGTATTCTTGCTGTCGCGACGCGCTGTCTGCCCATTCGACGATCGCCTTTCACGTTATTACGCGATGTTATCGGACGCCACCTACTGGAGATGGTTCTCCGAAATACAAAGCTTACGCCGTAGCGCCACTCGCGGATAACCCCGATCGCCGGAAAGGACTTTATGGTTCCGGAATGGACTTTATTGTTCCGGAATGGACTTTATGGTTATAGTCAAAAGACGGGGCTTTATGGTTATGGTCACCTGACGGCCCTTGATCGAAACATTGGGCTACCTTTATTTTCGGACTGCCGTCCGATACGCTTCGCCCACGACGGACTACCGGCCACGGACCAGCAGGAGCGTATAAGGCGTCTTCTTTCCGTCCTAAAATTGACTTACTAAACAATCGGCCGGATCAGACCCCGATGATCCCGCGCGGGTACCAGGCAACGTTCCCCCAATCATTCTCATGATGCCCTGGCACTTCATGATTGGCCGCCAGGGGCGGCGTCATTGGCAGGGCAGGAGGTGCTTGATACTTGCGGGGAAGCGTAATTTTCTCGATGCCGCCTTCCACTGCAAGGGGATCATGCTCCTGAAACCGACTTGCCAATGTTTTGACGCCATCGAGCCGTATCGGGCGAAATCGACACCGTCTCGACAGATCTGACAGACATCGCTCTTCATGCTCCGAATCGGACGGCGATGACCGAAACGCCATGACCCGACGACCGCCCCACTATGACAGGCAGGATTTCCCGCACTCCCTGTTTCAAGGGACGCGATGACAGGGGGCGGACATCGCGAAGAAGAAAGCCCCGTGTCTTATGTGGGTGCCCGGACATTGCCAAGGTGCGGGTTCCCTGACCTCACAGGCCGATTCGCTCATCGTGCGGGTTTACCTTGACCTCGACCTGCCCCCAGGTCAGGTCGCCGTCCTGGAGATAAGCGCCGGGAAAGATGCTAAGATGCGGAAGCCTGCCTCCCGGATCGAGAGCAGGACTGCCCGCACGAAATCGGAATGGCTCCGCCTGATTTCATAGGTGACAGCAAACTTAAGCCAATAGACCCTCGAGGCTTGAGTCCCGTTCGTTCAAAGCGTACGGCGTAAGTTCAACGAATTCGGGCGAGATGTTGACAAAGGTCCAAACAATTGCTAAATTGAACATAATCGAAGTTATGAGCATCGCTCACATCCGGTCCTGCCGTATTGAGGGCACACCCGAATCTCCTTTCGTGTCCCAGTGGATTATATGACGCTATCATTCAACGGCAAGATATCATAGGAGTGCGGTACGAGGATGACATACGACAGCCTGAAACGGAATAATTCCCTGGGGATCGGCAACACCGAAATTACGTAGTTTGCCGGGGATAATTTGATTTATGTCGACAAAACGAAATTCATTCACGATCTTCTCAACGAAAGATTCAATAGGTTTTATCTCACCAGACCAAGAAGATTCGGGAAAACCCTTATCATTAGCTCGATACAGAACATCCTTCTCGCCAGACGCGAACTTTTTCAAGGCTGCTACATATCCAGCCCGTCCGCAAGATACGACTGGAAAAGCTCGCATGTCATACGGTTGGACTTGAGTTCATATGGCATAGACGCAGAAACGTTCGAATTGGACCTGCTTTCGGATCTGAACGACAGAGCCGACTCGTTCGGATTTGAACTCAAAAGACATTCAAGCGGTCCGGCCATCGTCAAACTGATTCAAACGCTTTACGATTCGCATGAAGATATCCCGTTGCCCCTGAAAGGCAAGAACAGGAAACCCGATATTCCGCAGGTAGCCGTCCTTGTCGATGAGTATGATTTCCCGCTTTTCAATTTACGCAATAAGAAAAATTTTGATCGTATCCGGGAGATTCTTCATGGTTTTTTCGCTGCATTGAAAACGGTATTCGACAAGATTCGCCTCTTGTTCATGACAGGCATAAACAATTTCAGTGGAATAACTATATCGTCAGGCATGAATAGCATTCGTGACATCACCTTCAATCCCAAATATTCCGCGATTTGCGGATTTACCGAAACGGAAATAGAAACAAATTTCGGTCCTCTCATACAATCTGCAAGCGCCGGAAGAACCAGAACCGGTTTCATGGAGCCCGAGGAGGCATACGAAAGCCTTTTCGGCCGAATCATGGAATGGTATGACGGATATAGCTGGGATGGAAATAAGACCGTATTAAACCCAGAATCGCTTCTCAATTTTCTTGCCACGAACGAGTTCACAAGGTACTGGTACAATACCGGCGGGCCGGACTTCCTGGAGCAAGCCAACCTGAAGGACGAGGACTACTTCAAGCTTTTTAGCGGGGACACTGACTTCAGACGGGAAATGATATCGACCGAAACCAACATCATGTCGCCGCCATCGATTCTCCTGCGGACCGGTTACCTGACTATAGACAGGATATCCGCCCTGAACGACGGTTCGGACGACAGGATTTTCCTGCTTAAAATCCTGAACAAGGAAGTCAGAAGATCGTATGCCGACGACTATCTGATCCCAAGACTGTTCCCATCTACATCAATTGACGGAAAATCCGGAATTATCAGGCGCTACATCGATTTCGCGGTTGCATTCCATGTCTGCGACTCCGAAAGATCCTCCTCGATCATGTCATACATATACGCGGACATCGCCCACCAGACAACGGAACACTCGGAATCATTCTATGCATCGCATCTGGTCCCGGCGTTGTATTACATCGACGGGGTTACGACACCGCAGGACAGCTCTGGAGGCGGAGACGCCGACTGCGTAGTCCAGACGCGCGACGGGAAAATATTCGTTATCGAGGTGAAATACCACAAATACGGCGACCCCAAAAAAAGATCGAGCCCAGCCAATGCCGATGACAAGAAGATCCGTAAGCTTCTGGACAACGGCGTGAGGCTCGCTTTCAACCAGATATTCGATCAGGGATACGCCTTGCGTATCCTCGGGCGGGGACAGGAGGTCATAGCGGTCGCGGTCTCCGTGGTCGGCAGGATAAGGGTCAAGATCGAGTTCAAGAAAGTTAAGTGACTGATTCTTGTCAATCTTGGCCCAGTCGGCCTTTCGGTCCCGACGGCAGCCGCGGACTTTTCCCGTCTCCCCGACATCATTCCTGACCATTCTCCCGCGTCAGCGAAATGCATGCCGCTTCCCAGTACCATCCGCTCCAGCGGCCGATTGCAAGCGGCCAGGTGCGTCCCCCCTCAAGCAACCGATCGCGAAGTTCCACCGGAGCGAGTGACCGGCTTTTTGACGTTGCGGATGCGCGGCCGGCGAATTCATCAAGTCCGACACATCGAAACGCAGGAATATCATGGATGACGCGTTCGCAAAAAATCCCGAAGCATTGACAAGTGTCTCCGCCCCACGGTCTCCTGATTGGCGGCATCGCACAAAGGCCTCCGGGGGTTAGCCCCCGGGCCGATGGAACCGAACAACGGCTCCAGGCCCGGCGGCCCACGCATCGGAACCCGGATAGCTGGATAAATGGGGGGTGGAGGCGGTTATGCCCCCCCCTTCTAAGGATACTTTGGACTATTTTCGAACGAATCATGACAGGTCGGCGACATCCGTGTCCGGGCCCGTGATCTCAACCCGTGTGCAATGGCTCAAGTCGGTTCCACATGGTCTGAACCGACGCTCCCGGAGTCAGCAGGCGTCAAGCCCCTGGCCGCCGCCCATCGGACTAAGGCACCATTCAACGGCCTGATGGCGTTCCATTTCTGTTAGAGACGGTGCCGGGACCGCGAACCGCGCCTGCTTCGGGACGAAAAAATCCGGTATCTTCGGAGGAACGTTTGCCGCACCATAGGAGCGACCCGGACATCATCATGACAGGGCGTGACCGGTCTGCCGCCTGGATGAGAGAGCCAGGGAGCTGACTCCCGTTGACCGGGACCGTGACCTTGTATTGTATGGAAAGCGTCAGCAGGCCATCTGACAGGTTCGGTAGAATCAGGGAGGCGGCCAGACGCTTCAGGGTCACGGGCATCACCAGAGGAGTTCCGATGCTGACGGCATCGGAACCCATCCTGTCCCGTTACGGCATTGCGGAACGGACATGAAATCCGGGCGCGAAGGGACATGAAATTCGGTCGTTTGACAGGGAAACGGCGAAAATCGCCAGCCCAAAGCTCTGACGGGCCGGAAGCTGAATTTCGCGGGTCAAGCCTTGGGGCCGGGACCGCCGGAGTCCGACACCGGTTCGGAAGCGTACGGCGGAGCTGTCAGCATCCGGCCAGCCGTATGGACTTGCCCTCTTGGTCCATAATGTCCCAAGTGATTTTCTCGCTCCACGGTTTCCGGAAATCCCTGTCGAAGACGACCAGCCAGCCTGAGGAGGAGCCGCATTTGTCCATGTATCCCGACAGCTGTTCGATGCCTTTTTTGATGTTGCGGGCACTCCTGATCTTCAATTCTACGGGGTAGTGTATGCCCTTGTACCCGACGCATATGTCCACCCTCGTCCTTCCCAGCGCGTACTCCCTTTGGATGAAGTCGGCCCCGCCGTTCATGACCCTCTGCAGGAATGCGAAGAGCACGAT
>JAISFS010000020.1 GCA_031263485.1 Deltaproteobacteria bacterium | reverse complement strand
TGGATTTTATGAACATCAGCGTGTGCGACTCCACCGTGGAGACCTTGGGGTGAGGCAGTGAACCTTAGGGCGTCTCACGGAAGAACCGACCTGATTCCCGATTCCCGCCTCAGCCGCATGACTGGAGCAGAGCGACTTGAGACTTTTCTCTAACGGCATGGTTGCCCGTCTTGAGCATGTTCCCATAAACCATCACTTTCCAGCTGTCGCTTTGGGCCGCCTCATCAATCTATCAGATGCCGTCTGGCAACTCACCAACAGGTGCCGTCTGGCAACTCACCAAGTTACTCTCGGTGGATTCAATGCTAAATCATGTTGGCATTGCCGTGCGACCGGCGATGCCGCAGGACCCATGCCGAGACCAATGCTAATGCCATAGCCAGGGCGGAGCAAGCGAACTTGATTTCTCCTTCATTCCAAAATGACGCCCGATATGTTGTCGACATTGCCGGGACTGAAAGATTTCTGTTCGTACCGGATACCCGATTTGTCCGCAATCGGTCCGCAATCGCGCCCCAGAACGGTGAGGAGACCTTCGTTGTCATGATCAATGACGTAGATGCTCTTACTCGCGGTGAAATAGTCCTTGGCATGGTCATGACGGGTGCCAGATTCCAGTGAATTCTCTGCCAGGACGGTACGGAAATCCTTAGTACTGCCTGTCATCATAAAATCGTTTTCCGACACGTTGCGGTACCCTTTCGATCCACTGGCAACCTCACCCGCTCCGACTGGCTTGATTCGAACGGACTCCCAGCTCATCCGATGTGTTCCCCGACAGCAGAATTCACGACCATCCGAAACACGTAGTCTATCTCGAAACACGCTGTCTACTCGTTAGCATCTCCTGGTTCGGCAAAGCCGTCAGGTACCGACGTTTTGGGACGCGTTCAAATGGCAACGCCTCAGGCTGTAACACCTGACTGGGCGCGGTCATCGGCATCGCCTTCTTCCACCGCTTGTTGACTATGTCTACCATGTATGAACGCTAAGGCGCTTCGGTATGGCAAGGAGAAGATTGGCAAACGACTTTCTCGCCGCGCAAAACCTGATGCGTGACAGGGTGAAGAAACAAGGGCATGACGATGGCGGGCCTATTCAAGTTCGAATAAACGCGCCGCAACTCTGTTCCTGCCGCAGATCGCTAAAGCCAGGCATATGACCTTGCACCCGGCCGCCCTATGGGGTCTTGCATAGTCATTGACCTTTATCTGCTTTTCGGCATCATCGAGCGCTGCGGCGAATTCCTGCGCCTCCCCCCCCTCATTGCCCTTGGCTTTCGTCTTGTCTGATTTGAGGTATTTCAGCTCGATCACCACACGGATCATGTCCTTGAGAAACACGGTCATATAGGATCTGCCGTCGGAACCCGTCGCCTCGCTCAGGACCTCAAGACCGGCAACGAGGAAAGCGGCATGAATAATTGAATGGTAACGACTTTTCGAAGGTTCATGTTGGTCATAGGTGATTCCGGCCAGAAGATCATGCAACAGGCTGACCGTTTCTTCTGAGTCCTTGTTCTGCAGGGCGTTCGGAATCTTTTTAGCGAAGTCGCTAAGGTAAGCGTCCGACCGACAAAAAATCTGCTCGAAGCAGAAAGTCTTGTAATTCAGGTCCACCTCCCTGTTAGGGGTCCTGAACGTGAACGCCTCGTCCTCGAACGTTATTCCTTGGACGGTCACTTCCTTGCGGGTTCGGCTGTCGATCGTCAAATATCCGCTGTGAAAAAGGACAGGAACGGCCTCAAGCCTACCGAGATCGACTTGAACGATTCCTTTGGTTTGATAGCTGTCCAGTATCGGCTGGATGTAATCCAACGGCTTTTCCCTCACGAGAGCGGACAGGTGGGACGGCTGTCCTGAAAACGGCCAATATGCCCGCAACATTTTTTTATCGAAAAAATTCAATATCGTGTAAGGATTCAATACCCGATGTTCGCCGAGCCAGCTGTAGCCGTCGTACCATTCCAGTATTTTAGCCTTCAGGTCATTCTGCTTGGCATCCTGCCCGATGTCGCCGATGGCTTTTAGTCTCCTGAGGGTCTCCGCGAATCTGTTTTTGAAAAGCTTGTTGAATTCTGGGATAGTAAAGCCGCAGATCCCCGCGAAATCGGACATCAGGGAGATGTCTTTGAAGTCGTTCAGCCCGGAGTCCTGGGAGGTCATTGCGAACCGGGTGATTCCGGTGACGAGGGCGAACCGGACATACATATAGCTGTCTTTCAAGGCCGCGTAAAAATCATGAAGGACATCTCGGTTGTCGTAGGCAAGCTTCCTGTCGGCGATGTGCCTGGACACCGGGGCATCGTATTCGTCGATCAGGACGACGACGCCGGTACCGTGCTTTTTGGAAACGCCTTTCAGTAGTTCGCCCAGCATCTGTCCTGAGTTATTAGCCGAAATAGTGACATCCTGTTCGGTTGCCGCGCTCATCAAGTCGAACTTGACGCATTCGATAAGGTCGTCCTTGGTTGAGAGCTCGTTGTAGCGTCCCATGCTGAATCTCAGCACCGGGTGCTTTTCAAAAGCGTAATCGCTGTCCGTCTCGATCCACAGCCCCTTGAAATGCTCCCGTTCGCCCCGAAACAGTTCCTGGATGGTATCGAGCAAAAGGGTTTTTCCGAACCGTCTGGGCCGAGTCAGGAAACAGCTTTTATATTTTCCGACCATCATGTGGATATATTCGGTCTTGTCAGCGTAAAGGAAATTCCTCTCCCTGATTTCACGAAAGGTCATGCCGCCTAACGGCAGCATTTGCTGAGGCTTTTGAGATACCATGATACCTCCATGACAATCCAAATTATAAGGCAAATGTCAGCAAGCAAATTCGAAGCATTCACATATTTGCGTTCGATAAACGCCGACTGTTCGGAGTGTCTCAATCTCACGCTATCATATCATCAAGATACCTGACGCTTTAGAAGCAAAAACCCAAACTAATCCAATCATATCATTAAAATGGGGTTGCTCAAACCAAAACATGGCTACTGGATCGTACGGGGCTACCGAGTCCGGGTTTGACAGGAGCAAGCATGTTCCATGTTCATGGAAGTCGGCTGGCCACCCTCTGAAGGCACCAGTTAACCGCTTGAGGGCACAAGTTAACCGCCATCTTGAACGGATAAAAAAGCCATGATCATCATCGTCCGGTCAAGAGGTTGGTGACCTGCTCACAAGAAACCTCACTGACTTGACATGCGACATTTCTAGGCCGCAACAGGGCCCATGAGCACGCTATCCCTTCCCGGAGCCCTCGACACCTCCAGAGCCCTCGACACCGGACGGGACACCGTCAGGAGCTGCGCCGGAAACGGTTTCGCAACACCGGGGATCCTCATCCTCCTCGAAAACCGCCCCTGATACGAGGGAAACTTCGGATTCATGCGCGGCATCAGGGCCGGGGCGAATCGCGGGGGCCATTGACGCCGAAGCGGCGGCCAATACTGCCACCCCTTCAGAAAAATAACCACGGGAGTACGGCATGGCGGAATTATCCGCTTGCCCGGACTCAGAATCGGCTCCAGCCCTCCCAAAATATTCCTGTTCAGGTCCGTCACCGGCATCCGGTACGGATCCGGTGTCCGTAAGCCTCTCCTGATCCGGAAGCCTTTCCGGCTCTCCCGTATCTCCTGGCCCGGCTAGCCAGCCGCTCGATAGCGTCTCCTCTGACTCCAGGTCACACCCTGACTCCGAGACCTCCTTGGATTCAAGGGCATCACCGGACACAGGGACATACCCGTACTCCGAGCCTCCCTTGGATTCCGAGACCTCCTTGGACTCCAGTAAATATTCGGACTCCGGGACTTCAGTTGACTCCGGGACTTCTGTCGACTCCGGGACATCTCCGGACTCCTGGATTTCTTCGGACTCCGGGACTTCAGTTGACTCCGGGACTTCTATCGACTCCGGGACATCTCCGGACTCCGGGATTTCTTCGGACTCCGGGACTTCTGCTGACTCCAGGACTTCTGCGGATTCCAGCGCCTCTTTAGGCGCATAGCCCTCCCCGCAAGCCCGGCACCCACAGGAGCGACCGTGCCCCTCCTTTCCGGCGGGGTCCCAAGGCCCCTCGCGGCTCTCCTCCGGGTCGGAGTCCTCGGGACGGTCAGGCCAGTTGGAGCTGGCCCGCGCGGGGCACCCGGCGGGCTTCACGGCTCCGGTGACAGGCGGCTGGCCAGGAGCCTTGGGGATGGCGTCCCGTTGCCCGCGCGGGCACCTGCCGCAGAAGTCGCTCTCGTAGGCCAGGCAACACATGAGCCTCCCGCAGACCCCGGAGATCTTGATGGTGTTGATGGCTATGTTCTGCTCCTTGGCCATACGCACCGAAACGGGATAGAAGTCCTTGAGGAAGCTCGCGCAACACAGCGGCCTGCCGCACTGCCCGTTGCCGCCCAGCATCAGGGCCACCGTCCTCACGGAGATGTGCCGCATCTCCACCCGGGTCCGGAGCCGCCTCACCAGATCCTTCACCAGCTGACGGAAGTCCACCCGGTCCTCCGCCGTGTAGTAGAAGATGGTCTTGAAGCGGTCGAAGGTCCTCTCCACGCTGACCAGTTTCATGTCCAGCTTCAGCCGCGCGGCCGCGGAAACGCAGAAGGCGTGGGCGGAGCGCTCCTCCAGCTCGTTTTCCGCCTGGCGGGCGAGATCGCCGTAGTCCGCGACCCTCAGAAGCTTACGGTCCTGCGGGAGGCGGACGGGCCTGCCGCCCTCCTCCGTCGGCAGTATGACTGGCTTGGTGGCCACCACGCCCAGGCGCGTCACGTCGTCCACCCTGACGAGCACCCATTCGCCCAGCTCCAGCTCCATCCCCTCGCACTCGAATGCCATGATCTGGCCTCCGGTGCGTAGCCTGACGTTCACGGTGCGGCGACAGGGGGAGTCCGAGGACGGCGCGAAGTGCCGCCGCCCGTGAATCCTCTGGCCCCCGCCCTGGGCGAAATGCGGTTCCCGGGAGCCGCGCCATCCCAGGGGCCTGGAGCCCGGCTGTCTCTGGCCCGTCCGCAACGCACCCGCCGCCTTGGAGGGCGGCCCCTTGGGGAAACCTTGCCCGGGCGACTCGCCCTGCAACGTACCGGCGCAGGAAGGTTGACCGTCAGGGACCGGCAGGACGCTGCCGTCGGGACCGCCGCTGAAAGGCGGGCCGCCATGGTCCGCAGGATCCCCGTTGCCGGGACCGCCACAGGCGGGTTGGCCATCACGGCAAGGCAGGCCGGCGCGGTCCGATGCCTCGCCCTGGACGGAACTGCCTCCCGAGACCTTAGGCCAGCCGTACGGTCTGTCGCTGTCGTTGGGCATCTGACCTCAAGAATCTCGTCGGCCTGGAGGGCCGGGGTTCGGATTCGGGACGGTACCGGAGTGGACGGGGATTATTGGTAGCCGGTTAGCCTTGGGCTACCCGGAAAAGGATTGCGGTCAGGACGCGGCTGTGGCCCGGCGCGACGCCGATGCCTGCCCCACCTGGCGAATACCCGGAACCGGCTTGAACGGCGGCCCGACGGCAGCACGGCGGCGGACGAGCGGAACGATAGCGGGCCCGGGACAAGCCCGCCCCATGAACGGGTACAGGCACGGGTTGCCGCAGTATCGGCACGGTGCGGGCTGACGGTCAGGGGGAAGGCATGGTGCCGTAGGAGTGATCCGATGCCCGTTTAAAATGGAGCCAGCCTTACGCTACAGGCTCCCGGGCCGCAGGAATGCCTAAGCCATGGCCCGGCGTCACGGCAGGACCGGCGTCACGACAGGACCGGCATCCCGAGGGCCGGGCCTGCGTTTCCGAAGGACCTGGGATGTTCAGCCTCGCGCCTCCTGAAGAGGTACGGCTACCGGGAGAGATCAGCCTGAAGGGGGAGGAACACGGATTGCGGGCGAGACACGGCCCCGGTCAACCTGGAGCGCCCACCGGCCGGCCTGGGGGCGGGACACGACGACGGCCAGCCTGGAGTAGCCCACCGGCCGGCTTGGGGGCGGGACACGACGACGGCCAGCATGGAGGCGCCCACCGGCCGACTTGGGGGCGGGACACGGCAACGGACTATCTGGAGGCGACCATTGGCTGACCATGGACGGGACACGGCAACGGACAACTTGGAGGCGACCATTGGCTGGTTACGGGCGGGACACTATAAAGGCCAACTTGAAGCCGCCGGACAACGAACTACGGACTGCGGGCGGCCAACGCGGGCAACAAACGGCGGACGACAACCCGCACACGAGCGATGTCAAACCGCCAAACGTCAAGTCCCAATCTGAGAAGGCCGCCTTTGTCGAATTATGATAGCACGGCGGACCAGAAATTTTCAAAAACCAGATCCGGGCGGATGAAGCGGCGCAGGCTGTCCGCCATGCGGCCGCAGGCCGCCTCGAAGGCGGCGAGCGACTCCGGGGTCAGCTCGCGGGCCAAGGCCCTGAGCGCCGCGGAGGGAGGCGGGCCTTCCAGGAGGGCTTCGTCCCCCGAGACGCCCAGGACCGCGGCGTCCCGCCACCAGAGCCTGAGCGACAGCTCGAGAAGCTCCAGCCAGTCGGCGGCGGCGGCGTTGTCGGGATCGTCCTTGTCCCCCTTGAGATCGGTGTAAAGCTGGGCCATGGAGGCGGCCTGGCGCAGGGCCTGGGACGTCCGGGCGGGGCCCGGCCGCCGCGTGAAGACCTCCTCTATGCCGGTCCTGATCGCGCGGGCGAGCTCGAGGTCGGTCGCAAGGGCCCTGCCCATGGCGCCCCCGGAGAGCCCCGCCAGCAGATCCGCGTCCGGCCCGGCCATCGCCTTGCGCTCCTTGAGGGCACGAAGGATCTCGGCCCGGGGCAACTGGGGAATCCGGAAGACGACGCAACGGGAGACCAGGGTGGACATCACCCCCGAGGCGGTGTGGGCGGTCATCGCGATGAAGGTGTTCGGGGAGGGCTCCTCCAGGGTCTTCAGGAACGCCCCCCCGGACTCCTCGGAGAAGCGCTCGGCGGCCCTTACCAGAAGCACCTTCGTCCTGCCCTCGAATGGCCTGAGGTTGAGCTCCTCGCGGATCTCGCGCACCGCCTCTATCTTGTGCTTCCCTGCCCTGCCTTCGGGGGCCAGGACCCGAACGTCCGGATGGTTTCCGGAGAGGATCTTGCGGCAAGGGACGCATTCTCCGCAGGGCGGCCCCGGGCGTCCGGGGCCCTCGCAGTTGAGCGCCATGGCGAGATCCCTCGCGAAAGTGAAGCGCCCTCCCCCCGAAGGGCCCAAGAGGAGCGCGGCGTGGGGAATCCTGCCGCTCCTGAGCATGCCCTCCAGGGACCTCTTGGGGCCCTCTGCCCCGGCGATCGACCAGGGCATCAGAAGAGCCCCTTAGGCGTGGGGCCTTTCTGGGACGGAGGTTCCTTGGGCAGGGATTCCCCGGCGGCGGACGCCGGGGCCGCCCCGCCAGCGGCAACCTCGTCCGTAGCGGTCCCTGCTTCGGCAACCTGGTCCACAGCGGGCACGTGCCCGGCAGTCTCGTCAGCCGCAGGCTCGGAGCCGGCAGGCACGGCATCTGTGGACACGGGCCCGGCATCTGTGGGCTCGGACCCAGCATCTGAGGGCGCGGACCCGGCAGGCCCGGCATCGGCACCAATGACAGACTCCGGCACAGATGGGGCCTCGGCAAAGTGTTCGGCCTCAGCCCGACCCGTCGCTCCCGAAACGGGGGTAGCATCATCCGCGTCCGCATAGGCATCGCCTTCGCCGGCGGCATCGCCTCCAGCATCGGCCTCAGGGACGGGCATCGGCTCGGAAGCCGTTACGGCCGAAGCCAGAGACTCCCCCTCCGGGAGGCTTGGAGCCTCGGTGACGGCGGACGTCACGGCTGAAGGTGCCTTGGAGTCGGCAGTCTTCACGAAAGATGCCGCCGCATCTGGGGCATCGGGCGGGACAGAGTCATCGGGGGAATCCGAAGCCTCGGTCAGGGCCGTCCCGCCTGCGGCGAGTCGAATCGCTTTCGAGGGGGTGCCCCCGTCAACAAGCCCGGCAAGGGTGAGGCCGTCGACCGCGCCGTCATGGTTGTCCCCGTCCTCGTTCAGGTCCCGGTCAGCTTCCCGGCTGCCTTCGCGTTCGGCCTCGGCACCCCCGTCGGTACCGCCGAAAAGCCCTGCGGCATCCCCTCCGGTACCGCCGAAAAGTCCTGCGGCATCCCCGCCGGTACCGCCGAAAAGCCCTGCGGTATCCCCGCCGCCGTCCGAGAAAGCCGCCTTGACGAGGGCCGTCCCCGAACCGGTATCTCCGGACCCTTCCGTTGCCGGGACGATCTCCTCGGATGAAAAGGGCCCGGGATTGCCTTCCCGCGGCAGGGAATCCTCGGAAATCCGAGGTTTCTGGTCATCGGCCCCGGATGAAGTCACGGTCCCGGCGTCCCGGCCCAGGCCGTATTCAGTGACCGGCTCCACGGAGGCGTCCTGGTCAGGGACGTCGCCTGGAGCCTCCTCGTCGTCCACCGCAGGGAGGGAGGAGTACCGGATCGGGCCTGGGCGATCCGTGTCCCAGGGCTCCATACCCTCCCCGTCAGAAAGCACGTCTGCCGGAGAGGCGCCCGCGCGGGTCCCGGAGGCGAACTCCGAAGGAGTTTCCGCCCCGGAGGCGAACTCCGAAGGAGTTTCCGCCCCGGAGCCGACCTCAGCGGCGACTGCACGCGCATCTGGGGCCGCCACCCCCTCCTGGTCAGGCTGACCGTTCCGGCCTCCCCCTTTGGGGACCATGAAGGTGGAGCTAAGTCCAAAGCCAAGCGACGGGGAAAGGGCGTCCGCCGGACCCGCATGTCCGTCCTGTGGCCCCTCAAGGCTGTCCTTCGGCCCTTCATGGCCATCGGCTGGCCCGGAATGGCCGTCCGTGGGCCCTGAGCCGCCGAGCGAGGGACCGGCGGAGACGTCTGCCGGATCACCTATGGAAAAGGTCACGTCCACGCGTCCCGGAGGAGGGGAAGACGGGCCATCGCGATCGGGGCCACGTCCGTCCGCGCCGCCGACGGCTTCCGATGCCGGACCGTCACCTCCCCATGGGGTATCCAGATTCAGACCATCCACTATCTCGTGGTCTTCGAACTCCCGGTCGTCCACGTTCGGGGGCGCCTCAAGTTCCCTGTCGTACCCGCCCAGGGCGGTCTCATGGGCCCGACCGTCACCGCCCAGGGCGGTCTCATGGGCTCGGCCGTCACCGCCCCGGTGGGACTCCAGGCTCAGGCCGACCGGGGCGGAAGGAGCGACCGGCCGGACCTCTCCGTCCTCCCCGTAGCGGGGGGTCAGCATGAAGTAGGACTCCAGCTGGCGGTTATACGTGGTCCACATGGAGGCGGGGTGAGCGGGATCGGGGGAGACGACCTCGGCCCGGATGATGTCGTTTATCCCGTTCAGCTTGCTGTCCATGTTGTCCGCGAAATGGAGCGCCCAGGCCTCCAGGAGCATGGGGACCGCCGCGGCGCCCATCTCGGGCGCCCCGTGGTGGCTGGCCAAGAGATGCTGGAGCAAAAGGAGCTTTTCCTCGGGAAATCCTGGCATCCCCGCCGCAACCTCGGCGAGGAAGATGGGGCCCGTGACCAGGTGGCCCAGAAGCCTCCCCTTGGTCGTGTAGTCCTGCCCCGGAGGGGCCGTGAACTCCCAGACCTTGCCGACGTCGTGAAGCGCGGCCCCAGCCATGAGAAGCGAGCGGTTCAGCAGGGCCGCGTAATGGCGGGAGAACATGTCCGCGAGCTTCAGGACGGACAGGGTATGCTCCAGGAGCCCGCCCCGGAAGGCGTGGTGGAAGTGTTTCGCGGCGGGCGCGGTCCAGAAGCCCTGCGCCTCGTCCCGCCCGAGCGCCCTCTCCGTGATCCCCCTGAAGTCAGGGTCGGCTATGGAGGCGACAAGCCCCATGAACTCGCCGCGCATGTCCTCGGGGGCCCTGGCGGAGACGGGCACGTAGTCCTCCTGGTTCACCTCGGACTCGTCCGCCAGGAAGACGTTCTTGACGTTCAGCTGGGGCCGTTCCTGCCAGAGCTCCACCCGCCCCTGGAAGACCGCCACCCTGCCCTCGGCGAGCTTGGATCTGAGCCTCTCGGCATCGTTCCATACCTTGGCCGTGACGGATCCGGTCCGGTCCATGAGCCTCAGCGTGAGGTAAGGGGAGTTCGCGCGGGTAACCCCCTCCTTCACGGAGACCACAAGCAGGGGAATGCTGTAATTCCTGCCTTCGGTCAGGTCTTTGACGAAATGCTTCTTGTTGAACGCTGGCAGCATCTGGGCCTTCCTTGTGGTAACCATGGTTGTAGAGTGCCGAAACTGGTATTCTATCAGAATCCCTCCCCGAATATAAGCGACGCCCGGCGCCGAGCCGCCCCCCGTGCCGGAGGGCTCGCGGACCCGGCGGCATCCCTGGCGGAAGCCCGGGCGGGGCGGTGACCGCGACCCTCACTGCCCTGTCGCCGGGACCGGTACCACTCTCGCCGACGCTGGGCGGGCTCACATCCAACGGCGTGACGTTCACCGTCGTTCTGGCGGGTGAACCGGAACTGTCCGCTGAACGGAACTCCCCGGAGTTCCTCGCGCCGACCGAGACCGTCCTCACGCTGAAGCGCGGCGGCGCTCCGCTGCCGACGAGCTCCCGGGTGATCCTGACTCCCGTCGCGGCTTGGACGCTGGCGAGCCTGTCCGCCGGCCACGTGACCGGCAAGGGCGGCAAGGCCACGGTGAACGGCCTTATGCCAGTCCGGGCCGGCAGGGGGCAACGGTCCGGTCCGGCAGGGGGCAACGGTCCGGCCCGGCGGGGGGCAACGGTCCGGCCCGGCAGGGGGCGGTGGTCCCGTACGACCCTGAGCGGGTCCGCCCCTGGTCCGAAGCCGCGCCCGGCTAGGCAGAGCGAACCTTCGTGGACAGGCCCGTGAACTCGGTCATGCACCTGGACGAGGGCACCTCGCACATCCGCCTCGTAGTGTTCCCCCTGGACGTGGACTGAAGGCTCAGGACTAGATCCGTCCTCCCCGGCAAGGGAACGCCCGCGAATCTCCACACGACCTTCGCGCAGGCGCTGCCCTGGCCGTGTATCGGGCGCCCCGTCAAGGCGGCGGCGACCGGCCGGGGAGCCAGGAGCGGGACTGGTCCCCTTATGTGCGGAGCATGGCGCTCGAGGCCCTGCCGTCAGAACTCCTGCCCGGATTCGGGCCCGTCCCGAAGTTCTGGGGAGTTCTGGGCGGCTGGACCGATGCCTCAAGGCGCCGGTCAGGCACGACCGACACCCTGGAGCCCGCCCTAGCTCGATGCCACGCTCGTTGACGGGCTTCCCGCCGACCTGCGGAAGGCGCGGGAGAGGCTGGCCGAACTCCAGGAATCCCTGGACGGCCTCAGGATCTCGAACTCGCGGATCAAACGCGAGGAGGAAGTTCTCGCAACATCGAGGGAGCGTGACCTCTCTCTCGCTCGTCTTGTCTACGAGCCGCTCACCGACAGGCTCGCCGAGGCCGCCTCCCCCCTCAGGAAGCCCGTCCGGGGCAAGGGGTCCCACTCCGGTCGCGCTCCGGACGACCACGTTGCGGAAGACCGCTACCGGGCCGGCTTGCTCACCCCGGACGCCCAGCCCATCGGAAAGGCCCCGATCGGCAAGGACTCCCAGACCGGCGGGAAGGACGTGTTCCGCCTGGACTCCCGGACCGGCGGCAGGGACACGTTCCGCCTGGACGCCCGGACCGCCGGCAGGGACGCATTCCGCCTGGACTCCCGGACCGGCGGCAAGGACACGTTCCGCCTGGACTCCCGGACCGGCGCCAGGGACGCATTCCGACTGGACGCCCGGACCGGCGGCAGGGACACGTTCCGACTGGACGCCCGGACCGCCGGCAGGGACGCATTCCGCCTGGACGCCCGGACCGGCGGCAGGGACACGATCAGCCAGGACGCCCAGACCGGCGGCAGGGACCCGTACCGCCTGGTCTCCCGGACCGGCGGCAGGGAC
>JAISFS010000323.1 GCA_031263485.1 Deltaproteobacteria bacterium | reverse complement strand
ATGGCCAATGACCGGGATACACACGAGATGATGTTGCGGGCCGTTTTTTCGGATGACACCATCATCAGGAAATCCTTCAATGATTATATCATGAAACATGATTATCGGTCAGTGAAATTGATGCCAACACAATATTTTGATCAGATAATGTCTGTCTGACTTTTTGAAAACTATGTCAACAACTCATGGCAGGAAAATGAGCTCATTCAGCTTATGGATTATTAATGCCGGCAACTTATTGTACGTTATTGTCCTTAAAATTGTCGAAATTGATTTCCTGGCTATAGACATGACGGGAGCTAAACAACCCAGACTTCCCCATAAACATGGCGGCTACAGGGTGAAAATCGTCCAGCTATCCCATGTTTCGCTGTCAAGACATGACACAAACCAAGCCCGCAAACTTACCATTTGGATTAGGGTTTAGCCCCCGTCATGTCTATAGCCATGATTGATTTTCTCTATAGCCATGATTGATTTTCAAAAGGTTGACTCGGCATTTTCATTGGGAATATGTGATGGCTGGGTTTGAATATGCGTTAGTTGCGGTCACGGGTATGGACCGTATGGCTTCCCGTATTCGGAGAGCCGTATGGCGGAGATTTCGATGTGCCCACCGCGCAGTCGTGGCATCGCTTCGCGGGTAAGTGCGTTGTATATTGCGTTGCCGGACATTGACGGTGCCGTGCCGGGGCGTCCAGGTTGCCGTGTGCGCCGCATTCGCCGGGGGCCGTCCTGCCGGCTCTTCTCTTGCCGGCTGGCTCGTCGTTGCGGCATACGCGCTGGTCCACTCACACAGCCGCCCAAGGTCCAGGAAACGGCCATGTCGGGGCCGCTCTCGGAGAGGACGGATGCTGTTGTGAGCCTGCTTATCCCGTGTATCGTCTCGATGCGGTCCAGTAGCACTCGGAGTGAGCCTCGAAGGCCGCAAGAGCTCGTCCTCCAGCTCGGACTTCTGACCCTCGAGCCAGTCCATGCGGCCGAGCGGGCGCCGGAGCTGGTCGTGCCAGCCATCATCCGGCTCGAACGCCAGGGACACGGGCAATCTCATCGGGCTTCGCCGTGAGTCGCGTGTGGACGCGCTTGGCGGCCTCGGTCGGGGCCTCGCCGTAGGCTATGGCGTCAAGCACGGCTCTGGCGGATTTGCCGAATACGTCGGACACGACGACATCGCGCTTGCGCCGTGCTCTGCGAGCCACATGGTGACCCTGTTCATGGACCGGGCGCGGGCGCGGCACCGTGTTGGCTTCCGCATGAGGCACGATAACCAGCGGGCGTTCTCGGGCTAGGGGCTTGGCCCGAAGGCCGCCTTCAGTGGCCCGAAGCCCGCCTTAAGTGGGTCGAAGCGGGCGGACCTGGTCAACTGCGGGCCGTCGGACATATCAGCCTTGCGGTCGGGGAGATTCTTGGCGCGCCTCGGGTTGACCGCGACGACATTCAGGTCGACTATTTTACGGTCGCCGTGTGGAGGGTCTTCAGGAAGACGCCGGTGTTCTCCAAGATTACCGCCTTGCCCCCTTTCGGGATCGCCTGGTCCGCGGGAACCAGAAAGCCGTGCGGCATGGTGCCGGACTTCATGTCCTCGCGGTTGCGGCGGTCGGCGGAGTCCGGTACGAAATGGCGGGCGACGTTGATCCTGCCGCGGACGCCGATGCCGACTGCCGAGTAGAAACTGGCCTCGAGGACGGCTTGTTTCTTTCGCTCATCCGTCCCTATGCCTCCCTCATCGGCGTATTCGCGCGCGATGGGCAGGGTATTGCATGTATTCCTGACTTCTGTCAATATGTGGTGAATTTTTGGGATAATGGCCTCAAATTGTGCCACTTGACAGGAGATCGGACAGTCCATCATACGCCTTCCGGGATACAGGCCGCGGTTCGGCATCTGGCGGCGTGGCAGTTCAAGGGTCCGGCATTATCGTGAAGGGATGGACGCCTTCACCTGCCGAGACATGCAGTATGAAGGTCAGCGTTGATGCGGGGGACGGCAAAGCGGAACGTTTCATGCTCCGGGGTGTCGACGAATCAAAATGAACGTGTAAGGCGGAAAATCGAAGATAATGTCGAATTTTCATCGATGATTTCTTCAGCTTTCCATATTCATGGCCCATTAAGTTGCTGATATCGCATAACAATTTGGCAAATCCCGGCGTTTTTGGCATTTTCGGCCCTTCCCCGCCCTACTTCCCGCGCGGCAGGCCGCCGATGGCGGTCCCGGCAACAGACAGGGATTTATTTCATGGTCACGAGAAGCTCCGGTACCTGCCGGATCCCCAAGGGCCTTTTTCTGGCGTTTCTGTTTCTGATTCCTGCCTTTGCCTTCGCGCTCTTTCGATCCGGGACCGCGGAGCCCCAGGAGGAAGGCGCGGCACCGTCGGCCGGTTCCCAAACCTTGGACGGCACAGGCCTGGGACTTGCGGACGGCTCAGGCCCGGGTCTTGCGGGCGGCACGGGCGTGGCGCCTGCGGACGGGATGGACGGCCCGTTGACGGTCCTGCGCATCCTGCCCGAAGGCCCCGTGAGGAGCTTCACCCAGGCCGCGGTCATGTTCAACAAGCCCATGGCGAGGTTGGGCGAGCTCGACGGCGCGGACCAGTCGCTCGTCACGATTGATCCGCCGCTTCCGGGCAAGGTGGTCTGGGCGAACGAGTTCACGCTGGCCTTCGTGCCGGACGCCCCGGTCATGGGGAGCCTGGCCGCGACGGTCCGGCTCTCGGACGGCGTGAGGTCGCTGTCCGGCGAGGCGGTATCGGACGGCCCGCGGGAGGCGAGCTTCTCCTTGCCCCGCCTGGCGGTGGAGTGGCAGACGGCGCACGGGGGAAGGGAATTCCCGCTCAGGCCCTCGGTATCGGCCCAGTTCAACCAGCCGGCGGATCCCGCGGCCATAAGCGGGGGGAGCTTCTTCGTCTGGGAGGGAGGCCGGGCCCCGGCCGTCTGGTCGCCTCCCGAAGGCAATGGCGTGACCTTCAGGGCCGAGGCGTCTGAGGACCTCCCTAAGGACACGGCATGGACGCTGGTGATCGTGAAGGGCACGTCTCCGGCTGAAGGCCTCCTCCCGCTCGAAGAGGACCTGGCGGTGGCCGCCGGCGCCACCTACGGGCCCCTGGAGATCGTCGCCCCGGGGTTCATGATCTACGAGGGAGAGGGCCCGGACAGGATCGGCGTCATGGAGGGCCCCGAAAACGGGCATCTTCTGGTCCGCTTCTCCAATCCCGTGATGATGTCCGAGGCGATGGCCTTCATCGGGATAGAGCCGCCGCATCCCGTTTTCACCGAGATGCGGAAGAGATGGCGCGTAACGGCCGGCGGCGAGGCTTCCGCGTCCGGGGAAGGGGCTTCCGAGGGACGAAACGGCGCGGCTTCCGCGGGGCGGACCGTCGACGCTTCCGGCGAGCCGGGAGGAGCCGGGGGCGGTGCAGTTGAGGAAGACGCCGAAGACGCGGAAGCCGCGGCCCCCGCCGAGCCGGACTCCGCGAGCGTGCGCTCCAGCCTCTCCGCATGGATCTTCACGCCGGAGACCGAGTACGCCGTCACGTTCGGAAAAGGCATGCCGGACATCTACGGGCAGACGCTGGAACGGGACGAGACGATCCGTTTCCGGACCGGGCCCTTCAGGCCGGACGCCAGGCTCTCCCTGCGGGGCGGGATCCTGGAGTCGGCGTTCCCGCCGCTCGTGCCGGTCAGGATCCGCAACATGCCAGAGGCCGAGGTCTTCGGGAAGGTGATGACGGACGCGGAGACGGCGAGGTTTCTGGAGCTGTGGCCCTATGCCATCTGGAACGGGCCCGTCCGCTGGGTGCCGGACAGGGTAGCCTCCTGGATCGAGAGGGCCCGAAGGCCCGGGCCGGGCAACTATTCCATGAAGCTCGAACCCGCGGCGGACAGCTCGAAGTCCCTGGTGGTGGCCCTGCTCGATCTCTCCCGCCTGTTCGAGGGGCGCGAGCGGGACGGGACCGTGTTCGCGGGCGCGATGGAAGGCCGAGGCTACAGCCTCTACCAGGTGACGGATCTGGCGATCACGGTCAAGCTGGGCGCGACGAGCTCGCTCGTCTGGACCACGCTGCTCTCCGACGGGACGCCCGTCGGCGGCGCGGAGGCGAAGGTGCTGGACTGCGACGGCGCGACCCTGTGGACGGGGGCGACCGGCCGGGACGGCACGGCATGGCTCCCCGGGGTATCCTCGCTCGCCGGGGCCGTCTCGCCCAAGTGCAGGCTTGCCCCCCCCCAACGGCCCAGGCTCCACTTCTCGGCCTCCAAGGGCGGGGAGCGGGTGTTCTGGAGCCTCGACTGGTCCAGGGACATGGACCCGCGCCTGGCGGGGGCGGCAAGCTACCTGGACCCGTCCGCCGAAGACAGGACGGAAGCCTTCCTCGTGGCTTCCCAGCCCGTCTACATGCCGGGCGAGACGGCGCGGCTCAAGATAATCGCCCGCGACGTGGGTCCCGACGGGGCCGCCGCCCCCGAGCCCGGGACCGCGGGAATCAGGATAAGCGATCCCCGCGGGGGGCTGGCCCACCAGACCGAAGGGGAGACGAACGCCTACGGGACCGTGTCCCTCGACTGGCGGATACCCGAGGACGCGGCCTACGGCGACTACCGGGTGACGCTCGATGCCCGTTCCCCTTCGGGGGCGAAGTCCGGCGGGGCGATGGCCGGGAGCTTCAGGGTGGGCTTCTACAGGGCCCCGGCCTTCGGGCTCGCGCTGTCCGGGATGCCGGGCGGCGGGATGCCGGACAGGCTCATGGGGGACGCGGCGGGCTTCAAGGCAGAGGGCCGCTACCATTACGGGGCCCCGCTTTCCGGCGCCAGGGCGGACTTCAGGCTCGCGGGCGCCCCGGCCTGGGCCTTCAGGCCCCCAGGCTACGGGCCGGAATGGGCGTTCACGGCGCGCTCGCCCCTGCAGACGGACGCCGAGGGCGGCTGGACCTTCGATCCCGCGCCGTCCGGGACGATCGCCGAAGGAACGGCCGCGTTCGGGGCGGACGGGACGGCGGCATTCCAGGCAGAAATCCCCGACGAAGGCCCGCCGGTCCCCCGGACCTGCACCCTCGCCGTGACCGCCTTCGACGCGGACGGGCGGAGCGTCTCGGAGTCCGGGAGCTTCATGGCGCACCCCTCGGGACTGTACGCGGGGCTCAGGGCCGGAACCTCCTTCTGCGAGGCGGGGGAGCCCTGCCGACTCGAGGCGGCGGTGACCGCTGCGGACGGCGCCCCGGCGCCCGGGACTCCGCTTAAGGTCACGCTCCGGCGCCGGGTCTGGAGCGCCGGGCTCAGGCGCGGCGCGGGCGGGGCGTACGTTGGCCTTTCCGAGGTCCAGGACGCGCTCGTCTCGGAAACCGAGATCGTGAGCTCCGACGTCCCGGTCGCCTTCGATCTGGTTCCCCCGTACTCCGGGAGCTATTTCGCGGTTGCGGAGGGCCGGGACGCGCTGGGCAGGCCCTTCATGGCCGCGCTGGACTTCTGGGCCACGGGCCCCGGGGACGGGGAGCCGTCGTGGCGGAGGCGGGACGGCGGTCGGGTGGAGCTCTCGACGGACAAGGAGTCGTACCGTCCGGGCGACACGGCCAGGATCCTCGTCCGGAGCCCGTTTACGACCGGCACGGGCCTCCTGACCGTCGAGCGGGGCGGGGTGCGGGAGGCGCGGGTCTTCGATCTCGCCGGCGGAGCGCCCGTCCTGGACGTGCCCCTGGACGTCGTGGACGCCCCTGGGGTCCACGTCTCCGTCTCGCTCGTCCGGGGCCGCGTCGCCCCTCCGCCGGAATACGGCGAAGGCGACGGCGAGGAAGACGACCTGGGCCGTCCGGCCTTCATGATCGGTTACGCGGCCCTGAAGGTGGTCCCGGACGGGGACGTCCTCCGGGTGGACGTCGCGCCGTCGGCCGCCGAGGCGTCCCCCGGCGATCGGGTGAGGGTGCGGGTGAAGGTCACTGACTCCCTCGGCCGGCCCTACCCCGACTGCGAGGTGGCGCTGGTCGCCCTGGACGCCGGGCTCGTGCAGCTGGCCGGGGACAGGCATTTCAGGCCGGGGGCTCTCCTGGGCAAGGCTTCCCCCCTGAGGGTGCTGACTGCCGCCTCGGCCCTGCAGGTACTTCCCAGGGAGGACTGGTCCAGGAAGAGCGAGGGGCCTGCCGGCGGAGGCGGGGGCGATTCCCGCGCGCAGGGCGGGCCCGAACCGCTCCGCCGGGACTTCAGGGCCGTGGCCTTCTTCGACCCCGCGCTGGAGCTGGACGCCGGCGGCGAGGCGGAGATCGGCTTCACCCTGCCCGACGGCATCACTGGGTACAGGATCTACGCCGTGGCCACGGGAAAGGGCCGCGAGAACGGCACCGGCGAGGCAACGATAGCCGTTTCCCGGGATCTGGCACTCCGCGCCTCGCTGCCCGCGCGCCTTACGGCGGGGGACGAGTTCCTGGCTTCGGCGCTCGTCTCGAGCCGGGCTACTCAGGCGGGGGAGCTTACGGTGAGGCTGGCCGCCGCCGGCGCCGTCGAGCTTCTGGACGCCCCCGATAAGACCGTGAGCCTGAAGCCGGGCGAGACGGTCGAGGTGTCGTTCAAGGCCAGGGCCGTCCTCGCCCCCGGGGCGTGCGCCAAGGGGAGGCATGGCGTGAGCGGCTCCGGAAGCGGCACTGCGGGCGCGGTCGGAGTGGAAGCCTCGGGTGCGGGTGACGTGGATGCCTCGGGAACGGGTGGCGTGGATGCCGGGAGTGCGTCCGACGGGAATGCCTCAGGCGCGGGTGGCGTGGATGCCGGGAGTGCGCCTGGCGGGGTTGCCGTGAGCGCGGGTGGCGTGGATGCCGGGAGCTGCTCCGGGGGCGTTGCCGGGAGTGCGCCCGATGGCGATACCGGGACGGCTCCCGCAGGGGAAACGGGCGTCATGTCGCTTGCCTTCAGGGCATCCATGGGCAACTTTTCCGACGGGGCACGCTTCGAGGTTTCCGTGGCCCCTGCGGGCCGTCTGGTCTCCGATGCGGGCTTCGCCGCGGTCCGCGCCGGCTCCCCCATGCCGGTGGCCAGGCTCCCCGAAGGCGCCGATCCTGCCCGCGGCGGCCTGGAGCTCTCCTTCTCGCCGGGCCTGAGCGCCGCGCTGGACAGGTATCTGCTGGCACTGGAGAGATACCCTTACGACTGCCTGGAACAGAGCACCTCCAGGGCCGTAGGGGCCCTCTACGAGCTCAGGCTCGGCGGGGGGACGGGCGGGCTCGAGGACGGTCGCCGCCTGGAGCTTCGCGAAAGGGTGACGGACCAGCTCGCGCTTCTCGCGAGAGTATCGCGGGACGGCGGCTTTCCCCTCTGGCCCTTGACGTCCGCCGGCTCGGTCTCCGTCCCTCTCACCGCCTGGGTCCTGGATTTCCTGAGGGAAGCGGCCGCGGACGGCTTCGCGGTCCCGGACGGGCTAGCCGAGTCCGTCCTGGACTTCCTGGAAATGGCTGTCCCTGCCCCCGCGCCGGGGCCGTCTGGGTCTCAAGGATCGTTATCCGGTCCTTCTTCCGGCTCTTCCGTTCATTCTTCCGAGACTCCCGACGATTCCCCTTCCGAGACGACTTCCGATCCCTCATCCGGGACGTCTTCCGATTCACCCGACCGCCCGCGCCTTGACAGGCTGCCGCCTTCTTCGGGCGACTACCGTTGCAGGCTTTGCGGGTCCCGGGCCCAGACGCTTTATGTCATGGGCTCCCTGTTCCGGGCGGGAAGGCCGTCGGAAGGCGCGCTTGAGGCCCTCTATGCCGACCGCGCGGAGATGAATCTCGCGGAGCGGCTGTTTCTCCTGAGGGCGGCGGCGGCCCTTCCCCCTTCGGCCGCCAGGGACTCCCGCGTGGCCGAACTGGTGCCCATGGTGGCCTCTGAGATCGAGGTCTCGAATACGACCGCCCGCCTGAAGGACCCTCGCGGCCGCGAGGACCATTACCTGTGGCTCTCCGGCCACGACGATCTGTCCGCCCAGGCCCTCCTGGCGCTTTCCGAGGCGGATCCCCGCAACGTGATGCTGCCGTCCCTTGCGCTGGGGGTCCTGGCATCGGGTCATGGGGGGGCGGTCGCGAGCACCAACGGTTCGGTCACGGTGCTCCGGGGCGTCTGGAACCTCATGACGGGCGCTCGAGGCCCCGGATACCCGGCTCCGGAAGCCATTGGGGCGGTCGAGGTCGCCGGCGGGCCTGCGGCAACCGGCGGGCCTGCGGCAACCGGGGAGCCTGCTGCGGTCGAGGGCCCGGAGTTGAAGGTCAGGGTGTCCCTGGACGGCAGGACCGTCGCGGGCGGGGTGCTGTCTGGCCCGCGGGCCCAGGTGATCAGGGCCGTGATTACGGCATGCGAGCTTGCCGACGGCCCCCCTCCCGTCTGGGAGATCGAAGGCGAGGGTGAGGGCTGGGCATTCCGGCGGCTGGACTGGGCTCCCTTGAAGCCGGATCTGTCGGCTGTCTCCGCGCGGGGGCTCACGCTCAGTCGGACATACAGAAAGGTGCGTCCCGCCTCCGGGGAACCGGACGCGACGGTTTTCCGGCGCGGGGAGATCGTGCTGGTGACGCTCACGCTGGTGACCGCCGTCCCCCGTTGGAACATCGCGCTCGTGGACCCCGTGCCTGCGGGGTTGGAGCCGGTGGACTTCAATCTCCTCGGCCAGGACCCCGGGCTGGCAGAGCTTCCGGGCGGAGCGTCCGGAAGGCTCCGCCCCCTCACGCGCGATCCCTGGAGTGAATGGGGGTATTGGCACGACCACGCGGAGATCCGCCCCGACTCGGTAAGGCTCTTCGCCGACGAGCTTCAACCGGGCGTGTACACCTTCTCTTATCTGGCCCGGCCCGTTACCCCGGGGACCTACGTCCTGCCCGGGCCTTACGCCGAGGAGATGTACAACCCGGAGAACTACGGGCGCGGGGCGGGAACGACGGTCAGGGTCGAGCAGTAGCGGTGATTTTGTACCTGTCATCCCGAAATGTCATGGAACGGGACGGGAGACGTAGGACTGGTCCCGCAAGATCTAGCGTCGCCGGCCTCGCCGGGATCGTGCCCGAAGCGCGGTGGAGCAGAGGATAAGGTATCTGTCGCACCGGGCGCGGGCATGCCGACGCGGAGCCGCATAGGTCGGCACAGGGACTGTAAGGCCGAGGTTGCAGTGAGCCAGGCGCCGCCGGTGACTATGACCGCACAGGCATCCTCCTTTCCTCTCGCGTGACCGGCGGGCCGGGCTGAAGTCCGGACTTTCCGACTTGCTTGGCCCTCCTGGTCGCGGTGCGGCTGATCGCCGCCTCCAAAAGACGGGGCGGTTCCTGTCGGGTGCCTGGCGGCAACCCCGACCATGGCCCTTAACACAAGCCGGATGCTCGATCGCACAGTCCCGCCAACTCACGGGTGACGACCGCCATCCCGCGCTGGACAACACCCATCCAGCAGGGGGTAACCTCCATCCCGAGGTGGACAACCTACATCCAGCTGGGGGTAACCTCCATCCCGAGGTTGACAACCTATATCCAGCTGAGGGACAGTTGCCATCTCGCAGGGGGAGGCCAGGACTCCTTATCGGGGTGTCGGAAAATGCGCCGGAACCGGCATGCCCGAGGCCGATGTCCTCAGCAGAGCGGTTTCCAGTCGATGACCGGAAGGGATATGGCCTCATGATCCGCAGTCGGGATGGGAGGTTGCGTTCGCGTTCCCTCTTGACGATCGGTTCACGGGTCAGGGGAAAATTTCCGGGGATCTGCCGCCCCGGGCGTTAGCCTTTGGAGGTTCGATGGCCTTAAGCCAACATCTGAAGGATATCGGAGAGATATCGGAATGCTTACGGACGACGGCGAACGCACGAGCGCCGGGCCCGAGTCAGCCTCTTCTGTTTAAGTCGCGGCTTAGCACGGCATGAGGGGTCAGAGGGCTTCTCCCTGAATCCGTGATACGGCAGGAAATCCGGCAATTTCGGAATAGCTGGTCTCCGTGCCTGGTCGAGGCTGCATGCGACGGACGCGATACCGTTCGGGAACCTCTGGCCTCCATCCTTTCTTGGAGCGATTTCTCAGGGAGGGATCGCTTCCGAGACGAGTCGGCAGGTCATACGGCCGTTCGAGGCAGGTGACGGAGTTGCCAAGGCATACGATGAGCGTTCCCGAGAGCCTGCTCAAGGGGCGCTGACCCAAAATGGTTATGGGCGATCATGGCAAACGGTCGAAACTATATCGCGAGCGGAAGAGGATGATTCTGTTTCGTGAAGTTATGACAAGTCAGAGTGGTGCGTGAGGACGGAGGCGCGATGGGGCCTTCACGGGAACCGCGATGTGCCGGGCCTTTTTTGCCTGTGTTCCTTAAGTTTGCGTGCCGCAAGTGGTATGTCACCGTATTTCCGGGGGTTGACAATTCGTGCATGCGTTCATGATTTCGTTTACATCTTTCAATGATCTTGATAATCGTTAAGGACAATGTTGTTTGCATTGTCGCTCATTAGGAACGGAGATGACCGGGAACTGAGGAAAGGAGAGGCTGAACCATAGAACTTGACTTTTCAATGTCCGACAGTTATTTTGGATCAAGAATTGTGGCTCTGGCAACCGTATGGATTCCTGTAAATACAGGGAACAAAGCCAAGAAAACAATATCAAGCGCACTTAATTTTCGGTTATCCTAAATATGGCGTTGACGTGTGGATGGTGTCTGATTCCGGTCGGCTAATGTCCAGGTTTCATGTTCCGGAACAATATTTGGCTTGAAACAGGTGCCATCGGCAAGTGTTGATAATCATGAGAGTCGAAGTTGCTGATTTCGAGAAATTGATTATGGGGGGGCATGCCTATGTCGACAAGACCGGTTTCATCCATAAATTGATGAAGCCGAAAGAGCCCAAGCTGATCCTCCTGAATAGGCCGAGAAGGTTCGGCAAATCGCTTCTTCTCAGCACTATCAAACAGGTTTTGCTGGGGAGGCGCGACCTGTTCGAGAAATTAGACATATGTGCGAAGAAACCTGAATATCAATGGAAAAGTTCCCATGTGATCGAGATTCAGATGAACCGTTTCGGGACAGACCCTTACAGTTTGGGTAAGGATCTTTTGAATAAACTGCGAGAAATCGGCAACGAATACGGAATAGATCTCGATTGTTGCCCATCCTGCGGGTCAGCCTTGAACCGTTTGATAGAAGTCTTATACAAGTCATATGACACAATTCCCCTTGGAGCATCAGATCTTTCAAAAAAAGCCGATATTCCGGAAGTCGCTCTGCTTGTCGATGAATATGATTTTCAGTTTACCGCAAATTTTAATGACCCGAAAAAACTTGAGATCGTTCGTGATACGCTATACGGATTCTATTCCAGCCTGAAAGCCGCGCATGACTGCGGGATGGTACGTTCGGCTTTCATTACCGGGATTACGAGATCGACCGGATTGACGCCATTCTTTGGGTTGAATAATTTCCGTGATATCACGTTCGACCCAAAGTATTCAAAAATTTGTGGATTTACTCGGAAAGAGATTAAGACCAATTTTTCAGGCAAAGTCAGATCCTCACTCAAAAACCTAAAGAAAATTGGTCAATTCCGACCAGATTCCGGGCTTAAAGATATATTAGGTACCATTGTCGATTTTTACGACGGATACAGTTTTGACGGACAGTCACGCGTGCTGAACCCTCACTCGATCCTACACTTTTTACGAAACAAAATTTTCGACAGATATTGGTATGATACCGGAGGTCCAGGTTTTCTTGAGCGGTTGCAGATACTTGATAAGGATTATTTCAGGCTGTTCGCCAGGAATATTTCAGGCGAAAATACGTTAGAATCGCATATGACGAACACGCTGTCCGCTACCACTGCCCTATTGATGACGGGGTATCTGACCATCGACAAAATCATTCCCGCAACGGCCCCCACCATGGGGAAGACATACAAACTCGTGATCCCCAACGCGGAAGTCAGGATGTCCTTCGCGGAAGATTATCTTGTAGAAAGGATATACCCGGATATTTCCATGGATGCTCAGACAGATTTTTTGACGCTATACAGAAAATTCTCCGATGCCATCACAAGCATTGAGCCTGAAAGCGCTTCAAATTATCTGTCTTCCATATTCGCAGGGTTGCCGCACCAACATCATGACGATGACAAGGAATCGTTTTTTAAATCCCATATGATCAGGGCATTATCATTCGTGCGCGGTAAATTTTCGGCCGAATACGGCAATGGCGGCGGGGTTCCTGATTTTGTAGTCATGTCGCGAAAAAATGTCTTTGTCATCGAGGTAAAATATCACGATCTCCCTCAGAGCCTCGCCAAGAACGGACAGGACAGCCAGCCGAAAGATTCTTCGCTCGCTTCCGGAACCGGAATGTCAACATTGCCCGCATCGAGCGGTTCAGAGGGAAGTGAGTCCGGTAAGGCGACCGGTCACGGTCAAATTGACGCCGGGTCGCCGACACCCTCCGAACGGAATCACGCGGTTCCTGTCCGTAAGCTTCTCGATAGAGGAATTGCCGATGCCATTAGCCAGATATGCAGGAAAAAGTATCCCTTGGAGTTCTTGGGACAGGACAAGAAGGTCTGGGCCGTGGCAGTATCCATCGTCGGCAGGATGAACGTGGAGATCAGATTCGAGGAAATGAGTTATAAAAGCTTCGGCGACTGAAGTCTGCTCTCGGGTTCAGGCGTGTCTCCATCTTCCTTCGCTGCCGGAACGGCCCGACCCGCCGTGACGGCCCGCATGTCACCCGAACCCTCCGGGATGTTGGCGCCCGCTTTCCGTCGTCTGTCTGATGCGCCATCCGGGCTCCACCGTTGCATCGCGGCCCTGGTTTTCCCGGCGGTTTAGATCAATTCTCGGTCATCACGTCTCGGTCATCACGTGAATAATGTATCCGTTATCGGTGAGCGACCGGCCGGCTCCCCCGTTACGGTATCCGCCGCCAATTCGGCTCGTCATCATGAACCTTTCTCGTATTGTTGCGTAACCGCCATGTCGATGGCCATACCCCTGACTGCAGGACATCGGCTTCAACATAGGCTTCAGTAAACTCCAGGACCTCCCATAAGGGTGCCAGCCAGGTTTGCGATCTTTGGCCCGGTGATAGCCTGACAATAAGGCCAGAGAGAGTCGGAACGCGTGACATGGCGATGTCCGTCAGTCCGCTTCGTTCCGATCACGGTTCGACCGCCACCCTTTCGCGTTTAACTTGACTTCGTTGCCGATCGGGCATCCTGCCGTAGCCGCGAAACCGGCCAGGCGGGCAGGAAGGGAATTCGATAGAAAGACATGAAATCATCGTATCCGATACGGAACTGCCGCGGAAACGGTACTCACAAGATGTTCCACCGCCACAGGCGTCTGCAATCATCTGGAACACGACATGATACCTGCGGTTGCACCATGGCAATGGACATGGCCATGGACAATGCGGTTCCTCCGGGCTGACCGGGACGGTTCTGTCGGGCTGACCGGGACGGTTCCTCCGGGTTGACCCGTAGGGTTCCGGCGGGCGGACCCGGACTGGCAAAGGCGGCCAGGTAGGGACAGGAGTTTAGCCGGTCGGACCTGGATTCGTAAGCTAACAACCTTTCCATTGAGACGGCTTGCGGGGAAAGGCGGCTGGTCACCTGCAAACTGCCGTTTCCATGGGCGCCTCCCGCAAGCACGCTGAATCGCGATGATTTGGGCGGGCCATTTCGGATTTTGCTGGTTCAGACCCATCCTGCGTCCTGGCACGTGTTTTCCGGAGTAAATTGACAAAGCCCCGGGGCCGCTCTATACTTTTTTTGAGTTCCGACCTGAGCCCCCGGAGGGGGGCTTCTTTCGAAAAGTCCAGGCATCGGGCCTCATATGCGCCCGGATCTTGCGCGGTGCGTCAGCTCCGCCCGCCATACGGCTTCGTGGAGAGCATAGGTCGGCTCATGTCCGAGGCATGGGAGCATCGGTCGGCTCATGTCCGAGGCATGGGACTCGATGCGGGTCCCGTATCCGGCCCAGCGAAGGCGTAGAGCCTTCCGGAGGCCGATGCCTCCATCTCAGCGAAATTTCGCCCCAACCGCGCCAGGAGGTCGCCCATGACCAAGTCGCTCAAGGGATCACAGACGGAAATCAACGTACTGACAGCCTTCGCGGGCGAGTCCCAGGCCCGCAACCGCTACACCATGGCGGCATCGGTCGCCAAGAACGAGGGCTACGTAAAGGTCCAGGCCATCTTCCTGGAGACAGCGGAGCAGGAGTGCGAGCACGCCAAGAGGCTCTTCAAGTTCCTGGAGGGCGGCACTGCCAAGATCGCGGGCGATTTCCCCGCCGGGATCACGGGCGGTCTCCCGGACTGGCTCGCTTCCGCCGCGGCCGGCGAGAACTACGAGTGGACCGTCATGTACCCGGAGTTCGCGAAGACCGCGAAGAGCGAGGGATTCCCGGCCATAGCGGCCGCGATGGAGTCGATTGCCCGGGCCGAGGAGTTCCACGAGAAGAGGTTCCTGGAAAACCTCAAGGAGATAAAGGAGGGCACCTTCTTCAAGAAGCCCAAGGAGACCGTGTGGCGCTGCCGCAACTGCGGCTACATCCACCACGGCCTCGAGCCGCCCGAGCTCTGCCCCGCGTGCGCCCACGCCAAGGCCTACTTCGAGGTCCTGGGGAGCCTGTAGCGGGTCCGGGATGTCCTCCGTCCGGCCGACACGCGCCGCAGGCGCGCCGACGCGGACGCGGCGCGACTCGGGCATTGCGCTCCGCGTTACGCGAAGGCGCCGATGATGCAGCCCCCCCGATCTGCCGAAACCGGCATTGACTCGCAGGTCGTCAAACAGTTACCGAGGTAATACGATGTCCGAGATAGACCAGATTTTCAAGTGTCCCAAGTGCAGCCTGACCCTCAAGGTGCTCACCGCCGACGACTGCGCCCCGGACTGCTGCGGCGAGAAGATGATCCTCCTCAAGGAGAACACTTCCGACGGCGCCAAGGAAAAGCACGTCCCCGTGATCACCAAGGTCGACGGCGGCTACAAGGTCCAGGTGGGCTCCGTTGCCCACCCCATGGAGGAGAAGCACTTCATCCAGTGGATCGAGCTCACCGTGGACGGTATCACCTACCTTAAGCGCCTGAAGCCCGGCGAGGCGCCGGAGGCGGTCTTCAAGACCGCGGACGGCCCGGCCGTCGCACGCGAATACTGCAACCTCCACGGCCTCTGGAAGGCCTAGCCCGGGGTTCCCGGCCGGCCCTTGCGCCGGGCGGGAGCGCCATCCTTCGGAGGCCGCCGCCGGCAAGGGCACGTCCTTGCCGGCGGCGGCCTTTTTCCGCGCCCTGAACCCCGGGGCGCAGGCGGCGGATTGGCCGCGAAAGGCACGAGTCATGACCGGCGAGGCAGAGGTCCCCCTGATCGCCCGCAGGCGCATCGAGGCGGAGCTCATAGGGTACGTCTACGGCGCGCTCAAGGAGGAGCTGGGCGCTGACAGGGCCAAGGTACTCATCGCGCGCGCGATAAGGAATGCCGCCAGGGACGCGGGCGCCGCCCTGGCGGCTCAGGAGTCGGAAATGCCGGGCCCCCGGACGCTGGCCGCCCGCCAGGGCATCTGGGCGGCGGGGGGGGCGCTGGATGCCCGGGTCCTGGAGCTCACGGACGACTCATACGCCTACGAGGTTGTCCGTTGCGACTACGCTACGATGTACAGGGAACTGGGCATGGAGGAGCTTGGACTTGTCGCGTCGTGCATGCGGGACGCGGCCTTCATCGAGGGCTACGCGCCGGATCTGGCGCTGGACAGGCCCGAGACCATCATGGAGGGGCACGGGAAGTGCGTCTTCCGCTACCGCAGGGTCCCAATCGCCAAGGAAGGCTGAGCTTCAGGCATGGAGGCCGACGTCTCCGGGTGAACTGTTCTCTGACGGCGCCGTTGGAGACCCGCGAAACGCCGGACTGCCGTTTGGCGTTGCGCGGACGCATAAGGGCGTTGCGGCCGGAGAGGCGATCGTGTCCCGGTAGCGGGGGGATCCCTTCGCGGAGGCCTGAGGCGAGAGAGTTTCAGGACGGCGGATCGTGGCCGGGATGCCGGACTCAAGGGCCGGTCCGGTGCGGCGATCCGTCTGCGGCCGCGGCGATGATGATGATGATGATGATGGCGGCTCGGCGCGGATCAGGGAAAATGCCGTCCTCGGCTTCGGCTTGACGGCTTAATCGTGGCGGAATGAGAGTCTTTGCCCGAATGTCATGCCCTAAGGATATGGCTTCATGACCGGGGTTTCCGGATTCGGGCGGCATCGCCGTTCCGATGAGCGGCGACTTCTTCGATGAAGTTGCAGACGGAAGACGCTTCCGAAGCCGCCGGTACCGAACGCCTCCCGTATCCTTCATCTTCAGCAGTCCCCGCGTTTTCCCGCGCGTGTACAGAAACAATCAACTCAAGCGATAGCGTGGGCCACTGAAATTGCCGGTTTAGGCGGCGGTGAATTTCCCCGGTGTCTGCCCGTCAAGACGGTTGCGGCTTGGTCGATACCTGCGCCGTCCGCCTACTCCCGAGTCGGCATTCGTGGCGGCTCCTTGGAAGATCTGCCCTTGAAAGCGCTCACGAGGCGCGACGGAGCGCCGCTCTCAGGCATCCTTCGGCGTCTCTGCCGAGGGCGACAAGGGGTTATCCAGCAACGACCGATCAAGACGTTGCGGTCGGAAAGCCTTGAAGGGGGCCAGTCAGTCGGCCGCGTGACGCGTGATTGCCGCAAGCCTGTCGGCCGCAAGGTGCGTGATTTCCGCAAGCCTGTCGGTCGCGAGATGCGTGATTGCCAGGAGCCTGTCGGTCGCATGATGAGTGATTGCCGCGAGCCTGTCGGTCGCGTGGTGCGCGATTCCCGCAAGCCTGAGGCGTTTTCAGCGCGGGCAGGCGGGCGGGCACTGCTAACCCATGTCCATCAAGGTCCTCATGGCGGCCTCGCGCGGTTACACCGGTTCGCGTTCGGCAGCAGTGGGGATGGCGTTGGGGGTCCCGAAGGCGGACGCGACCATTTCTTCGGTCACGTCCGGGAAAGTGAGCAGAAAACCGTTCATCAGCTTGCTGGTGAGGTACATGGCGCGTTCCTTGCCCATGCCGGCCTTTTCGGCTATCTCCTCCAAGACGGGCTGGTCCGCCCCGGACTTGGAGGCCTTGATGATCTCGATGCCCGCTTCGGCCTCCGCAGCTGTCATCGGCGGCTGGTTCTCGAAGGTTTCCGGGGGGATATCCTGGGCCAGAGGGGGGGAAGAGAGCGTGAAGGCGGCCTGGGCGAGGGCGGCAACGGCCAGAACGGGGGAAGGGGTCTGAGGCCCGTGAAGGGTTTTCGCGTGACGTTCACTCGTCCGGCGTTGCGGGTGACGGCCTGTTCCGGCATCGTAATCAGGGATGTTGGCGGAGAGTGTTGACCGGAGGCGAGGGACTGCTTGAAGGCGAGGGACTGGGGGAAGCCGCTATGGCGGGCGGGCTAAGTCCGAGGCCGTGCCGGGATTATCCCCGGGCGGCTAGCTTTCTGGCGCATGATCGGCGGATCTTGTCCGGGGCGCGCCCGCATCGGAGGAGGGATGCGGCCCGGGCGAGGGGTCGGCATCCGTTGCGGGCAGGGGGACGGGTGCCGCTATTTCTTCCCCATCATCAGCCTTATGGCGTCCAGGTGCGGTTCCACCAGCACGCGCTCTGCCGCCGTCGGGAGGGCATCGGGAGTACCGAGGCTGGCGGCGATGTCCTCCTCGGTGGCTCCCGGAACGGTGAGGAGGAATCCGGCCATCATCTTGGTGGTGACGTACATGGTACGCGCATCGTCCATGCCTGCCTTGGCGGCGATCCACTCTACGACCGACTCGTCCACGTCTGCCATTGAGGCCTTCAGGATCTCCATGCCGGCTTCGGCCTCCTCCGCCGTCAACGGCGGCTGGTTCTCGAAGGTTTCCGGGGGGAGTTCCTGGGCCAGGAGGTGGGCAAACGGCGTGAAGGCGGCAAGAGCGAGGGCCGCGGCGGCCAGGACGGGGGGAAGGGGACGGGAGCCCGGGAAGGGTTTTCGCATGGCGTTCACTTGTCCGCTGTAGCGGGTGACGGGCCTGTATCCGGCGCCGTAACCAGGAAGACTGGCGGAGAAGGGGGAGCGAAAGCGGGTAGCGTAGGCGGGCGGCGGGATGCTTCAGTTGCGGTGAGGTCGGGGGCCAAGCCTGTGGCGGGACGCTTCCGTTGCGGAGAGGTCGCTGGCCGGCCTGCGGCGGGATTCTCCTGCGGAGGTCCGCCTTATGGCCGTGCTGTCGACGGGCTCCGACGGGGCCGACCGCGCCGGCGGCGGGACACGGTCCCTGCGAGGGACCGGCATCCGGCCGCGGGCGGGCGGACGGGGGTCGCTACTCTATGCCCATCATCTTATTCAAGGTGCCCAGGTACGGTTTCACCAGCTCGCGCTCGGTCGCCGTCGGGAGGGCCTCCGGGGTCCCTAGTTGTTCGGCGATGTCCTTCTCGGTGGTGCCCGGAAGGGTGAGGAGGAACCCGGCCATCAGCTTTGTTGTGACGTACAAGGAGCGCATCTTGTCCATCTTCGCCTTCGAGGCGATACCCTCTATGGCGGCCTCGTCGGCGTCGGCCATGGAGGCTTGAAGGATCTCCATGCCGACCTCGGCCTCCGCCGCGGTCATCGGCGGTTGATTCTGGAAGACTTCCGGGGGGAGCCCCTGGGCCAGGAGCGGGGAGGACGGCGCGAAGGCGGCCAGGGCGAGGGCTGCGGCGGCCAGGACTGTGGTAAGGGGCCGGGGGCCCGTGAAGGGTTTTCGCATGATGTTCACTTATCCGGTGTTGCGGGTGACGGCATGTATCTGGCGATGTGGCCAGGGAGGTTGATGAGAGGACCGCGCGACGGCGCGCGCCCGCGCGAACCCGGCGGACGGGCGGGACGGCGGCCGACGGCGCCACGGCGGGCGACGGCCCGAAGGCGGGGGGGCCGGGCCGGGGGGAGGGGCCGGAGGCCAGTGAAGGTTTCTTTCCTCAGCCTTGTCCGGTCCGGCCGTCAACGGTCCGGCGTTGTCATGGAATGATATTCTTGGCATCGCGGCTGCGGGCGCCTGTCATATTGACATGCCCCGAAAGGTTTCATGGGCAGGGGCGTCGATAATCGACATTGACGCGTCTGCATCGGCACCGGTATCGTTTCGGATCCGGGTCGGCTGAGGCTCCGGTTACGCTCGGGTTCGGTCGCAGGCGCCGTCTCTGCGGCTCCTTTGTCCGTTCCCGATCGGTGATCCATAGGGTATAGGGCGCGGAAAGATCTCCGGGACGGTGTATGAGCGGGTCAGGGGCGGCAGCCGGGGAATCGCCGGTCGATGCGGCGATGGCCGAAGGGCCTGCGAGGCGTTCCGGGTACCGTCGGAACGCCCCGCAGGCATAAGCGGGCGTCCGCTAGGCGCGGCTACCGCCGCGCCGCTTCCCTGGCCGCCCTGATTTCGTCGTAATGGGAGCCTATCAGCGCGAGTTCCTCGGGGGAGGGCAACGCCAGCGGGGTCCCCAAGGCCATGGCCACGTCCTCGGCTGGGGCGTTGAAGTCCGGGTCGAGCATCCACATGCCCGCTGTCAGCTTGTTGGCGAAATAGATCAGGCGGTTCCGGTCCAGCCCGTATTTCGCGCCTATCCTGTCGTATCCGGAGCCGTCGGCGTCCAGGTCGATAAGGATCTCGACCGCGGCGGGCAGCTCCTCTTCGGTCAGGGGAGGCTGGCCCTGCAATACGGTTTCCAGGGTGCTGTCCGGGGCAAGGCCGGTGTCCGGGGGCTGGGCACGGGCCAACGGCGCGGCAAGGGCAAGCGCCGCGAGTGCCGCCAGCGACGCGAGCGCCGGAAAGGCCAGTTGGCGAAAAGGCTGCGAGGAAGGTCTCAAGTTGTACCCCTTTCCGGCGCACGGCACGGACACGGCCCGCCGCATCGGCCCGGGCATGGTCGATTATGTCCGGAGCGCGCCTTCCGGTCAAGGGGGGACGGATCCGGCACTGCCTTCAGGGGGACTCTCGGGCGCCCGTTCCAAAACGTCTGAGGCAATCAGGGCAAGAAGCCTGCCGTTTCGCGCGAGATCCCCGTAGCGGCGTCTGAGGACGGCCATTTCGTCTTGGGAAGGCACTGCGAGCGGGGTTCCGAAGCGCCTGAGCAGATCGCCTCCGGAAAAGGGCGTTTCGGGGTCGATGATCACGTACGCGGCCATGCATCTCATGACCAGGTACTGCACCCTCCTTTCGTCCCAACCGCGCCTGGCGAGTATCGCGGCGACCGCGTTACCGTTCCCTTCTCCGTTCCCTTCTCCTTCTCCGTTCCCTTCCCCTTCTCCGTTCCCTTCCCCTTCTCCGTTCCCTTCCCCTTCTCCGTTCCCTTCCCCGTTCCCTTCCCAAGCGGCCATGAGCGTCAGGATGTCCGTCACGTCCTCGTCGGATAAGGGCGGCTGGTTACGGAAGACATCGCGGGTCGGCCCGTCGGTCCAGGCGACCGCAGGCGGCGCGCAAAGCGCGATCGCCGCTGCGGACGCCAGCGCGGCGAGGCGGCGACCTAGGAGCCTGTTGCATAAAGGGTTTTGAGGAAGGGTACGAGGATGGATGTGGCAGGCAAGAAGCAGTCCTCCCACAACCAATAGCGCCGTGGCAATGCAATTGTGAATTATGCAACAGGCTCCTAGCGCCGGAACGGGCTGTCTTGCTTGAGTCATGATCATCTCGGTCGACACGGCGTCACCGGCATCGTCGATGCGGCCACGAGGCGGGAAGGGTGCGGCGGGCACGGCATCGTGCGCGGCACATGCCTCATCCTGTCAGGGACGGGCGGTTTCCGGAGGTCTCCGCCGATGGCTCGGACGTTGAGGCCGCAAGGGGGAAGGCGCATGATGCGAGCGTAGCCGCAGGCGCAAGCCCGCCGGTGCCGCGAGGCAGGAAAACCCGAGACCGGGGCTCGGAGCGGGGCCGACGCGATCCGGTCACGATTTCCACAGCTGTCCGGGGGGAGGGGGCGGGGGCCGTCCGCGATTTCCATGTCGATTATCGCCGCTCCGGCGCACGAACCCTTTTTTGTGGCTTCACTATATGACGGATGCCCAAGGCCATGACACTCAAAAAGCCGTTACATGCCAGAGAAGCCTAAAAAAAAAGCGAGGACCGCCGAAAAGCGGCCCCCGCTCGGGAAAAAGCGGGCCAAGGCGCCGGAGGCATGCCGCGAGGCTCCGGGGCCAGCCCGGGCTGCCGCTACTGCGCCGGCATGCCCATGGCGGCCTGGAGGGCGGGCAGGTTGTCCTTGATCACGGCTATCTCGGCATCGGAGGGCACGTTGTCCACGCCGCCCATCTGCTGGGCGGCCTGCTCGCGGGTCATGTTGGCCATGAGCATCGAGACGCCGGCCCCGGTCCTGAGGGTAAGGTAGGCGCCGCGCATGGCGTCCAGGTTGTGCTTGGTGTACACCGCCATGACGGCGGCCTGGTCGGTGGGGTTGGCGCGGGCGGTCTCGAGGATCTCGATTATGGCCGGGATGTCGGCGGCGGTCAGGGGGGCCTGATCCGCGAAGGGATTCTGGGCGAATGCCGGCGCGGCGGCGAGGACGAGGGCGGCGAGGCCCAGGAATGCCAAAGACTTGGTTAGGTTCGTGATTAGCATGTGTGTCGGTTGACTCCTCCGCCCGAAGGCGGTGTTTGGCGCCCCAAGGGGGGCGCGTGTCGGCCCTCTCCCGAAGGAGGGGCGCGCTTTGCGGTCGCAGGGGCGACCGCAGGCAGGGCCCGGCGCTTCCCGTCGATGCGGGGGGAGTCGGGCCCGATTCGGCGCCTCCGGCACGATCGGAGGCAGACGAAACTCTTGCGGGCCGGCGTGAGGAGCCGGGGGTGAACCTGACGGACGCCGGACAGGCTCCGGACAAGAGTCGGACGGATGGCGGACAGGCTCCGGATAGAGATGGCGGACAGGCTCCGGGCGGGCGCCGGACAGGCTCCGGATAGATGCCGGACCGGCTCCGGGCGGGCGCCGGACAGGCTCAGGACGGGGCATGCGGAACCGGGTGCGCTTGCACAGATCCGGCGTGGGCCGGTACGCGCCGAAGGCGCGTGGAGCGGTGGGGGAGCGAGGAAGGGCCGGGGACAGGCCTTCGATTTAGGAATGTCGGCCTGCGTTTGACGTTTTGGCGCGACCCGGCGCTCGGCGAGGCGGCGACCGGGACAATTATAACGGGCATCGGTCGGAAGGCAAGCTCCGTCCGGCAGGCAGCGTGCAAACGAGAGGCCGGGGGAGTGGGGTTTCGGGGCGACGTCCCGCACGGGAGCCCTCAATCCGGGGACGCCCGCCGGTCGGGGAGGAGAGGAGGGCTTGCGCGAAGGACGGGGGTCTGCGGACGACGGTCGCGCCGGTTTCAGTCCTCCGGGTTCAGCGCGGCGGAGATCTCGTCCCGGTGGGCCCTCACCACTTCAAGCTCGGCTTCGGTCGGGGCCGCGAGCGGGCTCCCGGCAATCTGCTCGACGTCCGCGTCGCTCAAGCCTCCCAGCAGGAGGGACGTCAGGCCTATCGTGCATTTAAGGTAGGCGTAGGTCAGGCGGCGCACGGTCGTCTTGTGCTTGTCGGCCACCTCCTGAAAGGCGTCCTGCCTGGAAGCGGGGTCGACGTCGGGGGCGCTGAGAAGGGTCAGGAGCTCCACGACCGCAGGGAAGTCGGCTTCAGAGAGGGGGGGCTGATCATCGAAGATCTCCGTGGTGACCTGCATCCCGGATCCCGTCTGGGCCGCCAGCGGTCCGGCGGCGAGCGTGAGGGCGAAAGCGAACGCTAAAGCGAGCGCCGCCATGGCGAGTCGGGCGGCGGGAAATGCGGAAATGGCTGGGAGGGCGGGAAGTTTCGGTTCTGGCATTGGCATCGGAGGAGATCCTTGAGGATTGAGGGCGCTCGGCCTGGCATCGTCCGCCTGCCGAAGACCGGCGCCTTTTCCGACGGACGGCGTTCCGCGCCCGGCAGGACGGGCGGGAGCCCTTCCCGGCGAGGGGCGGGGCGCGCGTCATGAAGCGCCGAAGAGGTTCTTGGATGCGGCCCAGATGATGCGGCCTAGAGGATGTCGACCGCCGGGTCTGTGAGACGACGGGGCTCCCGTCCCGGAAGATCTGTCGTGGCAGGGGCAGGGGCGGGGTTCAAGGGCGAGTGAAGACGCGGGCGCCATGGCTCAGGCGACGTCCAGGGAAAGGCGGAGGCCAAGGTCAGGGCCAGGTCGACCGAGGGCGTTCATGGCCTTGCCGGATGAGGCCGGAGGCGATATCCGTCCGGTCACGTCCCTCGGCGCACTCCTGCGGAGGCCGCAGGAGGCGGAAGGCTTCGGCGGAGCGGCGGGAAGGCTACTTAAGCCCGGTGCTTTCCATCAGACGGGGCAACGCGGCGCGCACGACCTCGAGTTCCGCGTCGTCGGGCAAGGCGAGAGGGGTCCCGAACTGTTCCGCCACCTGGTCGGCCGTCAGGCCGGCGGGTATGAGCAGGAGCATCCCGGCCATGAATTTCGTGGAGATGTAGGCCAGGCGGAGGTCGTCGTATCCGTATTTGGTGGCGATTGCCCGCATGTCCTCCTCGCTGGGGTTCCGGGAGGAGATCTTGATGATGTCGACCGCCGCGTCCACGTCCGCGGCGGTGATGGGGTGCTGGTTCCGGAAGATCTCGTCGGGCAGCATCTGTTGCTGCTGGGCCAGGGCGGTCACGGGGGCCGAGGCGAAGGCCATGATCAGGGCCAGGGCTGCCGCAGGGACGGCGGCCCCGGCGGCGGTCGCGGGGTATCTCATGATGAGGGCTCTTTCTGCCGCCCGGACGTCGGGTCGGTGGTTAGGCCGTGCGGCGCGCCTGAAGCCGCGCCGACGGCGCGGCGGTCCGCCACGCGCGGGCGAATGGAAGGGGGGGGTTCCGGCTATTTCAGGCCGAGCCGGGCCTCAATCCGGGGCAACATGGCCCGTATCGACTCCAGCTCTTCGTCCGAGGGAACGGCGAGCGGGGTCCCGTAGAACTCCTGGATCTGCTCGGGGGTGGCCCCCTGCCTCAGCATCAGGATGCCCGCCCCGAAACGGGCTGCCACGTAGGCGGCGCGGAAGGGCTCCTCCACCTTATGGCGTTTGGCCAGGGTCTCCATGTCCGCGGCGGTGGCGTTCCCCTCCCTGCCCCGGGCGATGAGATCCACGGCGAGGTCCAGATCGGCCTCGGTCACCGGCTTCTGGCCGGCGAAGACCTCGGGCGGAAGGGGAGGGGGGCCCTCCTGGGCGGCCAGGGGCGCGGCGGCGGCCGCGAGGGCCGCGACGAGCGCCAGAACGGCGAGGGGGCGCGCTACGGCTCCGGCGGACGCGGGCGCGAAGGCGGGGAACGGGCGTCCTGATGCGCGAGGTTCCATGGCGGCGCGGTCTCCGGGTCCGGGCGTTGAAATCCCCCCTGTCCCTAGGGGGGAAGGGGGGTTTGCGGGGGAATGTCCAAGTCTAGCAGGAACCGGGTCCGGATCAAAGGGCTTTCCGGACGTTCATTACACGGCCTTGGACAGCGCCTCCCGCGAGGCGGGCGAGGGTGCGCCGGACCGGGCCCCGGAGAGGGCAGACGACTTCGCGAACGCTCGTCCCGCGCCCGTCCTGGGTCTTTGGCCCCCTCCCGGCGGGAGTCCTCCGCGGCGCCCGGCGTCGGCGCAGGGACGTGACCCTGGGGGCGCGGCGGGTACTGGGAGTACGGGCGGGAGTACGGGTACCGGGACATGGGGAGGGAAGAAGGGTGAAGGGAACTGAGGTCCCGGCGGTCTGGCCTTCCCGCGGCCCGGCCTTACGTCGGCCCGGGCTACTTCAGTCCGGGGAAGAACTCGGCCAGGGCCGCGTAGTGTGGGCGGACCAGCTCGAGTTCGGCGGGGGTGGGGAGCGCCGCGCGGGCCCCTGAGGCCTGCGCCGCGGCTTCGGCGTCCCCGGGCCTCGCTATCAGGATCACGGAGGCCATGACCTTGGTGACGATGAAGTCCAGCCTCTCCTTGGATACCCCGTGTCTGGCCGCCAGGCGGTCTATCGACTCGTCCGAGGCGTTCTGGGAGACCAGGCGCAACGCGTCCAGGGCTATCGGGATCTCGGAGGCCTTGAGCGGGGGCTGGGAGGCGAAGAACGCCTCGAGGTCGTCTGGAGCCTGGGCCTGGGCAAAGGAGGCGGCGAGCAGGAGGGAGGCCATGGCCGCGAGGGGGGCGGCCATCAGGAAAGCTGTGCGGCGTGAGGGTTTCAAGGGGGTAACCTTCCCTTTCGTTAACGTGCGGCTATCGTCCGGCATGGTTCGTCGGGTATCGCGCTCCGGGCTCCGGGCGCGGCATGCCTCGCGGGCTGAACACCGGGCGCGGCATGCCTCGCGGGCTGAAATCGGGGCGCGGCATGAGTCGCGGGACCGGCGCCGCGCACCGGGAATCACGCGGGAGGTATCCCGGGCGGGCGGGGAGTCCGCGCGGATCGCCCGCGCTCAGGCGCCTTTCCGCCTGGCGCCTTTCCTGGCGGGGGGCGGGGGGCTGTCCGGGGCGGCCTTCGCCCGGCGGTTCCGGATAACCTGGGCGTAGGCCTTCGCGATCGCGGGCTCGCGGGAAAGGACCAGGGCCGTCTCGTCCCGGCTGGGCCTCGCGAAGGGCGGGATCTTCCTGGTCTTGAGGCCGTCCGGGTCCAGATGCCCCAGAAGCGCTATCCCCGTCTTCGTGGTCACGTATGCCAGCCGGCTCTCGGACCAGCCGGTGGCGACGAGGATTTCCGAGAGCCCCGAAGGGTCCTCCTTCAAGGCCTCGATCCTGTCGAGATGGCTGATATACAGATCGATGTCCCTCTCGTTTAGGGGATCCTCACGGCTCATGACGTCGTAGAGGTGCGCGAGGCTCCAGGAGGAGACCGGGGCCGCGCGTCCGGGCCGAGCTCTGGCCGACTCCTGGCCATCCGCGGGAGGCGGAGTCCCGTCGACCGGATCGGCCGCCGATGCGGGGGAGGCGTAAAGGCCGGCCCAGGCCAGGAGAGCCAGGGCCGCGAGGACGGGGGCTACGCGGATCAGGGACTTAACTGGGGCCAGGGCGCCCGCGCTGGGCAGGCCCTTCGCGTCGGCCAGGGAAATCGTGCGGGGCAAGGCGCCAGCGGCAGCAGGAGGCTTCGTGCGGGGCAAGGCGCCAGCGGCAGCAGGAGGCTTCGCATGGGCATGGGCATTCGCGGGGACGGATCCGTCCGCTTCGTCCGGGCCCGGCGCGGGGGAGCGGCCGTCCGCGGGGCATCGGAGGTCCGCCGCCGCAGGCGGGACTTGCGGGTCAGGCCGGCTCATCGAAGTCCCCCGCGCGGGCGTACTCCCTGGCCATGGCCATGAGGAGCGGGAACATGATCTCGTGGTGGCCGGTCAGGCTCACGCCGCGTCCTCGCCCCTGGACCGGGCGCTCCACCACGTTTACCCGGGGCCGGTAGTTCCGCGCGAAGTCCATGTCCACCGTGAAAAGGCCCTCCTGCCTGAAGCCCAGGTTGCGGGCCAGGGAGACGGCCTTGAGGAAGACCTCGGGCATGATCACCGCCGAGCCCAGGTTGATGAAGACCCCGCCCTCAAGATCGGCTACGAGCCTGCAGAAGAGCCGGAAGTCCGCGTCCGCCGCGCGCCCCAGCTCGCCCGCGTCGTAGTCGGGGTGGATGGAGAACACGTCCGTGCCCAGGGCCGGATGCACCGTGAACGGCGTCCCGGAACGTCTCAGGCCCACGAGCACGCTCAGGGCGGCATATGGCGGGGACGTCTCGTCCAGGATGCGGCACGCGGCGCGGCCCAGGCCCTCGCCCGAGGCCGCGGCTTCGCGGGCGGCGCGGCAGACGAAGGCCCCGGTCTCGGCCGTCACGCCGAAGCGGCCTTCCGAAAGCGAGGCCGCGACGTCCTCGGAAGTGGCCCCGACCGAGGCCGTCTCGAAATCGTGGATCAGGACCGAGCCGTTGGCGGAAAGGCTGGTCACGAAGCCGTCCTCTGCCAGCGACCGGATGAGCGGCCCCAGGCCCACCTTGATCGGGTGCCCGCCCATGGCGAGCATGACCGGGCGGCCGGCCGCCCTGGCCCTGGCCACGGCCCGGGCGGCCCGGCGCAGGTCGCGCGAGCCCAGGATCTCCGGGAGCGAGTCCATGAAGGCCTTGAACGGGGCGCCCGCCGGGAACGCCTTCCCGAAGGACCCCGCGTCCACCGTGGAGCGCCTCTCGGAGAGCCCGGTGAGGGTCACTTTCCGGAAATCCAGCGCCGGAGGGGGATTTCGGGTCAAGGGTCCACCGGCGCGGCGAACAGGATGCGGTCGCACATGTCGCAGAGGGCGTGGCCGTAGAACAGGTGGAGTTCCTGGATCCTGGGGGTCGACGGCCCGGGCGAGAGGATCACGACGTCCGCCACGCCCTCGTCAGCCAGGCTCCGGCCGCACATGTAGACCGTCCTGAGGCCCCGCTCGCGGGCGGCGGCGAGCGCCGCGAGCACGTTGGGCGAGGTCCCGGAGGTGGACAAGGCCCACAGGACGTCCCCCGGGCGGCCCAGGGCGCGGACCTGCCGGGCGAAGACCTCCTGAAAGCCGTAGTCGTTCCCGATAGCGGTGAGCTTGGAGCTGTCGGCCGCGAGCGACACCGCAGGAAGGCCGGGACGCTCCATGAGGAAGCGGCCCACGAACTCCGCCGCGAAGTGCTGGGCCTCGGCCGCGCTCCCGCCGTTGCCGCAGATGAGGATCTGGCCGCCGCCTGTCAGGGAGGACGCCATCAACCCCGCCGCCCGCGCGAGCCGGTCCTTCTGGCTCCGGGCCGCCTCCACCGACGCGGCGAGGTCCCCGAAAAGGCTGTCGAGGTAGGCTGTCAAACGCGCTCCTTTCCCCGCAAGGGGACGGAAAGCGGTGCGGGGTCGCGGAGGCGGGGGCCGCGGCGGTGCGGGAACCTGCCAGGGCGGCCTCGGAGGGGGTACGGACGGGACGGGGGGAACCCCCCGGCGTCTCCGGACTTTCGGAAGATCCTCCCCGGATCCCCCTTGGACGGCGCAGACCGTCGAACGCCGCCGAAAGGGAAGCGCCGGAAGATCAGGAAAGGGCCGTTCCCGAAAGATCGCCGGACGGGCGATCCCGTAGGGCCCAAAAGATCCTTAAAGCCTGGACGGAGGGCGGGAAAAGGCCGAAAGCGAAGCGCGTGTACGGCCTGCGCGTACGGCCAGCCGCTTGGGTTTTCCGCCGGAAAGGCAATTATAGAGGCAAGCGGAAGGCCCTGCAAGCCGATTCCCGGCTCTCTGGCTGCCGTCCTCACGGTTACGGCCGGCCTTCGCCCCCCATCCGCCCGCGCCTTCCGTTTGTCCCTTCGAGCCGACGGCAATCCCCCTTCCGGGCCGCCGCGCAACCCCTGCCGCGATGGCTTCTTGTTGGCCAGGGGGCGGATGTTCCCTTGACAGTTGCGGCAAAAAAATTTAAGGTTGTGCCGGAAATCATGAGAGCCCGCGCTTGCGGGCCCGGTCGCCTCCCTCAGGGGGGCTTTTTTTGCGATACGAAAGGACAAGCGTGATGGGGGACGCGGGCCATGACGGCCCCCTCGTGGGCATAGTGATGGGGTCGGAAAGCGATCTCCGCGTGATGCGCGCCGCGGCCGAGGTCTTCGGGGAGCTGGGGGTGGGTTGCGAGCTCCGCGTCTCCTCCGCCCACAGGACCCCGGAGCGCACCCTGGAATACGCCCGGTCCGCCGAGGGCCGGGGGATCAGGGTCATAATCGCGGGCGCGGGCATGGCCGCGCACCTGGCCGGGTCCATCGCGGCCTGGACGATCCTGCCCGTGATCGGGGTGCCCCTGTCGGGAACGTCCGCCCTCGGCGGGGTGGACGCGCTCCTCTCCACGGTCCAGATGCCGTCGGGCGTGCCGGTGGCCGCCGTGGCCGTGGACGGCGCCAGGAACGCCGCCTGGCTGGCGGCGGAGATCCTGGCCCTGGGCGACCCGGGGCTCGCCTCGCGCGTCCGCGCGGCCCGCGAGGCCGCGGCCCGCGCCGTGGCCGAGGCGGACGGGCGCCTCCCATGACGCCCCACAAAAGCAAGGGCCCCGGCCTCAGGAACATCGGGATCATCGCCCACATCGACGCCGGGAAGACCACGCTCACCGAGCGCATCCTCTATTACACCGGACGTACCCACAAGATAGGCGAGGTCCACGACGGCGAGGCCGTGATGGACTACCTGCCCGAAGAGCAGGACCGCGGCATCACCATCACCAGCGCGGTCATCTCCTGCGAATGGCGCGGGGCGGAGGTGAACATCATCGACACCCCCGGCCACGTGGACTTCACGATGGAGGTGGAGCGGAGCCTGCGCGTCCTGGACGGGGCGGTGGGCGTCTTCTGCGCCGTGGGCGGGGTGCAGCCCCAGTCCGAGACGGTCTGGCGGCAGGCGGACCGCCACCGCGTGCCCAAGCTCGTGTTCGTGAACAAGATGGACCGGACCGGGGCGGACTTCGACAAGGTGCTCCGCGAGCTCAGGGACAAGCTTTCCGCCAGGCCGCTCGTCATCACGCGTCCCGTGGGCCGCGAGGACGGCTTCCGGGGGGTCGTGGACGTCCTGAGGGGGAAGTTCTGCACCTGGTCCGAGGACTCCCTGGGGGCAGAGATGACCGAGGCCCCCGTGCCGGAGGAGCTCGCGGAGGAGGCCGAGCGCTCCCGCCGCGAGCTCGTGGAGACCCTGGCCGACTGCGACGACGACGTGATGGAGGGCTACCTCGCGGACGAGGAGTTCGGCGAGGCGAGGCTCAAGGCCGCCATCCGCCGCGCGACCGTGGCGCTGAAGCTGGTCCCCGTCTTCGCCGGCGCGGCCTTGCGCAACAAGGGCGTGCAGCCGCTTCTGGACGGCGTGGTGGACTACCTGCCCTGCCCCGCCGATCTCCCGCCGGTGGAGGCCGAGGGCCCCGAGGGCGAGACGGTCCTGATAAGCCCCGACGAGAAGGCCCCGCTCGCGGCGCTGGTCTTCAAGATCCAGATGATGGAGCAGGGCCGCAAGCTCTCCTTCGTGCGCGTCTACTCGGGCCGGATGCAGGAGGGCGGCGAGGTCTTCAACACCCGCATGCGCCGGAAGGACAAGATCTCGAGACTGTTCAGGCTCTCTGCCGCCAAGCGCGACCGCACGGACCACGCCTCCGCGGGGGACCTGGTCGGGGTGGTGGGCCTGCGCTCCGCCGTCACCGGCGACACCGTGTGCGCGGAGGACCGGGTTGTCCTCCTCGAGTCCATCCAGGCCGCGGATCCCGTCATCTCCGCCGCCGTGGAGCCCGAGAGCGCGGCGGACGGCCCCCGGCTCCTGGAGGCCCTCTCCAGGATGGCCGAGGAGGACCCCACCTTCAAGATCAAGCAGGACCCGGACACCGGACAGACCGTCATCTCCGGCATGGGCGAGCTGCACCTGGAAGTCCTGGTCCACCGCCTCGGCCGCGAGCACGGGGTGCATCCAAGGGTCGGGAAGCCGCAGGTGGTCCACCGCGAGACCGTGACCAGGGAGGCCAGCGCGGAGGGCTCCTTCCAGCGGCCGGCCGGCGCGGCATCCCGCTCGGCCAAGGCGGCCGTGACTGTGAGGCCGCTTGCCAGGGGCGAGGGCGTGAAGGCCGCGAACCTCGTCGCCGACGGCTTCCCCTGGCCCAAGGCCCTGGCCGACGCGGCCTTCGACACCGTGAAGGACGGGCTGGGCACCGGACCCCTTTTAGGCTACCCCATGCTGGACGTCGAGGCGTCCCTCGACACGCTGGAACTGGGCGAGGGCGGCGCGGACGAGCCTGCGGTGCGCATGGCCGCGGCCCAGGCCCTGCGCCAGGCGCTCAATGCCGCCGCCCCCGTCCTCATGGAACCCGTCATGCGCCTCGAGGTTACATGCCCGGAGGAGTCAGTTGGCGAGATCATGGGCGAGATCTCCCTGCGCCAGGGCCGGGTGGAGGACGTCCAGAGCCTGCCTGCCGGCTTCAGGGTGATCATCGCCTCGGCGCCCCTGGCGTCCCTGTTCGGCTACTCCACCGCCGTGCGCTCCCAGACCCAGGGCCGGGGGTCCTTCCTCATGACCTTCAGCCGTTACGATGTGGTGGAACGGAAGGGCGGAGGCCAGCAGAGGCCGTAGCCGGACCACGCGTGCCCGGCGGGAGGCCACCGTGATGCTTGGATGCCGCGGGTAGAGCCGGACGTTTGTCATTTCCTCCGTTTCCCCCGTTCCCCCCATGCCTTCCGTTCCCTCCGCTCCATTCTGGTTTCTATCACATAAGACTCCTCGGTCCGTGAATCGCTAAAAAAGCAACCTTAATATTTTTGCTCAATTTGCGTCTTGATTTTTGGAGAAGGTCAACGAAACCGCCAAACCATAGCCATATTTGAGTCTGATTGACTTTGCTGTGCTTGCATTTTATACTGTAAGAAGTAGCGGTTTATCGCGATCTCCTTCACGGTTTTGGTGATAGCGACGGGCGACATGTCCAACATGCTGTACGGTATTGCCGGAACGCTCAACAAGACAGAGAAACCGCTGGAGACGGCACTTGCTTCTCCTGCAAATCTTGCGGTGTTGGTCGCTCCTGACCGGCAAGCCCATGTGCCACCTGCGGAGACGCGTATGCCTCTTCGGTTCCCGACTGCGGCCCGCTCGGAACCGCTGGCACGGACGGTATGAGGCGACGCTGATTCAATGGTGAACCGAATTCCATCTGGCGATTCGGAAACGGCAATTGCCGGAGTTTCTCCGTCAGGTTGCCCTCGTATCCCCGGGAGCCTGTTGATAAGGGTTTTTGATGAAGGACATGGCTATGAATGAGGTAGATAAGAGACAGCCAATCCACAACTGATTGACTCGCGGCAATGCCGTCACGGTTTATGCGACAGGCTCCTAGGCCACCGAGGGTAGACCTCCGATACCTGCCCGGCTTCCCCGTGAAACGGAAACGGGCAAGCCGTGAACTAATGGGTGGCGATCGCCGATGACGGCATATCGTGGCGCAATCTAACCCGATGCCATATTTAAAGTATTGTTGATGATCGTTGGCGTATTATATGCATGCATGAAATATGCCCCGTGACTGCCGATCTAGGTTTCCGCTGTTACCATCCGTTTTCCTATGGCCCCGAAATGGCGTGTCGCGCTACCCCCGAAGTGTCCGTAAGATTCCGAGACGGATTCCGGCAGCTCCCCAAGGCCTTAGACGGCCGCGCTCCGGACCGTTGCCTTCCGGGCGGACGGAATCCGCGACCGCCTGCGGAACCAGGGCCATGAAGACCCGAAGCCTTCGGCTCCGGTCCGCGGTTCCTGCCCCCAGCTCCATCAACGGCCCCAGCCCACGATTCAAGACAATCGGTCCTCAAGCCCTCCCTGCCGCAAGGCGACCGTTCCCTTCGGAATATCCCCTGACCCGTCCCCCGGCGTCTCCAAAGTCCGCTTCCGACCGTCAGTTCACTTGACCGGCCCGTCCAGCCGGAATGCCGCCCCGGCTGGGGCGCCCCGGTACCGCGCCGGGCATGTCCGGGCCTGAAACGCGCTCCCTTGGCCGACCTCGGACACCCGAGGGCCTTCAGGCTCCTTGACAGCCGTAGCCCGGCAGATATAATTGTGCGCAGACTCCCCGTTCTGACAGCCGCCAGGGGTTGCGGGGCAGGGCCCGCCTGTATATGTGCCTTTCGTCCCCGTTCAGGCCACCCCGCCTCCGGGGGGCCCGATCCCCCGTGGCGCGGAGCCGAAGGGCCCGGGAACCTCGAAAGGGAAAAGATGCTCAAGAAAATGCCCACCAGGGAACTCAAGATCGGCATGTTCGTGGCCGACGTGGGTAGAGCCTGGTTCAACCATCCCTGGTCATCGAAAAGCCGTCTCCTGACCGAGGAGGCCGAGATCCGAGAGCTCATCGACTACGGCATCGACGAGGTCTACATAGACACCGAGAAGTCCAAGGTCAACAAGGGCCCGGGCCAGGGAGCCTCCGGGCGCAAGCCCTTCGTGCCGGTGGCGGGCACCGCCCCGCCCTTCAGGAAGGCCTCCGCTCCCGCGGCCCCGCCCGCCGCGGCGGCGCGTGAGCGGGTTTCCGGTCTGGAGGTCGAGCTGCCCAAGGCCGCCAAGGCCTACGGCAAGGCCCTGGACACCTCCAAGGCCCTCATAGCCGCCTGCTACATGAACAAGCGCATCGAGGTGAGCGAGGTCCAGGAGAACGTGGACGAGCTGGTTGAGTCGGTCACCCGCAACCAGGACGCGCTCTCGGCGCTGATAAAGCTCAGGCGCTTCGACGACTACACCTACACCCACTGCCTGAACGTCTCGGTCCTGTCCATCAGCACCGGGAAGGCCCTGGGCCTCTCCCACGAGGACCTTCGCATCCTGGGCATGGGCACGATGTTCCACGACCTGGGGAAGACCCGGGTGCCCGCCTATATCCTGAACAAGCCCGGCAAGCTCACCGACGAGGAGTTCGCGGTGATGCGCAACCATTCGGCCCTCTCCGAGGAGATAATCCTTGAGCAGAAGCTGGACGTGGACGCGCAGGTCATCCAGGTGGCGCGTTTTCACCACGAGCGCATGGACGGATCGGGATACCCGGATCACCTCAAGGGAGAGGAGATCCCGAAGCTGGCCACCATCTGCGGGCTCTCGGACGTCTACGACGCGCTCACCTCCGACAGGGTGTACCACAAGGGCATGCTCCCGCACGACGCGCTGAAGTTCATCTACGGCCTGCGCGGCACGCACTTCGAGCCGGGCTGGGTCGACCGCTTCGTGCAGAGCGTGGGCATCTACCCGCCCGGGTCGGTCGTGGAGATGAACTCCGGGCACATCGCGGTGGTGATGGAGGTCATCCACACCTCGCTCCTGAAGCCCATCGTGAAGATCGTGGCCGATCCAAAGGGCCGGATCCTGTCCAAGCCAAGGGTCCTGCACATGGCTTCCGAGACCGAGGGCGAGGGCTGGTCAATCTCCAGGGTCATCCCGCCTTCCGAAGCGGGCTTCGACCCTTCCTACTACTTCAACCTCGCGGATGTCGGCAAGTGAACGCCCACGCGGCGCTTCCCCGCGAGGAGGCGGCCAGTCGCCTGGAGGAGGTGCGCGGGAGAATCGCGGGAGCGGCGAGGCGCGCCGGACGCGACCCGGAAGCGGTGAAGCTCCTCGCGGTCTCCAAGACCTTCCCGCCCGAGGCGGTGGAAGCCTTCATGGGCGCGGGCCAGACGGAGTTCGGGGAGAGCTACGTGCAGGAGGCCCGGGACAAGATCCCGCTCGTGAAGGGGAACGCCGTCTGGCACTTCATCGGGCACCTGCAGGCCAACAAGGCGAAGTACGCCGCGAGGCTCTTCGACTGCGTCCACGCCGTGGACAGCCTGGATCTGGCTTCCGAGCTGGACAGGCGCCTGGCGGAGGCGGGCCGCTCCATGGACGTGTACGTCCAGGTGAACGTTTCCGGCGAGCGGGCCAAGAGCGGCATTCCGCCGGACGAGCTCGAGGACTTCCTCCTGGGCCTTAAGGCCTTCGGACGCGCGGTGCCGGTGGGGCTCATGACCATGCCTCCCTACGATCCCGACCCCGAGGCCGCCCGCCCGCACTTCCGCCGGCTGCGCGAGCTCCGCGACCGAGTGGCCCCCGACCTCGCCGGGCTGTCCATGGGCATGAGCGGCGACTACGAGGTGGCGGTGGAGGAGGGCGCCACGATCGTCCGGGTGGGCACGGCCCTCTTCGGGTCCAGGTAGGGCGCCCGCCATGGCCAAGCCCCCCACCGGAGGCCAGGGGCAGCGGACGGGCGGGGATCCGGTCTGCCGCTTCTGCACCCATTATTTCGTCACCTGGGAGCAGTCAAACCCCCACGGTTGCCGGGCCATGGGCTTCAAGAGCCGCCAGGTCCCGAGCGTGGAGGTCCGCCGCAACTCCGGCGAGGCATGCAGGTACTTCACGCCCGCGCGTCGCGGCTGAAGGTCCCCCCGCGCGTCAAGGAAAGGGTTTCGCGCCCGCCATGGAGGCCAGGGCGCCGAGGGCATGCGGCCCGGCCCGGAGAGAGGGCCGTCCGCGTCAGGGCTAACGGAATCATGTCGGCAACGCGGCTTGTTCCCGCGAAGCGGGGCGCGGCCGGGGCTTCGCGCGGTGAAGCCTGGCGCGGCCAGGGCTTCGCGGAGTGAAGCCTGGCGCGGCCAGGGCATTGCGCCGTGAAAAGTGGCGCGGCCAGGGCATTGCGCCGTGAAACGTGGCAAGGCCAGGGCATAGCGCCGTGAAACGTGGCAAGGCCAGGGCAACGCATCGTGAAGCCTGGCGCGGCCAGGGCATTGCGCCGTGAAACGTGGCAAGGCCAGGGCAACGCATCGTGAAGCTGGGCGCGGGTCGGCGCTCACGCTACATGGGCATCGCTCCGGAGCTGCGTTGCCTCAGGATGGCCGGGCTGACCGCGTGGATGGATGGTGTCGCGGTCATGACCATGGCGGTCTCCAGTTCCTGCCGGTATTCCTCCGCCTGAAGCCTCACGCCTTCGGCCCCGCCGCCCACCGCGGCCACGGCGAAGGGCCGCCCGACCATCACGCAGTCGGCGCCTAAGGCGAGCAACTTCAGGATGTCCCCGCCAGCGCGGACTCCGCCATCGCAGAAGACCGCCGCCTTGCCCTTGACGGCGGCCGCCGTCGCCCGAAGGATATCGGCGGTCCCGGGCATGAAGTCCATGACGCGGCCCCCGTGGTTGCTCACGACGATCCCGTCCGCCCCGGCCTCCACAGCCCGGATGGCGTCCTGCGGGGTCATGACGCCCTTCAGCGCGAACTTGAGGCCCAAGGAATGGGCATCGGCTATGATCTCGCTCAACTCCTTGAGGCTCTTGGGCAGACAGGGGCGCTTCATGAGGCGGAGCGTGGCAAGCCCCACGCTGTCCAGATCCATCGCGACGGTCCTGCAGCCTGCGGCATTGGCCAGCGCAAGCTTTTCCCTGACCAGTTCCGGCTCCCAGGGCTTCACGAAAGGCATGATCCCCCCGCCCAAAGGCTTTCCCGCCTCCGCAAGGCCGACCTCGAAGACGCCTTCGGCCGCGGCGTCTGGAGTGCCGCAGGAGATGCCCGCCGCCAAGGCGCCCTCGCCGATGGCCCTCTGGTAGTCGCCCTCGCCCACGGGCCCCCCGAGGTTGAAGGAGATCCCGCCTATGGGGGCTATCATGAGCGGCATGGAGAGCGCGATCCCCATGACCTCCGTAGCCAGTTCCGGGCGCCTGACCTCGTGAATGAGGCTCGTCGCGAATTCCAGGTTCGCGAGCGCCCTGAGGTTCCGCTTGAAGGAGGCGGCGGTCCCGGCGCCGCCCATGCCCGGGATCTCGCCCGCGCATCCCCAGCCGTTGCACGAAGGGCAGACGCGGCAGTAGCCCTTGGCGAGTGCACGGGCCTTGCCCCTTATCTCTTTGAGGTCCATCGGAGTCTCCTGGCTTATGTCGTCAGATCGGGCCCGCAGGCCGGTCGGAATGACGGTTCGGCGTGACGTTAGCCGCATCGGGCGCGGCTCCGGGCACATCCGTATTGCGCGCATCGCGCGAACGACGCGCGGGCGGAAGCCATTATGCTTCGTTGGGCCGCGCGGGTAAAGCCCCCGCCGCCTTGACGGACGGGTCAAGGAGTCGGGACGTGGCCGTAACGGCGGCACGGGCGTGTCCTCGCGTTCCGGTCGAACGGAAGGGGGGTCGGCTCGCGACGTTTTCCTGCCGAACGGAAGGCGAGTCGGCGCGTGACGTTTTCCGGTGGAACGGAAGGCATGAAGGCGTGCGGCGGGACAGCTCCGGAACCGGGCCGTTTCAGCGGTCGGGAATTGGCCCGGTCAACGAAAAGGCTTGACATCCGGCCCCCGGAAAGTATAATCATCTTCTGCGCCGGAGCGGTCGCCCTCAGCGGGCCCCGGCGCGGCGTCCTTTTAACGCGGGGACGTAGTGCAGTTGGCCTAACACGCCTGCCTGTCACGCAGGAGAACGCGGGTTCAAATCCCGTCGTCCCCGCCAGAAAGCTAGGGCGGACAGCCTTCCGGAAAACCGGGGCCGTCCGCCCATTTTTTTCGGCTTGATGGGCCGCGAATTGCACGGGAGATTCTGCCCGCTCTCAGCCCTTTTCCTGCGGGGAAGGCGTAGGCGCTTCAGGTCCCGCTTGAGCGGAGGTCGACTCTGAAGCGTCCTTGGTCCCGGAAGCCTCCCGGCAATCCGTAGCGGTGACGGCAAGGGAAGCGGGCGCGTCATCGGGCGCGGGGCTTCCGGGCTCGTGCTGGGATGGCTTCCCGACATCCGGGAACATCGGCACGACCGGCCGGATCAGCGAGCAGGGGAAGATCACCTCGTCTTCGATGTCCAGCATGGCGTTCACCAGGATGACGCTTTCGTAGGAGGAGAGCTGCTCCGGCTTGATGGGGTAGGTGGTGACGATCTTGGTCTTGATGTAGAACTCCCGTTTGGTGCCGGAGTGGACGTAGTGGAGGGGCGTGAAGAGGCCGCCATGGAGGTCCCGGAAGACGAGGTTCGCTACGGTGACGCCGGTGATGAAGCCGTTGCGGACGATGATCGCCTCGTCTGCGCCCGAGAACTCCCTTATCGCCTCGAGCTGCTCTCGGTTGCGGGACTTGAAGATGTAGTCCACCTGGCCCGCGTCGACCATGGCGAGGCTCCGGATCACGGGCCGCTCGTACCGGGAGAACTCCGCGGAGACTATCGCGTCGCTGTAATGGACTGTCAGCATCAGCGTGTCGCCGGGAGGAGGCGGGGGAAGAATCTTGGGGAGCGCCGAATGCACGAAAGGATGTCTGAAGAACCTGCGCATGGTGCGGTCCATGCGTACCGCGTGGCCCTCCAGGTTCAGGTACGCGCCGTTCTCGGACTTGATGTTCTCGATGAAGACGGGCTTTTCCATCGGACCTCCGCTCCCGGAGGTTTGCCGTTGCGGGCGCGAGACCGGTCCGGGACAACGCCCTTGCCGCAGGCAAGGCTACGATGCTGGCGCGGGCGTTGGGCGTAGGGCAACGGCGCGGGCAGGAGATGGCGCAGGGCGTGGCGTGGCGTGGCGTGGCGAAATGCCGCGGACCTACGGCAGGGCGGCGCCGCCCCGGTGCGGAGATTGCGCTACGCCGAAGAAGACGGGCGCGGGAACGCCGTCAGGCGCGGGCGCGAGGCTTCGCCGCAAGCCGCAGGCATGGCGGACACGCCCGGGCGAGCAGGCAAGGCCATGCCGCATGTTACGGGCGCTGGCCCCGCGACGCCGCACGGCGGGGGTACGGGCGTTGCCGCAGACCGCGATCCTGAAACCGCGCCGTTGCCCGATGGGGTTGAGGCATGCCATGCCGTCCGAGGGAGGTCCCTAATCCTCCGGGTCGGCCTCCGCCGCATCGCCCTCATCGCCGTCCGTCTCGTCGTAAGCCGCCCCGTCGTCCTCGAAAACCTCCTCCGCGGCATCGGGCACGGGGGTCGGCGCCGCGTTGGCGGCAGGCGCCGCAACGGGCGGGTTCCTGAAGCGTAGCGGCGTGGGAGCCGCGCCGTTGACGGTGACGCTGATGTTCATGGCGTTGCGCCACGCGGCCTGGTCGCCTTCGGGGATCGACTCGTAGACCTCGTGGTTCAGCGGAGGGGAAGGCGCGGAGGACGCGGACAGGGTCCCCGGGGCCGCGAGGAAGCCGCCAATCTCGGAGAGCACGGGCTCGATGTCCTCAATCTCGGGTCCCATCCTGTCGCGGATCATGTTCGTGACGTTCGTGGTCACGGCCTCCCGCACGGCGCCGGCCTCCTGGTTGGTCTGTTCGGCAAGGTAACTGTAGGCCGCCGGGATGAAGCCCCGATCGGTGTAGTTCAGCTGCAGGCGCTGGAGGCCGACCTTGGACAGGTCACGGCCGAAGGAGAGCCGGGGCAGATCGGAGAGGTATATCCGCGAGAGCGGGTCCATGAGCTCGCTCCGGATGCCCTCCAGCGAGACCGACCCGGTGAGCTCGCCCGCGCCCTTGGCCGAGAGCTCGTTCAAGGTCAGGCGGTATTCGCCGGTACCGGGGTCGGAGGCGAAGGCGAGCTTCGCGTTCAGTTCCAGGACGTCCTGCCCCAGGTAAGGCAGGAGCATGGTCAGGGTCTTGAGGTTGCCTTCGGAGAGGGACTGCGGGTCCGGGGGCGGGGTGTAGACGACGCCCTTGAGCTCCAGGGCGCCCTTGGGGAGCGTCTGGGCCGTGATGGGCCCGGTGAGGAGCCCTTCGGCCACCTTCAGGGAGGGTCCGGGCTCGACCGCGCCCGAAAGGCCCCTGATGGTCCCGCGTTCCATGCCGAACGGGAAGGAGACGATGTCGGAGATTCGCGGGAACTCCTGCCAGATCCTGGACACGGACGGGAAATAGTACTTGGTGGCGAGCCTGTCGGCCACGTCTCCGGCACGGGCCAGGGGCACGGTCAGGTCCGGGCGCGCGAGTTCGAATTCGGCGAGGGCCACGACGGCCGTGAAGTCCGGGGTCGCGGGATCCTTCATCTCGACCCGGATCCCCGACCCGGAGAAGGAGTTCGCCGATCCTCCGGCGGTCAGCCCCTTCAGGTCGAGCTTGCCCGCCTCGCCCGTGAAGGCGGCCACCCCGCCTTGGGACACGGAGGTCTTGAACCCGGCGAGCGAGGCCGATGCCGCGGAGACGTTGCGGAGATAGTCGTAATAGTTGTCGGGGTTCCCGAACCCGTCCCCCAGCCCCGGGGCTTCAAGGGACAGGCTGCCCAGCGACAGCGAGAAGTCCTCGCCCGTCTCGGCAGGTGCCGCGAAGCCCGTGTGGTAGCCGGAAAGCTCTGCCTTTTTGAGCACCACGGCCTTCAGGAAGTCGGGCGACCCCACCTCGGTTTCCCGGGGGATCTCCTTCAGGCCCAGGCCCGAAAGCTCCAGCTTAGTGAAGCCGTACTCGGTCGTGAGCCCCTGCCTGGTCTTCTCGCCGGTGAGGCCGTCGATGGAGACGAGCTCGAAGAGGTCCCTGCCCGGCCCTGCCGGGAGGACACCGTCCCCCATAAGGCGTTCCAGGACGTCCCTGTCGGGGGTGCCCTGAATCTTAAGGGTGTCCAGCCGCACGAAGGTGCCCTCCCTGCGGTTGGAGGATGCAGGGGAAGGCGCGGGGGCTGCGCCTGCTGCGTCCGGCGGAACTTCCGGCGGCGCGGCAGGCGGGGCTGGGAAATTGAGGGCCAGGCCCTTGACGGTGAGGGTCCGGGACAGGAATGCGAACTCGTGTTCGCCCGCCGACCAGTTGCCCTGGCCCGCCGTCTTGTCCATGGCGGCCGAGAAGGTTTCCCAGGCCCTGGCGCCGACGGAGCTTTTGATCGCCATGAAGGCGACTGCGGCGGCGATTGCGACTACGGCCACGACGGCCAGGACGATCTTGAGCTTGCTCTTTCCGGGCCTGGGCCCGGAATCGGGGTTAGGGGTCTTCGAAAGGTTTGACATGTTCTCTGGGCTTTTCGTTATCCAGTTTGAAAGGGATTCGCCTGAGGCAGGCGGGGGGTGGGTCTGGAAAGGGATTATATCAATAGAGGCGCGATCCGGCAAACCGTAACGCGGGGGGAGGGCGATGGACGGCGGATCTCCAATGATAGCGCTAATCCGCCGATTCTCAAGACGGGGCGGACGGGGCCCGCGGGAGGGGGGCGGGGCTCTTTCGGGGCGGAGTGCCCGGAAAATTCCGTTCCGGGACGGGCCGAGGAAATGGCGTCTCCCGGGAGGGCCGGGAAAAAAGGAGGGTTAAGGACGGTCTGAAGTCAAAATAGGGCTCTCTCGGTCGTTTCGTGTGCAACGTAGCACATCCGGGGGAAAATAGGGAGACTCGTCGGAAGATTGTCCAGGATTGTGGCGCAATTCTTCAGAGGCTCCCGTAGCGCGTTGGATTTTGTGCGTTGGGACGGCGGGAGAACCTGGGACGGGGCGATAGGCAAGTGAGTAGGGGAAGGTCTCAGAATGGCTTCCCGTTCAGCCGGCCAAGACGGGCCAAAAATGTTGAGCGTCTTGCGGGCGGATAGGAGCCTGTCGCATAATTCGCGATGGCAAAGCCGTTGGTCAATTAGTTGTGGTTATATTATTCATGGTCTACCATATTTATCCTCATTCCCTTCATTAAATCATTATATCCAACTGGCTCCAAATGGCTCTGTTCCGGGTCGGGCGTTCGGGGAATCTTTCGGCGTAATGTCGTTCGGGTTCCACGGATATGTCGGGGGGGGGGAGGGCAGAATGGTTCGTCTAGTCCGGATTTTGAAGAGAGTCTTTGGCGGAGGAGCGCGAAAAGGAACTGGGCGGCAAGGAAGAAATCAGATCACTAAAATAATGTAATGGTTTGATTTTATGGGAAAGTCGAACGGCAAGTGATTAATCCGTTCCCCCGGGGATGTCAAATCTACAGGTGTGCGGGAAACAGGTCACAGGACGGGATTAGGGGGAGAACAGCGGCAGGAGTTTACGGAGACTCGGCAGGAATTAAAATATCGGAACAATAGAACTCATAATTTTAAGAGTTTATGCATCAAAATATTAATCAATAAGAAGAAAGGTGTGCGAAAACACGGTAAAGCCCTCGGTTAAGGAAGGTTTTAGGTTTCCGGAGAAAGAAGAGCTTGTGGCCCTGGAAACAACATTGAGCGGCCATGATGACCCATTCGTTTCGGTGGCAGTGCCTGCCCTTGCCGTAGCAGTCAGCTCACAGTGAGGCATCTTGTTACTTACAGGGAGGTTAGGCGCGACCAAAGGGCCGAATTCTAATTTTTAGAGAGCTTCCTAGTGAGGAGAATGAGGAAAGGGAAAGGAAGGAGAATAAGCGAATCGGTCTGGGAGAATGGAGCTCGATGCTCTTTCCGTCCTTCCCAGTGAACGGACACGGCTTTCTGACAGATATCCTCCCCCTGACTCCGGACGCTCCTCGCCCGAGCGGGGATTCACACGTACGTTGGCTTGGGATGGGAGAAAATTTGGTCCGAGGCGTCCGCTATTCCCATGCGCGAGAGTGATCTGGGCACGGTGCTGGGGAAGGGCGCTTCGATCACCCGTAATCGCCCAGGAGGCGCAACCGGGCACCCTCGACCGGGCGTGGGGGATGCCGGAAGTGCCCGCAGGCGGGGGCGTCATGCTTCTTCGCCGTTGTTCTCCAGTATTCTGTAGACCTCGGACATCTTGAGTTTGAGCCTCCTGGCTATCTCCTTCGGGCTCTTGTTGTTGGGCGCGCATGGCCAGGACAGTCGCGGTCCTCAAGTCCTCGATCTCCGCGATCTGGGACTTGATCGTCCCCTCCAGGGACTTGATCCTCTCATCCAGGGACTTGATCTTCTCCTCCCGGCGAGAATAATTGCCGTCTGTCACGGCATCGAATAACCGGGCGATGTCGGAACCCATTTTGTCCATCTCCTTCTTGAAACGGGCGATCGTTTCCCTGGTGCAGATGTTGTCCCGCACAATGACGGCGCACATCATCAATACTAGTATCCCCGTTCTGGGTTATTTCCGACAGCTCACGACCCAACGTGAGATAATCCTCGCCGGTCTCCCAGGGAACGTCCGGGACGCTCCCGCAGGGGGCTAGCCACAGCCGGATGAGGTCGACGACCGCCCATTATCGTCCAGGAGGCGCAATCGGGCGCCCTCGCCCGGGCGTGTCCCGGGCGTGAGGATGCCGGAAGTGCCCGCAGGCGGGGGCGTCATGCGTCTTCGCCGTTACTCTCCAGAATTTTGTAGACCTCGGACATCTTGAGTTTGAGCCTCCTGGCTATTTCCTTAGGACTCTTGTTGTTGGCGTACAGGGCCAGGACAGCGGCGGTCCTCAAGTCCTCGTTCTCCGCGGCCAGGGACTTGTTCGCCCCCTCCAGGGACTTGATCGTCCCCTCCTGGGACTTGTTAGTCGCCTCCAGGCGCGAATAATTACCGTCCGTCACGGCATCGAATAACCGGGCGATGTCGGAACCCATTTTTTCCATCATCCTTCTTGAAGCGGGCGATCGTTTCCTTGGTGCAGATGTTGTCCCGCACAATGACGGCGCGTATCATCATGCCGAGTATATCCCAGTTCTGGGTCATTTCCGACAGCTCACGACCCAGCGTGAGATAATCCTCGCCGGTCTCCCAGGGAACGTCCGGGACGCTCCCGAGGGGGGCGAGCCACAGCCGGATGAGGTCGACGGGCGACAGGCCGAAGTCGTCCGAGTCCGGCTTCCTGTGCGTTATCTTGGCCCTGATCTCCTGGACGATCGTTGCCATATCGAGAATGTCCTCCGGGAAGATCTGCCCGAGCGTGAAGTGCAGGCAACCCGTGTCCAGGTGTTCCCCGGGGCAGGATTGCGGCGGGCGCGTCCCGATGCCGGCCGAGTATACGACCGTGACATGGACCGGCACGTACCCGTCTCGTGTCGAGTGCTCCTCCGCCAGCATGAAGGCGTATTCGAGGAACCTGAAGATATCGTGCGGGTCGGCGGTGGATTGGAAATCGAGAATGTGGATGGGGCTTTGCCTGACCGGTACACGCGGTCGGGACGCCTTATTCCCACGCGGAGTCCGGTCAGCTCCGTCTTGATCGGTACGGAGATTTCGGCAAGGCCTGATGGCTTGCCGAGAAACTGAAAGAAGGCTTGGGGAAACCTGTCGATGAGGTATTTTCGAAAGATATCCTTGCCTTGATGGGGCGATCCGAAGCCGCGCCAGTCGGTTACTCCGCCGTCCGCCCGGAAACCTCGGTGACTGGGTAGCGCCAGCGCCAGGACCATCGTCAGAATCGCGAAAAGGGTGATCGTCAGGCACATGATTTTTCCGGTGCCGGGTCTTGCGGGATGTCCTGCGGGCCGTGCTCGGATAGGGAGCCTTATCCGAGAGAGGGGCACCGAAATGGCAGGCCCCCTTCCAAACTGTTATATCATGAAACGATTTCAGGGCCATTACTGGCTTGGGACCTAGGACCCCCTTTCATATTGTGAAGGCTTAAAGGTGTCATACGCAGGGAGTCGATAATCACAGCATGGACATGAATGATATATAGTTCTAGTATACCATAACCATGTGTTCTCATTGATGTCATGGCCGCTGGGTTCTGGCACTGTCTCTCCCGTTCTCGGCTTACAGAAACTCCTTGCCCCGAGCCTCACTTCCATCGGCTTGAGCCCCCTAACGTTTTAGCCAGCCCCCCGGACATCCTGTGAAACCCCAGAGCAGGGACCCGTCCATAGGCAGGGCGGTCGTAAGCCGTCACCAACTGGTTCTTGCTATCCATCGGTAACGGACGCTTCCAGCAGGACTCCGTGAGGGTTGGGAGGGCTGTCCGGGCACCGGGCATGTCACTTATCTCGTTGCCACGAAACCTTCAGCCCGTTCGTCACGCGATGAGGAAATAAGGCGCTGTGAAGCCGCGTTCAGGGTTGACTGGATTCCGGTCATCTTTCCACCGGGATACGGAGAGTTAGGGAAAGTTTAGTGCCAAAAAAATTGGAAGGGCCATGAAAATCCTCGTTGATGTCAAGGACGGAAGTCCGGGGCAGACTTTAGGGCAGATTATGGTGCAAAGACGATTAAAAACGCGTGAAATCGACAGAGTCTTTGTTCTTTGGATCTTTGGTCGATTGGGCGGATTTGGCACGCCGCAGGGGCTCGGCCAGGCAAGGGAGCTTGACCCGATAAATGATGCGTTCGCAAAAAATCCAAGGGACCTCTAATAGGGGGGAATACCTACCCGCCTCCACCCGCCACTTACTCAGCTATCCGGGTGCCGTCGTGCTGAACCGCCGGTACGGGACCTGTGCAGCGGAGATGCCTGTCATTGCTTCGGGACTTTTTTCGAACGCATCATATATGCAGCAGGCTCCTTGGGAAGGGGCCTTCCCGGCTACAGGTAGACAAGCGATCTGGCGTCCTTTATCATAAAGTCTTCTTGGGCATCATCGCATTGGACACCCATCATATTGGGATGCCCAGAAAGGTTTCATGCGCCGGGGTGTCGACAATCTACATGAACGTGTAGGAAGGCGGCAACTGAGCTCCTGGCTACGAGACCCGCGCTCTGTTCAAGTCGGCCCGGTTAGTCTATGGGCTGGGCTTCAAGATCCTCTGGCCCTCTGCCGACCTGCTTGCGGCGTCACTGGCGAGTGATTCAGTGTGAGTTTCCATGAGGCGACCGTAAGGGTCCTGGACGTTCCGCCCGCTAAGTTCCGTAAGCTCATCGTGATGGAGCACCTGCCCGCCCAGTGGTTCAGCTTGGACTGCCTGGTCGTGGATTGATACCTGAACGTCGTGATCGTGAGTGTGAAGCCGCTCCGCTCTAGGAGCCTGTTGCATAATTCACAATTGCATAGCCCCGATGCTATTGGTTGTGGATGGACTGCTTCTTGCCTGCCACATCCATCCTCGTACCCTTCCTCAAAACCCTTTATGCAACAGGCTCCTAGGGCCTAGGAACATCTCGTGCAACACGCGCCAATGGAGGAGGCGTCAGCGGTTTTGGCCCGCCGGTTCAAGCTTGGCAGGATCTTCAACGTTCAGTTCCGTTCATCCCCCGAAGGTCCGAAACTCCTTGAAATCAGCTCCCCATGGTCGGTCGACTGAACTTCATCCTGCCTGCGCGGCGTCAACTTCCCGCAATGAACCGCCAGACTGGAGCTGGAGAACTGCCGCAGGCTCGTCCCGAAGCAGTCGACCGAACTTGACATGGGCCAAGCGTACCGGCCCTTCACGTTCAGCGGCGGCTGATATGGGGATGGTTGAAGGCGCGGAACCGCCCTAGTTGACAGGTGACTCAGGACGGCATGGACGTGGTGAAAACCGTCGGGAGGCCTCCGGAGCCTTAACTTGTGGGTCGCAACCCATGTTCGAAATCCTCGGCCAGCGATGGACGTCCGTGATTCCTCAGATGCGGTCGGCATTTCCTTGGCGAGCCTATCGGCGAGGTCCGGCAACAAGGCCGTTCACGCCCGTAGGAAACCGATTGCGAGAGGAGGGCAACATTATCATTATGGCGGGGAGTTTTGTCACGGATAAAGCAGGAGCGAGGACTTCCCCATCGGCCTACTCAGATTGGGGACAAGGGCCCGCTTCGCCACCCGGTCCTGGCAGTGCCAGCATCGGTGCCAGGCAGAGGTGCCTTTAGAGGGGTACTGGCATTCTGGTCCAGGCAGAGGTGCCTTCAGAGGGATACTGGCATTCTGGTCCAGGCCGAGGTGCCTTCCAAGGGGTACTGGCATTCTGGTCCAGGCCGAGGTGGCTTCAGATGGACTCGGCATCTCGGTCCGTATCGAGGTGCCTTTCGAGGGGTTTCAGCATGAGGGGCCGTGCCATTCAAAGCGGCTGGAAGGTTCCTCTGCCTTTCCTCTCTCGTCCGTAGCCTGTTATAGTCTGGCTGTCTGGGAAGACGGGGTTCAGGGGCGGGGACTTCTTGAGCGCTATTTGGATTGCACTGGGTTGCCGGATGATTTAAAATCACAAGTTGACGGGGGGGTGCCGTCTATGTCGTTGCCCTGAAGGCTTGGGTTTCGAGGTTTTCCGGGTATACAGCGGTTTCCGAAGCGTTCTACAAGCGATGGTCGCGCGTAGCGGCAGAGCTGAGAGAGCCTTCGGCAAGCCGTTTCCTCAACTGCCTGGCGCCTACGGAAGGACGCCCCATCTGAAGCTGGTGCCTCTTTGCCCGTCCGTAACGTCATAGTTCGGCGTTGGCCTGCATGACGTGGACGATGTCGACTTCAGAGGTTGACAGGTTTGGCAATCTTGAAAATCATATGCATCTGACGTTTGGAGTCTCCTGGTTACTCCTAGCCTTCACTGATAGGCTCATAACATGATGGATTCTTCGGAAAAGTCCGGGCACTGACTAAAGAAAGCTCTCTACGACATGAGAACTGCAGAAGCCATGTTCAAGACGGGGCGTTGGATGTACGTCCTGTTCACGTGCCAGCAAACCCTCGAAAAGACTGCAAAAGGTTTATATCATTTGTATTTCGAGTCCGGCATGCCTCCGAGAACCCATAATATAATGGAAGTTCTCAGGCGTTTCGAGGACAGGTTGCCCAAGCAAATTTCTGCGGATACCGTAAAGTTTCTTGATGAGTTGTCAGGATACTATATCGATACCCGTTATGCAGATTTTACGGATCAGTTGTCGGAAAATACCAGGAAACCCCAAGCATTCAGGGTCTTGAATCTTCCCAAGGAGGCGTTCAAGTGGCTACAGACTTTGAAGCCGTGAAAAGGGAAGCCAGGCAGTTCGCCGCAGAGGCAAGAGCCGCCATGCCCGTGGAACGGGTGATTCTTTTCGGGTCGTATGCGAAAGGGACCGCCGATGAATTGAGCAATGTGGACATAGCCTTCTTTTTTCGCGAGTTGCCCCGAAGGAAGTGGCGCGGCACCATGATACGGCTGATGGGCATGACACATCACTACGATGCGTATTTCGAGCCAAAGCTTTTATTGTCCTCCGAGTTCGAGCGCGGCAACCCCTTCGTAGAGGAGATCGTGAGTACCGGCATAGAACTGTGAGGGCTTGCGGTCGTGCGGAACTCCACCGGGACGGCTCCGGCTGGCGGAGCTTGCGACATCTCGTGTCGGCCAGAGTTGCGCACAACCGTGACAGGGAACATTTCGTCCGATGGCGTCCGGGCTATGCAGTGACTCTCATGCGCACGGCGGTGCGGTGACGTCCTGGCGGCACCCACGCGTGTTTCCCGCCAGTCATGCACGCCTGCCATCGGCACTTTATCCGTCTACCGGCTATCTGACGTTACTGAAGAGAGCTGATTCACGTGGCTTAAAGCGAAGGGTTCCTTGTAACATTAGGCTCGTCCGAAACGGTTTGAACTCTTTCACTCCGTGCCGGTGACGCGGATACCGGCAACATGGAATCGCGTCCAGGGTCAGTTTTATGAAACGGACGTACGGTGTAGCCCGACTTACCGTGAGAGGGTTGAAGCAGATGACTGCCCATGAGTTGAGGATAGTCACCGTTGAAAACCTAAGAAGGGGCAGGCGCCTTGAAGAGAAGAGAAAAAGACCCAATCGGGTCAAGACTCAACTTCCGACCGTCTGCATCCCGTCTGGGCTCTTGCAGGACCCAAGCTGAGACATGCCGCTGGTGGTCATCCAGGTTTAGTAGAGTTCTTGCTCTCTGTCTTGGAATTCTAGGGCATACTGACAACTGGAAAGATCGGCCGCTTCGTGTGAGCCGTGATCCAGAACCGCTTCCGAGTGTGCCGTGATCCGGAGCCGCTTCGCGTGAACCGTGGCCCGGAGCTCCTTTCACGTGCGGCGAGGCCCGAGGCCCCTGGCCTGGAGCTGTTTTGGCGTTAGCCTTTGACATGACCCTCTGTTGCCTTAGCCGTGACTCGAAGCCGCTGAGGCCTTAGCCGTAGCCCGGAGCCGTCTGGCCCGAGAGCCTGGGCCTGGAGCCCTTGCTGAGACTTTTTGCGAGCGCATCATAAATAGGGCGCCGACATCAAGGCAATGGCTTCCTTGTCAACCGGGGTAGCTCTTGGAGGTGATGTTGTCGAAGAGGAGCCGGAAACGGTCGCAATTCCTGTTGACTGAGGCTTATCATTCGAAGTAAGATAGTTAATTTGTGGCACCTAGTTTTCCATTGCGCCTCAACTTCCGGGGTAGCGACGTTGCCATTTCACTCCACACGCCATGTCCTCTGCCGAAACATGGGGATTTGCCCTGATCCGTCCTCCGGAGAAGAATCCCGAAGACGCACCCGTTCAGGGCATTTTGTCGCGAATCCGCAGTTTTCGCCGTCCCAAGAGAAAGCCTATCGAGGATAGCCCGTTGTCCTCGTATCCCTCTTAGGATAGGACGTTGGGGGCTTATGAGCTTGCAGATGGCCCACCGGATTCTCCTGAATGTATTCTTAAGCGTCATGTTTTGTTCAGCCCCGCCGGGCGTCCGCGATTCTCCTTGTCGGGGACCGCGGCATGGGCACGATTCAGGAAGGTGAGCATTATTTTCTAGCTACGGACGGACAGAGATTCTCGCCGTCGAAAGGTTAGCTCCGAACGCGATGCCGATGGCCGGTCATCCCCGTCGCCGTCTTGCCGCATGACCCGATCGGCCAGCGTCCGATCCCCTCCTCCCTCTCACTCCTCCCCATGCCTTCCGGAGATCGCCGCGGCCTCGGTCGGGAGGCGGCTGACGGGCCTCAGGCGTCCGATCCCCGGCATCTCCGCCGGGAACCGCCTCGCCCGTTCTTCCGCTTCAGCTTCCGAATCCGTCGCTCCCGATCTCCCGCTTCCGCTTCGCTTCGTGCATCGTCCGACCCCGTGCCGTCCGGTGTCCCCCGTCAAGCCCGCTCCGCCCTGACCCTCACTCCCCCGAAATTCCCAAGCCACCGCCAGGTACATATGCCGCGGTAAGGGCCCCGTGCGGCCGATCCGCCAGGCGTTCGCGTCTGGCTCAGGCCCATGCGTACGGAAATTATATCGGCCAGGTTCCGGTGCGCGATCGCGCCCTGACCCTGACCCTGACCCTGACCCTGACCCTGACCCTGACCCTGACCCTGAGGCGATGCGGACGCGTCTCCGCGTCTGCGGGCGGGTCCCCGTACGGACAAATTCATCATCCTGACAGGGCAATATCCCCCGCCTGCGGTTTCGCGGACGGGGGTAGACGTGCGTCCGCGCCGACCCGATGCGGAGTACCGTTTCAGGAATTCACTCGCGTCTTTCCGGTTACAAGGAGATTGAGGTTTATGAGCGGCAGATACCTTGCGGTCGCGGCGGCAGCGCTGACGGCGGCCGCGTTGGCCATGCCCGCGCCGGTCGCTGCGCAGTCGCAGCGGGAACTTTCGGCGGAGGGCTTTTTGGACATGCTGGTGGTCACGGCGAGCAGGACGCTCGAAAGGATAAGGGATGTACCGCAGAACGTCGAGGTCATCACCGAGGAGGAGATAAGGTCTTCGGGCGCGAGCGATCTGACGGACATCATGGAGGAGCACGGCATCCAGATCACCTACCAGTACGCCAGGAACTACGGGAACGACGAGCTGTCGATGAGGGGGTTCGTGACGTCGACCCACGGGAACGACATCATGAGCGGCATCCAGGTGCTCCTGAACGGCAGGCGGGTCGGGCTCGACTCGCTCTCGATCATGGGCATCGACGCGGTGGACCACATAGAGATCATCCACGGGCCAGGATCGGTGATGTACGGATCAGCCGGCATGGGCGGCGTGGTGAACATCATCACCAAGCGGGGCTCCGAGACGCCGTCCATGCGCGCGGAGGTCGGGTTCAGCGAGTTCGACACCACCAAGGCCGTAATCTCCGGTTCCGGGCGCGGCGGGAAGCTGGACATCGCGGCCTCGATGGCCTACATGAAGGCCGGGGACTACAAGAGCGGAGGCGGCGAAGTAATAAGGTATACCAGCCTGGGCGGGCGCTACGGCTTCTACATGAACCTCGGCTACAACTTCGACGAGCGCAACAGGCTCGGGATCCTTTTCCAGGGGAACTCCAACGACAAGGGCCTGAGGCCGGGAGGAGGCGTCTTTGGCACCGGTACCACCGTTCCGGGGCCCTACAAGGGCAGGCCGTACGTCGATTCGCAGGACAAGAAGCTCCATTCCGCAGATCTGACCTACGAGGGCGAGAGCGAAAGGGGAGATTTCACCTGGCTTGTCAGGTACTACTACGGCAAGAGTTCCTACAGCCTGTGGAGGGAGACCTTCTTCGCGGACGGAGGGAGCGACCGGCACAACAACTCGATGAACAGGATGACGTTCCAGGGCGCCCAGGGGCAGGTCGGCTGGGACCGCGGGATCCTCCACCTGACCGGGGGGGTGGACTGGTACGGGAACGAGATGACCCAGGAGCAGCGCCTGAACCCTTACTCGACCTCGACCAACTTCACCACCGGCAAGAGCAAGATGGGCGACATAGGCGCGTTCCTCCTGGCCAAGGTGAGCCTCCTCGAGATGAGGAATCTCGTCTTCACGGGGGCCGTGCGCTACGACAAGTTCACGATAGACATAGACAGCATAAATGCCCGGAACCCGCAATGGGTCCGCAACTCCAGGTCCTACACGAAGACCATCCCCTCCCTGGGGGTCGCCTACACCCCCGTCGAGTTCCTCAAGCTTCGCGCGAACGTGGGCGAGGCCTACAGGGTGCCTTCCCCGCGGCAGCTCATCGGCAACTTCTACATGGGCAACACCCTGTTTCTCGGGGACTTGAACCTGGTCCCCGAGGAGTCGCTGACCTGGGACGCCGGCCTCGACCTGGACTACGACGAGCTCCTGTTCTCAGCCACCTACTTCAGCACGGATTTCAAGAACTATCTCGGCACCATAACCACTCCCGCCAACGAGCGCCAGTACACGAACGTCGCCAACGTGACGATCACCGGCATCGAGGCCAAGCTCAGGTACAACCTGGGGAGGGCGCTGCGCGCCGGCTTCGATCTGACCCCCTGGGCGGGGTGGACGCGGCTGTTGAAGTTCGATACCGACGAGGGCTACAAGCTGGCGGATCTATCGGAGAACGTCTTCTCGGCAGGGGTGGACTTCAGGTCGGAGCCCGCCGGCCTGAGGGCGAGGGTCAAGGCGGTGTATTACGGCAGGCCGAAAGTAGACGACTACGCCAGCCAGGCTCCTCCGGATCAGAATGGCGGTTCTATGATCTTCGACTTCTCGCTCACGAAGACCGTCATGACCTTCGCCGACAAGGGAGATCTGAGCCTCACCGTGTCGGTCGACAACCTTTTCGACAAGTTCTACGTCGATACCGCGAGCGTGGAGATGCCAGGAAGGGAGATCTATGTGGGGCTCGTCTACAATTACTGAGCGAGCGTCCACGGCTCCGGGCTCCGGGATGGCTGAATCCCGGAGCCCTGGCGGGAATTCATGTCCCGGCGCCTTTCACTGTTCCGACCGGGTCAGGTTCAAGGCCTGCCGCTCCTGGCGCAAACGCTTGGGCAAAAATAGCTTAAGAATGGGGTTCGCCATTATACCGCATGATTGCGGCGGAGGGGCAGGGACTCTGACCCCGGTCGTTGCGGTTGCGGGCTGTGGGGGGCCGCCTTTACGGGACCCACGCCTCCCCAGAAATATGCGCAGGCGGCAAGGCCAGTCTTGCAGGACGGGGCCGCGCGGCGCCCATGCGGCGGTTCCTGCCTCAGTCAACATGCGGACCGCCGTAACGACAGCCAGGTTCCGGCTGCCGTCTCCCTGGCGATAGGGGCGCCTGTGCCAGGACTGCATCGGCAGGAGGGCCGGTCCCGGACGGACGGCATAGGTAAAAGAACCGGTAACGGGCCTACGGCATAGGGAGGAGAACCGGTTGCGGGCCTACGGCGACATAATCCGGTTCAGGTTACCCCCGCATATGGTTGCGGGGACGGAAAAGCGGCCCGCCTCTCGACTGGCGCGGGGTCACGTTTCAGACAGTGCCCGCGCCCTTTTCGGTATCAAGGAGATTGAGGTTTATGTTGAAGTTTTTGTTGAAGTCTATGGTGAAGGTTATGAGCGGAAGACACCTTGCGGCCGTCGCGGCCGCGCTGACCGCGTTGGCGATGCCCGCCCCGGCGGCGGCGCAGTCGATGTGGGACCCTTCGACCGAAGGATTCCTGGACATGCTGGTGGTCACCGCGAGCAGGACTATCGAGAGGATAAGGGACGTCCCGCAGAACGTGGAGGTCATCACCGAGGAGGAGATAAGCTCGTCCGGCGCGAAAGACCTGACTGACATCATGGAGGAGCACGGCATCCAGATTACGTACCTGTACTCCAGGAACTACGGGAACGACGAACTGTCGATGAGGGGGTTCTCGACGTCGACCTTCGGGAACGACATCCTGAGCGGGGTCCAGGTGCTCCTGAACGGCAGGCGGGTCGGGCTCGACTCGCTCTCGATCATGGGCATCGACGCCGTGGACCACATCGAGATCATACACGGGCCCGGATCGGTGATGTACGGATCCGCCGGCATGGGCGGCGTGGTGAACATCATAACCAAGCGGGGCGGCGAGACCCCGTCCATGCGCGCGGAAGTCGGGTTCAGCGAGTTCGATACCACCAAGGCCGTCATCTCCGGTTCGGGACGCGGCGGGAAGCTGGACGTCGCGGCGGCGATGGCATACATGAATGCCGGTGACTACAGGAACGGAGCCGGTGAGGTATTGAAATATTCCGGGTTGGGCGGGCGCTACGGCTTCTACATGAACCTCGGCTACAACTTCGACGAGCGCAACAGGATAGGGATCCTTTTCCAGGGGAACTCCAACGACAAGGGCCTGAGGCCGGGAGGAGGCGTGCTTGGCACCGGGACCACGGTTCCGGGGCCCTACAAGGGCAGGCCGTACGTCGACTCGCAGGACAAGAAGCTCCATTCCGGGGATCTGACCTACGAGGGCGGGAACGAGCGGGGAGATCTCAGCTGGCTTGTCAGGTACTACTACGGCAAGAGCTCCTATAGCCTGTGGAGGGAGACCTTCTTCGCGGACGGCGACAGCGATCGGCACAACAACTCGATGAACAGGATGACGTTCCAGGGCGCCCAGGGGCAGGTAGGCTGGGATCGCGGGATCCTGCACCTGACGGCGGGAGTCGACTGGTACGCAAACGAGATGTCCCAGGAGCAGCGTATCAACACCTACTCCACCTCCCCCAACTTCTCCACCGGGAAAAGCAGGATGGGCGACATCGGCGCGTTCCTGCTGGCGAAGGTGAGCCTCCTGGACAGGAGGAACCTCGTCTTCACCGGCGCCGTACGTTACGACAAGTTCACGATCGATATCGACAGGATAAACAACCGGGACCCGCAATGGCTGCACGACTCCAGGTCCTACACGAAGACCATTCCTTCCCTGGGAGTGGCTTACACGCCGGTCGAATACCTCAAGCTCCGCGCGAACGTCGGCGAGGCGTATAGGGTGCCTTCCCCGCGGCAGCTGATCGGCAACTTCTACATGGCGAACACCCTGTATATCGGGGACATAGACCTGGTCCCCGAGGAATCGCTGACCTGGGACGCCGGCTTCGATCTGGACTACGGCGAGCTCCTGTTCTCCGCCACCTACTTCGACACCGACTTCAAGAACTACCTCGGCACCATAACGACTCCCGCAGGCGAGCGCCAGTACACGAACGTCGCCAACGTGAAGATAACCGGCATCGAGGCCAAGCTCCGCTACAACCTGGGCAGGGCGCTGGGCGCAGACTTCGATCTGACACCGTGGGCGGGCTGGACGCGGCTCATCAAATACGAGTCAGAAGAGGGTTTCAAGCTGGCGGATCTTTCGGAGAACGTCTTTTCCGCCGGATTGGATTTCAGATCGGCGTCGGCGGGGCTCAGGGCCAGGTTCAAGGCGGTGTACTATGGCAGGCCGAAAATCAACAGTTTCCCGAACCAGACACCTCCCGACGAGAAGGGCGGCTCGATGATTTTCGACCTGTCGCTCACGAAGACCCTCATGACCTTCGCCGACAAGGGCGATCTGAGCCTCACGGTATCTGTCGACAACCTGTTCGACAAGCTTTATCTCGACACCGCGAGCTATCCGATGCCCGGACGCGAGATCTACCTGGGACTCGTCTACAGCTATTGAGTACGCCTCTGCCGCCGGCATTCGAGGGCGTTATGGCCTCGGGGGCCGGACCACTATGAGCCCCACGGGCCACTTGCGCTGACCAGACCTTCACTCCCCCTGAAATCCGACCTTTCCGACCGTTCCGCGCGCGATTTCGCGGCGGAACGGCAGGCGGTCATCGGAGCCTGTCCGGGCGCGGAGCTTCCGTTTCTGGACGGCACTCGAGCCATTTTAAGGAAACAAGAAACAAGGAGATTGAGGCTTATGAGAGGAAGATTCT
>JAISFS010000295.1 GCA_031263485.1 Deltaproteobacteria bacterium | reverse complement strand
GTCTTCCCCAACATGGTCACCTCCATGATAGCCGTCGGCGAGGAGGCCGGTGCCCTGGACGCCATGCTCCTGAAGATCGCCGACTTCTTCGACGACGAGGTGGACGCCGCGGTCGAGACGGTCATGACCATGATCGAGCCGCTCATGATAGTCTTCCTGGGCGGCACGGTCGGCACCCTCATCATAGCCATGTACCTGCCCATCTTCGGCATGGGCGCGGGCATGGGCTGAAAGCCCGGCCGGGCCCTGCGGACGCGGTTTCTTGCCGCCTTCGGCGGCCTTCGGGGGTCAGCGTCTGCCGATAGGCCTCTCAGGCGTTCTTCCGCACGTCGGCTGGCTTTTTGGGCCTTCTTCCGCACGTCGGTCGGCCTTCAGGTCCTCGTCCGTTGCATACGGACCAAGCGGGTCCGCAAAGCCCTCATTTTGCAGGCTTTAGGATCCGCGCCTTCGCCGATCGGCCTTGCCGCCGGTCAAGACGCGGGCTTACGTTCACGGATGCCCCGGCGATCTTTCCGGATGGCTCAGGCCCGAATGCCTGAGGCCAGTACGCCTGCCTCAGGCCAGAAGCTCCCTGGACCCGATGCCTCAGGCGCGAAGGTCCGAAGTCTTTGAGGGCCGACACCCGAAGGCGTGGAGGGCCGAAGGCCGGGAGTTGCCCGGGCAGCCTATTCCGTGCCCGGCTTCGCGGCACCGCGGACCGCAAGGCCAGGCCTTGCCGCGCAATCCCTCGGGCGTCCCGCTTCCGGCCTCGCCCGGGCCTTGAGGCCCCGCATGGTTCCGCCGGCTGAGGCCGCGGGGCCGGGGCCCGCGCAGGCGGACTATGCAGTGGTTCCCCAGGAAAATCGAGAAGAGCCGCCAGAAGTGGCTCTTCGTGTTCAGGCTGGGCACCGGCATCTTCGTGGCCGGGATCATAGTGCTCCTGCACCTGGACGGCCGCGCCCCGCTCTTCGCGGGGCCCACGGCGCACGCGACCGCGCTGGCCATCATCGCCATCTTCGCCCTCGCCGTGACCCACTACCTGGTCTGGCCCCGGCTCATGGGCCCGCCCGGCCAGATTACCATCCAGGTGCTCTCGGACATCTCCATAGCCTCGGTCCTGATCGTCGTGACCGGGGGGAGCGAGAGCTCGCTGGTCATCCTCTACATCATCACGGTGGTCAACTCCGCCTTCCTGGGGGGCCTGAAGGTCTCCTTCATCGCGGCGACGCTCGCGACCGGCGCCTGGGCGGGCATCGTGGACATGCATTATTACGGCTACCTGCCGGGCCTGCCGCCCCTGGGGGAGCACATCAACTCCACCGAGCTGGCCGTGAACATCCTGGTGAACACCGGGGCCTCCTATATGGTGGCCATCCTGGGCGGCCAGCTTTCCAGCCAGCTGGACATCTCCAGCCAGGCCCTGGTCTCCAGCCAGAGCAACCTGGACCGGCTCGCGGAGCTCAACGACAACATCATCCACTCGATAGACTCCGGCATCATCACCGTGGACAAGCAGAACAGGGCGCTCTCCATCAACCAGGCCGCCCGAGAGATCCTGCGCGTCTCCGCGGGTGAGGTGATAGGCCGCCACTGGCGCTTCTTCTTTCCCGAGCTGGACGGCTACGGCGAGATCAGCATGAAGCTCCCCCACGCCCGGGACGGCTCGGGTGGCTTCCGGTTCGCGCACGTCCGGCCCGTCGACCGCGCCGAGCTCATCCTGGAACTGAACATGCTCGCGCTGGTGGACGAGGACAACGAGCCCTGGGGAGGGCTTCTGGTCTTCAAGGACCTGACCGCCATCAGCCAGATGGAGGCCGAGGTCCGCCGGAGCGAGCACCTGGCGGCCATAGGCGAGCTCGCCGCCGGCCTGGCCCACGAGATCCGCACGCCCCTGGCATCCATGAAGGGCGCCTGGCACATGATGCTGGAGGGCCCGGGCCTGGGGCCCGAGGACGGTGAGCGGATCATGCGCATCATCGGCCGCGAGATGGACCGGCTGAACCTGCTCGTGAACGACTTCCTCTCCTTCGCGCGGCCCAGCGCCGGGAACCCCCAGCCCGTGGACCTCCACGAACTGGTGGAGAGCCAGATCGAGATCCTGCGCGGCTGGAAACGCGACCAGGCGGCCATCGAACTCTCCCGCGCGGACGTGCCGCCAGTCTGGTTCGACCGGAGCCAGCTGACCCAGGTGGTCTGGAACCTCCTCCAGAACGCCATCGAGGCGGCGGACCCCGCCCGGGGGGTCCGGGTGGAGGTGGAGATAGCCCGCGCCGAGAGCCCCGAAGGTTGCGCCAGGCTCACGATCCGCGACTTCGGGCGCGGCATCAGCGCCGAGCACGTGAAGCACATCTTCGAGCCCTTCTACACCACCAAGGCCAACGGCACGGGCCTGGGGCTCGCGACCTCCTGGGCCATCCTGAAGAAGGGCTCCGGCAACATCTCGGTAAGATCCGTGCCCGGCTCGCAGACGGTCTTCACCCTCACCCTGCCCCTGGCCGGGGGCCATGAGGCCGGAGCTTCCGGCAACGCCGGACCCTCCGGACCCTCTGGAGCCTCCGGCGACGGAGCGTCCGGCGAGAACGTCGCCGAAGAGGGCCGATAAGGGCTGATGACGGAGGTCCCGGTCACAGGATAGGGCGTCCTCCCTCTCTCCCCGTCATTCACGAAGCGGTGTCAGTCTTTCCCGATGCGGCCTGCCGCACCGGTCCTTCACTATTCCTTTCCCCCTTGCCGACTGCAGGCGCTCCTTCCTGACGAGGGCCCGAGACGCCAGGCCGGGATTCCTGCGGCTCCGGCAACGGCCTCACTGGCGCTTCTGTAACTTTCCCGCTTTGATCGCGTCATCGGCGCCTTCGAGATTTTTTCCATCTTCACGATCTTGAACGGAGATTTCCCGGGAAACGGGAGACGGGAACCTCACGCTTGCTTTTCCCCGGGGTTTCCCGGAAGATGATGTTCACCTCCGCCGGACGGACCGTCGACCCGTCTCAGATGATTACGCCAGGCCCGTTGCAGGCGTGACAGACACTCGCGCCGGGATGCCCGGGCGGAGGCGTTGGCCCCTTTTGGCCAGGAAGGGGCGGCTTGCCCGCGGCCGAGCCGCGGTTTTTCCTGCGGGGCAAGGTTCCCCCGCAGACGAATTCAGTGGGAGAACCCATGACGGGAACGAAGAAACGCGTGATAGGCGTGGACGGCGGCCCGCGGAAGGGCTGGAACACGGAGAGGGCGGTCGCGGCCGCGCTGGAAGGGGCCAAGGGGGCCGGGGCCGAGACGAGCGTCTGCCGGCTCTACGATCTGGATTTCAAGGGCTGCGCGAGCTGCTTCGCCTGCAAGCGCAAGGCTCACTACATGGACGGGGTCTGCGCACTGAAGGACGGGCTGACCCCGCTCCTGGACTCGTTGCGGGGCGCCGCGGGCATCGTCATGGGTTCCCCCATCTACCTGGGTGACGTGACGGCCTGCATGAGAGCCTTCCTGGAGCGCTACGTCTTCTCGAACCTCAACTACGACCCGGCCAACCCCTCGGTGCTCAAGAAGGGGCCCGCAGTGGTCGTCATCTATACCATGAACGTTCCCGCCGAGGCTGTGCCGGGCATGGGCTACGACGCCCTCTTCCGTCTGCACGCCGGCTTCCTGGGCCGATTGAACGGGGCTTTCGTGGAACAGATAGCCGTCTGCGACACCCTGCAGTTCGACGACTACTCCCGGTTCCACGCTCCCATGTTCGACGAGGCCCACAAGCGCAAGGTGCGGGAAGAGGTTTTCCCGGAAGACCTCAAGAAGGCCCGCGCGGCGGGGGCGCGGTTGGTTACCGCCTGAGTCTCCGTAAGCTTCGCCATGGCTCCGGTTCCCCGACGGATGTGGAGGCGATGTTGACGTTCCGGGACGGTCGGCTTTCCCGGAGCGTGACGCACTCAGGCGTGTCGGCCTCGGGAAATTCCGGGCGTGAGCGTTTTCGGAAGATCCGCGACCCGGAGCCCACGAGAGAGGTTATATGGCTCGTCGGCGGTGGGCCGACTGGCGGGCATGGACCGGGAAGTTGCGGGTCACGGCTGCACGTGAAGCAAGTCGGCATCGCTTTGCTCCGCCACGGTCGACAGGCTATGGGAGACATCCATTTACACGGGGAGGCGGCCTGTCCGGGCAGTCCTCCCCGCGTTAAAAGGTTTCTGTTCTCGGGGGGATACGCCTGACCTCCCACGGGCAGCTATCCTGATATCCGGCGCGGCCGTTCCGGTCTTCAAGGCAATCGTCCCGGCTACCTCGAGAACCTGTCCTGACATCCCCGATCATTTGAACGTATGTCCGACCTTGTCTGAAAGCGGACTCATCCCGTTCCCTGATTGGTGCCTGGCGAGTCTCCGTGAATGGATACAAATTTTCGACATCGATTTGGTAAGGTCTATTCGAATATTTGCTTTTCAGGTTACGACAGCATTGTTGTATATTTAAAAATGGGTGATATTTAATCGTTACGAGGGTGAATGGAGCTGGACAACTAGGCCCATGGTCACCCGGGACGGATGCCGTGCTTGAGCATCCTGCCCTAAGTTATCGATATTCTGGAAAGGCACCCTGACAGCCACTCGCGCTGACCATCCATGTCCGTGAAGTAATTGGCTTGCCGCAAGCGACTCTGCGGTGCTAGCACGTAGGGAGATGCGAGGCTGGTTGAAAAGATGATTCCGAATATGAATCGGTACGATTGTCTAGGCAACAGGATATCTCTGTTCGTGATAATGCGGGGTTGCCGTTTGCAGAGGATGCATCTGGTTGAATGGAACAGAGTTTGCATCAAGGTAAGTGCTTGAAATCATTGAATAATATTTGAGACGGAGTTAGTCTAGGCTTCTTGCGATACCTGCCAAGATTTGCTAGACTAGGAATCATATTATGACGCCACCGTAATAAGTCGGCGAGAGATTCATGATGAAGAGCCGGAAAGGGCGGCGGCGGTCCTATCAGGGCGGATGGGCTGTCATGTCCCTTTAACTGGTACGTTTTACTGACC
>JAISFS010000312.1 GCA_031263485.1 Deltaproteobacteria bacterium | reverse complement strand
GAGAACGGATACCACACCTGAAGGCGGGACTGGCAACAGTCCCTTTTCGCAATCTCTTCCGGGGCACTCAGCACCGGTCGGGCACGGTCGACATGTCGCGCAGTCCGGCCCCGGCCGTAAGGAAGACGTCCCATGCAGGCGGAAAGGCCCGCCCCTCCAAAGCCCGTCCGCTCGATCCTCCTCGCCGCGGCGGCCAGAAGCCTGTTTCTGGAGGCATCCTGGAACCGGGACGGCCAGCAGAACCTGGGCCGCGCCTGGACGGAGTTCCCTGCCCTGAAGGCGCTGGGATGCCCCGCCGACAGCCCCGTGTCCAGGCTCCTGAAACCTTTCAACACCAATCCCGTCACCTGCGGACTGGCGGTGGGGGCGTCCCTGGCCCTGGAGCGCGAGGCAGCCGAGGGGCGCGGCGGGACCCGTGAAGACCGCGAGGAGATACTGGCCTCGCTCGCCTCGACAGCAGGCGCGTTCGGGGATCAGCTGTTCTGGAACACCTGGCTCCCGTTCTCCTCATTGTGCGCCTTCGCGATCGTCTGGCGCTCGGGGTGGTGGGGGGCCGCCTTCGTCCTGCCGCTGATGTTCACCGCTCTAGCCGCGCCCGCCAGGATCCTCGCCTTCTTCCGGGGCTACGGGAGGGGCAAGGACGCCATAGGCGACACTATCGTCTCGTCCACCCTGACTCTCCGTAGGCGGCTCCACTGGCTCATCCTGTTTTTTTCCGGGGCCCTCACGGTCCTGGTCTTGGACGGAGCCCGGTCGGCGAGCGTGGGAAGCCCGGCCGTCGAACCCAAGACATGGCTATTCGCGGGGGTGTTCGTCACTGCATCGCTGGCCTCAAGAGCCCTCTCCAAAGGTCGTCCGAGACTCAAAGGCCCGCTGTTCGTCCTCGAGCTCGCGATGCTTTACCTTTTCTTTTTCCTGATGGGACGCCTTGGGCTTTAGCAGCCCCCTCCTCGGCGTGCCCGGAAGTTCAGCAGGCACGGAAAGCTGACGCTCTCGGAAGGTCGGCGGGCCCGGAAAGCTGGCTTGCCCGAAAAACTGACGCGCCCGGAAGGTCGGCGGGCCCGGAAAGCTGGCGGGCCAGGACCGCCGGGGTGCCGTCCCGGGGTCGAAGATTCGGTCGCAGGCTTCGGCTCACCTGGCGGAGAACCTTCCGCAAGGGAGGCAGCATGGCCACAGCCCACTCCGATACGTTGCCTGCGCGCCGTACCGGGTAGGCCATCCGCCCGGTCCGTAGTGGGTCCGGCGCGGTAGGCGCATGCGACTCCTTCAGGGCTGGGTCCTGCGCAACAAGCCCCCACTAAACGGAGAGGGTGCCTGTCGGCACCGCCGCGTCCCCTTGCGGCTTCGGCCCGCCTTCCGCTCCAATCGGAAGGAGTGGCTGTCGGCCTGCCAGCAACGGTATGTTTTTGGGGACTACCTCTCCGACTTTGACAATTTCGTCTGAATCTGGTAATTTCGGTTCAAGACGCCCGTCCAAGCCGCCTATTCTGACTCCTGACGAGTCTCGGCCCCCATCGCTGGCACCTGGACGAAATATCCTCCGCAACGAGAATGCCCATGCCGAGTACCTGCATCGGCCAGCCGTGAGGAGCGGCAGACTGTCCGGCCCCTCCGGAAGCTTCTCCAGGCGGGGGGTCGCCGGGCCTTACCGACCCGGGCGGCGTTCGAGTCGGACTGCCTTCCGGACAAAACGGCCTCCGAACCGGGTTTTTCGTCGGTGCATCGGGGCTGACGCGTCTGCCGGATCCAGACGATTCCCGACCGAGGCCACGCAGAGGCCGAAGCCGGGCTCCACCGGATTGCGGGGCCCCTGTCCTCGCAGGACCGACCTTAACCCTTAAGGGCCCCGGTCGCGCTACCGTTCACGAATACGGATTTCCCGCCCGGCGGCAAGAGCCGTTCCGGGCCAGCCACGGCAAGACCACCCTTACTTGCCGGACGGTCGCCGGAGCCCCCGCCCCCTGGGTCCTCCGGCGGACACCGCCCCCCTCGGAAAGCGCCTGCCCCTGGCCACACCGACCGCCAGGAACCCATCCGGCCTTGTAGGGCCTCAAGCGCCATAAGCCGACCGGCCCAACCTGCCAGGACCTTTACATTTCTCATTCCGGGCCTTAGAATGGCCCCCCGCCGCCGGGTCGCCCGCATCGTCCCGGATAGGCATGTTGCCTCTCAAGGGACCCCGTGAAACCGGACGCCCGAAAGCGCGAGCCCGGAAACTGCCGCCAGGGAGGTTGCCTTCTCCAGGGCCCAACCACAGGCCTCTTCTGACATCGCCCAAGGAAGGACGAGGTTAAGCGGGCAGTCACCCTCGATTGTCCCGCCTCCCCTCCGCAAGGCCCTGGTCTTGTTCAGCGGGAGCGGATCGGACTCCCCGAAGGGGGGCGGAATCCCTTAAGGGAGCGGACTCCCCTAAGGGGCCGGACTCCCAGAAGGGAACGGAATCCCCGAAGAGGGGCGGAATCCCCTAAGGGGCCGGACTCCCAGAAGGGGAGCGGGCTCCCCTAAGGGGCCGAACCCCCAGAAGGGGAGCGGGCTCCCCCCGAAGGGGAGTTCTAAAACATCATGCCTCGGTCGCGAGACCCTCTCAAAACCCATGCCCGCGCGACACGAAGCCGAAACCTGCCCGGGGACGCAGACCTCGGGCGCACTCGGCTCCACTGGACACCGTCCCGCTCCCCGCCGGGCTGTCAAGCCCAGGCCCGACAATCTGAAGCCACAGACGACCGGCGCCATGCCGATCGCAACGGAGGCCTTATGGCGTCTGCGAACGGGATACCGAACGCGTCCCCAGTAGAAACCGAAACGAACGCGACGATCGCCGCAGGGAACAGCCCCGCCAAGACCGCCAGGGCCGCAGGCGGCCGGAAACCCAAGAGGGGCAAGGCCGTCTCGTCGTCCGAAGGGGACGGGTCCCCGACACCCAGGCCCGCGAGAGCCGTCGGCGGACGCAAGTACGATGACGTCGGGGCAGTTTCGGCGTCCGCCAGGGCCGACGCCTCGACACCCGGGCCAGCCTGGACTTCCTCCCCCGCCATTCAGGGCGCCCAGGGCCCCATCGACCCCCGTGAGGCCGCAGGCCCCATGCAGGCCGCAGATATCGCGGCCTCCGATGGCGGCGAGCCCTACAGATCGAAGGAGACCATGGTCCGCAACCGCCTCGGGCTCCACTCCCGGGCCGCGGCCAGGCTCGCCCAGGCCATCGAGCCCTACGACTGCGAGATATACGTCGAGAAGGCCGATCTCCGCGCGGACGCGAGAAGCATCCTTGATCTCATCAGCCTGTGCTGCCCCTGCGACACGAAGCTCACCCTGTACGCCAGGGGCCCGGAGGCGGAGCGGGCGCTCGAGGTCGCGGGCGATCTCATCCTCGGGCGCTTCGGCGAGGACGAGTGAGCCGATGCTCCTGCCCCCGCCCTTCGTGCCCCCAGAGACCGTATTCCGCGGCATTGGCATCGGCACGGCCGTGGTCCTCGGGGAGGCCTACGTGCCGGAGGTGCTCAAGTGCGAGCGGCGGGTGCTCCCCGACCGGCAGGCCGCGGACGCGGAGGCGCAGCGGTTTATCGAGGCCAAGGCGCGCCTGGAGGCCGACTTCCGGACCGCCCTGGACGACCTGCCCCCCGAGGTGGACCCTGCCGACCGCGAGATCTTCAACATCTACCTGATGGTCCTGAAGGATCCGGGGCTCCTCAAGAGAACCCTCGACTACATCATAGACGGAAGGCTCAACGCCGAGGCCGCCGCCGCGGACGCCTTCGCCCGCTACCGCTCCTACGTCTTCGCCCGCCTGGACCCCTCCGCCCCCTACGTGAACAACCGCGCGGACGAGGTGGACGAGATCCTGGACGCGCTCATAGGCCAGCTCTCGGGCCGCGAGCGCTTCCCCAAAGCGGGACTCCCCGCGAGCACGGTGGTCGTGGTCAGGAACCTGACGCCGGCCGAACTCACCGCGCTCTCGCGCCAGAAGCTAGCGGCCATCGTAACCGAAAACGGGAGCGCCACCTCGCACACGGCGCTGCTCGCCCAGGCGCTGGAGATCCCGGCCGTCATGGGCATCCAGGACATCGTGGGCCGGACCAGGTCGGGCGCACGCATCGTCGTGGACGCGGCGGAGGGCCACGTGATCCTCGACCCCGACCGGGACGCGGTCGGCTTCTACGAGATCCGCTCCGCCTCGATAGCGGCCCGGAACAGGGAGATAGTGCGCATGGCGCACATCCCCGCCCGCACCCTGGACGGGGCCGAGGTCGAGGTCTGCGGGAACCTCCAGCTGGTGGACGAGATCCCGGCCATCATGAGCTACGGCGGCGACGGGGTAGGCCTCTACCGCACCGAGATGGCGTACCTTTCCAGCCGCACCCTGCCCGGCGAGGAGCAGCTCTTCGGGAGCTACAGGCGGGTGGCTGAGGCGGCCAACCCGCGCCCCGTGACGATACGCACCCTGGATCTGGGCGCCGACAAGATCCCTCGCTCGCTGGAAGGGGCCTTCTCCTCCGAGAACCAGGCCCTGGGGCTCCGCGCCATCAGGTTCTGCCTCAAGCACCCCGACGTCTTCCGCACCCAGCTCCGCGCCATCCTGCGCGCATCGGTCTTCGGGAACCTCCGGATCATGATCCCCATGGTCTCCACCCTGGAGGAGGTCGATTCCGCGAGAAGCATGCTGGGAGAGGTCGAGCGCGAGCTCCGGGCGGAGGGCCGCGAGGTGGCGGAGGTCATCCCCGTGGGCATCATGGTGGAGGTGCCCGCGGCGGTATTCCTGGCCCGCGAGCTCGCCGCCCGCTGCGACTTCTTCTCCATAGGCACCAACGACCTCATCCAGTACAGCATCGCCCTGGACCGCACGAACCCCGAGGTGGCCGAGCTCTACCAGCCGCTCCATCCCTCCATCCTCCGCATGATCCAGGCCGTCCTGGACATCGGCCGCAAGACCGGCACGCCCGTCTCCGTGTGCGGCGGCATGGCGGCCGACCCCCTCTCCTCGGCCCTCCTGGTCGGCATGGGGGCCCGGATGTTGAGCATGCCCTACTTCGACATCCCCAGGATCAAGCGGCTTATCCGGATGTCCTTCCTGGCCGACCTGAAACGGCTCGCCGCCGAGGCCTTGAAGGCCTCCACCAGCGGCGAGGCGGACGGGGTGGTCCGCTCCTGGCTGATGAGGAAGCACCCGGATCTCGCATCCGCTTGACCGGGACCACGGGGCCTTTGCGCCTCCTCCGCATCGCGCCGCGGCCCCGAAAGCCGATGCGGGCAATGGCGCATCGGCAGTCTGCTTTAGCGGGCAAGACGGACACTTCGCGCTTTTGCGCGTTATGAGAAGATCCGGAGGGACGGAACGGCCGGAAGGCCAGAAAGACCTGGAGGCTCGGAAGGCCAGAAAGACCCGGAGGGTCGGAAGGCAAGGAGGCTCGGAAGGCTGGAAGGCTCGGAAGGCCGGGAGGCTCGGAAGGCCGGGAACCCCGAAAGGCAAGACAGGCAAGGAGGCTCGGAAAGCCAGGAGCCCCGTAGGTCAAAGTAGGCAAGGAACGCCTGGAAGACGGGAAGCCTGGACGGAGCCGGACGCCCAAAAGACGGTGGCCAGGAATGCCAAGAGGCCATGTACAACCACGGTCGCTATCCTAACACCGGATTCGCGTAGCAAGCCCGATGTGGCCACACAGGCCCAAAACGGGTTAACCGGGCAAAATGGCGTTCACGGACAAGCAGTGGAAGCCAAATTTTATTTAAATCCTTTTCAAATGCTCAACGGAAGTGAAAATCGAAACTCTTTTCCTCCGTTAATCGATGCTTTCAGCGTCATGCGGAAGCGCGTTCTGCAGAAGCCAGAAACCGCGATAAGGAAGACATGCCAGCTAACTTGCAAGGCCTGGCGCACCGCATGTAGTGAACAGCAATCATGCGCGGCGGATTTTACCGGTCCTCTTGCGGTATCTTTCAATGGTAATGGCGTTTATACGGCTTCCATGATACGCCAAGGCATGATTCCACTGCAAAAACCCTCCACCTCGACAGGGACGCGGAACTTCATGGGGACATCGCATTGGCATCCTGGCGCTAAAGCCTTAAACCACCGCACATCTGCGCACCCTTTACCCGGATACTCGGCCCTCAAATGACTGCCAGGAGGTGAGGGAGGGGGTTTTTACAGTGGAATCAAGGCATAACTCCGCACATTTTCTCGCCACATCTTCTCCCGAATCTTCTCCCGAAACTTATCCCGAATCCTATCCCGAATCGCCTGCTTCGACTGCCCCCGCAGATGATCGTCCACCACTCGTCGTGTGAAAATATGCCTGATGTACAGCGACCGTCGCCGTGAGCGTTAGCCCTGGCCCGATCTGCCGCAAATCCAACGGTTGTGTGACCGGCTCGCGAGCGATGTTTTCCAAGAATTTTGGCGAATAGACGACATCTCCCATACGCAGAAACACAACTCGATACATTTTTTAGGGCATCGGACGCGCTGATGAAAGACGGTATCCCGCCTGATAAACGGAAACGTCTGCCGAAAAAGGCTATAATTTCGCTGACTGGCCGTCGGTGCCGAACCTGCCCTGCCAGGTTCGCTGACGGCACAGCATGTCGCGCGGCGTATTCTACCTCGGACCTCGGCAGGCGAATCGGGCCGCAAATCCCGTACCGGAACCCCTTGCGACTCGTTTTCGCGGGCAACGCTACCGGAGGCGTGATGCGGCAGTCCGCATGTTCACGCCTGCGGCTCTCCCTCGCCTATGTCTCGATCGCGCTGTCGTGCGCTACATACCCGATGCCCGGGGCAACGAGAGCGGACGGGAACAGGCTTCAGGAACGCGGCCCTCGGTGGACATCGCAAGGCGAACAGGCTTAAGTACACGCCCGTACCGGACGGCGCAAGGCGAACGGGCGACCCGTTGAAGGGAGTTTCCAACAATAACGTGACAAGCTGAACCGGATGCTCCCCGTGTTCAGGACACGGAGCCGCATCGTGACCTGGACACCGAGCCGCATGACGAAACGATCGACCCGACTCTGAAAGCGTTGCATGCCGCGGCCGTTCGGCCCTGAACCCCGCCCCGGCCGCAGGTTTCAAATAATAATCCACTTTCGCTTGACTTATCTGAAAAGCGCTGTAAAATACTCCCTGGTGGAACAACACCTCAAAATGCTCATCAGCCTTGGATAGAGACCCGCCTCCCGGCCAGCCGGGCCTGCCCGCCCGCGCCTGACCGCCAGGCGGCAACGTTTTTTTCATGCCCCTTGACGCGGGCTTACATCAAGGCTACCCGGGCCCGCCCCACGCGCGTCCGGGCAAGGTTGCGGACCGGATCCCCCGAACCGACGGGGATCGCGGACGCGGCAGGGGGCTTTTTTTTTTCGAACCCGCCTCATTCCCCCGCACGTCGCCTTTCCCTGCCGCCGCTCGCGGCAGGGTCGGCCCGCCCAGTCGCTCCACCTAATCCAGAGTTACCCGCTGCCTCTCGCGGACGGGGCCGACATGCCCCGCGCCCGCAGAGGCCCCGCGCCCCGCCCCGACGGCAAAGGGCGCACATAACGGCTTTTGGGCACAAGAATTCAGACGACAGCTGCACCAGGTTGCACGAGACGCCCATCAGTTATCCCAAAATAACGCCCCCCGTTCTTCCCCGCCGCGCGGCGCGGCTGGGACTCCGGGGCCCGCATGCCGGGCTCGGGAGGGGACGCGGGGGACTAAATCAGGAGAAACGATGCCCGTTCCCCGCTCGTTCCAGTCGCCTCTCTCCCCCCGCCTCTTAACGATTTTCCTGGCCTTCCTGATCTCAGCCCCCCTTCTCGCCGGGTGCCAGAGCACCCGCACCGCCGCCGTACGCAGGATCCCGCCGGACGTGATGCGTACCGACGCCGCCCAGAGCCGCGTCCACAGCATAATGAGGACCGCCTTCTCCCAGGTGGGCAACCCCTACCGGTACGGCGGCAACTCCCCCGAGACGGGCTTCGACTGCTCGGGCTTCGTGGGTTGGGTATACAAGCAGTACGGGGTTGATCTCCCCCGCTCCTCCCGCGATATGATGGCCGTGGGAACGCCCATCTCCCGCGCCGAGCTCCGGCCGGGGGACCTGGTGTTCTTCAACTACGGCTACTCCCACGTCGGCATCTACACCGGGGACGACAAGTACATCCATAGCCCCTCCACCGGCAAGCGCATCCAGGAGTCCGACCTGAACGCCAAGGGACGTGGCGACCACTTCGTGGCGGCCAGGCGCGTCATCGACAACAAGGGCGTCACCGCCGTCTCCGAAAGGCTCAAGAGCGAATGGGTCCAGGCGTCCAGGCACAGCACCGCGCTGGCCATGAGCGACTCGGCGGCCCGCCGCCACACCGGCGCCGCCGCCTACCGCGGGACCAGGAACACCGCCGCCAAAAAGGCCTCGGCATCCCGGACCGCCGGCGGAAAGAGCAGGACCGTCTCCGCGAAGGCCGCCCAGTCCCACAAGGTCGCCTCCGGCGATACCCTGGTAGACGTGGCCAAGCGATACGGGGTGTCTGCGACCGATCTGGCCGCCTACAACGGCATAGCCGACGTCAGGCGCATCCAGCCAGGCCAGGCCATCAAGATCCCGCCAAAGACCGCCGCGGCCTCGACGAAGGCCAAGGCTTCGGGAAAGGCCAAGGCTTCCGCCAAAGGCAAGTCCAAGGGCAAGGCCGCCGCGAAGGGCGGCGCCAAGAAAAAATGATCGCAGGCTGAACGCGCCGCATTGCCGCATGCTGGATACTGCTTGCGCCCCGTACAGCAGGGCTCCCGCACCCCCATCGATGGGGAGGGCCGGGAAACCGGCGCAAGGTACCCATAAGAGATCCTGCATCCGGTAGCTCGGATCCTCATGCCCGAACTCGCCCCGCAAGCAAAAAGCCTAACCGACAGGAATTAAGGCTGAAACCGATAAGATCGCGGGATATCGGGAATGTTCCCGGTGAACGTCGCAATCATCGCCGGGCCATCGCATCGGCACGTTACAGGGCCGCAACTTTCCGGGGGCGGTTCTCACTCTCCCGCCCCGCGAGACGGTCCCGCCAGGGGCCGCCCCCCTTCCCTCTCGAGCCGTCCCCGCAGATTCCTTGGGCATCCCGCACCCGACACCGTTGCGGGCCGTTTCCATCGTACATCGGATCCTGCCTTCGGGCGATCAGACTCCTGCTGCCTCTGATGACGTCCTAAACCGGGCCCGCTTAAGACCGTTGGATGAGGAATTACCTGAGATGGTCTTCCGGGAAACCGCGGGGTCCATGAGCCCGTTGCCTGCCCGCGCGACACCGCCGTTCCGCAAGCCGCGCGGTCCGTTGCCGCGACCTCGCCGTACCCCTGAGCCCGGGGACGTTCCAGGGCGCCGGTAGACCATGCCAAATCCAAAAGGTCTACAGACGGGAAACGGGAATAAAGCGGCAATGCCGCCATGGATGTAGCCCGTTCATGGTCATCGAGCCCACAAGCTCGAAGATGACATCGCGCATACGGATGCTGACGCGTCCGTTAGTGACCGCAGCCTTGGTCTTGTCCGGGACCATTACCGATAAAATCCTCGGCGATGGCCCATTCCGGGAGCGGTACCGGCTCCCCGCAGACGACTTGAGGCTGACGCGTCCAGAATTTCATACCCAGCGAACGGGCCCTTCCTGGATGACCGTGCCTCCACCTGGCTTCCAAGCTGAGGCCAACGGGCTGACTTATGTAGAAACCCGATGCCGATCTGGCGGGCTTTCTCTTCGTCTGCTCACGGTCGGGTACATCTGCGCAGGGCCCTGATTCCTCTCGGCGGGATCTTGAAAACCCTTGAACAGGACCACGGACAGGGCCACGGAAAAACGGGGCCCGGAGCGTGGCGGACGGGGATGGCGAATGACTGCCGGGTACCCAAAGACGGCGGAGGGCGCCGCAAAGAGCCGAAGTATCGTGGCCGACTCGGGCCGGCAAGGCTTGATCCTCCTTCAGATCTGCTTGAAGGCAGAGGAGGGGCAAGTGGAACCAAGGGAGCCCCAGGGTAACCAGGGGATCCCGTGCCCTGGATACGGATGAAGTGCGCCTATTGTCTGTGACTGGGGTGGCGGGCGACTTCCGGCATCCGGAGCGCTGTTCGCCAGTGCGTTGAGGAGCTTATCAGAGAGAACACCCGACCGCTCGTGATGTTCAGGGGCTCGACCGGACGGCGGCTTCCGGAAGGCCCGGCAGTTCCCGACGGAGATGCCTCGGAACCCGTTTCCGCACCGGAGCCCTCGGCAACGCCAGACCCGTACCCCCCCGTTGACGCTGACGAATATCGGGTCCACGCGACTTCCCCTCCCGCATGTCGATTACCGAAACATCAACGGATGAAACGTCAAACGTGGGCGGCAACATGACTGGTTCGCAAGGCAATGACGCACGAGAAAACGTTTCAGGACAATGAATAACCGACAGTGTCCAGTCCGGGCAGGGGCATAGAAGCCTCTCGTGAAGGGCAGCATGGTCCCTGCGGACTACTGGCACCCCCATCTGACGGTTCATCTCAAGCCCGTCGTCAACTTCCCCGACATGGCCGCGAAAAAGTCCCGCGAGGCGTCCCGTGCGCCGCTTGCGGACACGGGCTTGACCTTCGCCCCGTCATGCCTGGCCCAGCTGACACCCTCTCGACCAAGCCGAAACCGCAGAGCGAGCACCGTGCCGTTGAAAAGCCACGTGAGATACACCTTTTGAGGCATCCCACAGGACTCCCCTCCGCATTGATCCGCAGGACTCCCCCAGACTTGATCCGCAGGACTCCCCTCCGCATTGATCCGCAGGACTCCCCCAGACTTGATCCGCGGGACTCCCCCAGACTTGATCCGCGGGACTCCCCCAGACTTGATCCGCGGGACTCCCCCAGACTTGATCCGCGGGACTCCCCACCGACATGATCCGAGGGACTCCCCACCGACTTGATCTCCAGTCCAGCCATATTAGGAAAAACTCCCCTTCTAGGATAGAATGACCGTAATGTCAGCCGGACTCGCCGAGCCTTCACGCAGAGGACTGTCACTCTGCTGAACGCGACCAATTCTTACCTCCGGTGTAGGCCGGGGTCGATGCGGGGAAATCTGATGGCGTTATCGCGGACTCCAAAGGCATTCATGGAAAATCTCATTGTTATCTGGGGAGGCAAAACCGTCGGTCGCCTTCATCGTCCGCCCATGTCAGGCGAACTGAATTTCAGTTACGATCCGCAATGGATATCCTGCGGCAGGCCTGGCATATCGCTTTCCCTGCCAGTTTCAGGACAGCGGTTCGACACGGAGATTACCAAAAATTTCTTCGGGAACTATATGCCTGAGAATTCATTCCTTCTGGAATATCTGCGTGCCAAGCACAGAATCACGCCAGGTAACCTGTTCGCGTTCCTTGCCGAGTACGGCATTGAATCGGCCGGTGCGCTCGTGATAGTCAAAGAAGGCATGGATATCCCTGAATGCAGCAACGAGTACAGGGATGTCACAGACAGACTAGTCGCCGAGCTGACCTTACCTCCCGAAAAGCAGATCGATCTGATCATAGCCGTCGAAGCCAAAATTTCTCTGGCCGGCGCTCAGAACAAGCTACCGGTCAGATACGAGAAAGGGAGGTTCCTGGTCCCGGCGGATGAATCCCTAGCGGCTACAACCCACGTCATCAAGCCGCCGCACAGGGCTTTCCGCGACCTTCCGTACAACGAGGCATTCTGCATGGAACTGGCAAGGTCCATCGGCCTTCCGGCTGCAATGTCAGATATCGTGGATATTGGAGGGACTGGGGTCTTCATCACGGAAAGGTACGACAGGACGGTTGCGGACGGCACGGTCACCCGCCTTCATCAGGAGGACTTCTGCCAGGCTCTCGGGGTGCATCATGATTTCAAATACGAGGTGCAGGGAGGTCCAGGTTTCCGTGAGTGTGTCTCCTTGCTCGCCAGTAACGGCCTGCCGCGTTCGGCGACCGACGATCTCGCCAGCGTTGCAGTATTCAACGTGATCATCGCGAACCACGATGCGCATGCCAAAAATTTCTCACTCCTGTATGATTACCGCCCGGAGCCGGATCGTAGCGGCACCGGCCTGCGGCTGGCGCCGTTTTACGATCTCGTCTGCACAGGCATATACCCGCTCAATGACTCCTTCGCCATGTCGATCGGCGACATCTTCTATCTTCACGAGCTTGACGACGATGCCTACAGGCGGTTCGCCAGCGATCTTTCCCTGACCTGCGGCCAGCTCGCCGAACTGATCAGGGATACGGTCTCAGGCGTCAGAGCGTCGGCTCTGGATATCGTCCATAATTTCGTGACCAGATTCGGTCGCGAAGGCATGTTCTCGGAGATGCTCCAATTGACGATGAAAAACTGCGAAATCCTTGAAAAGGCCTCGGAGTCGCTGGACCATGCGCATGAATTCGACCCTTAGCCTGCGGATGGCACGATATCGACGCGTTCATACCGGGCATTCAGGACATTCCGGGCATTCCGCATGCGACCGCTGCCGTGTCATAGCTTTGACTGAACCGTAATATGGCGGCACGGATACCCGGTACTGGCCGCGTTCCCCATCTTCCGGCTTCGGGAAACCGAGGAAATGAGGAAAACGAACCCTTTATCATTGACTGCCCAGCCCTCATTTCAAGGCCGCCGCCAATCCATCTCTTCATAATGATGGATGGTGGATGATGGCTAAATCGCTGAAAATGATAGCCAATCGCGTAAAATGATGGCAAATCGTGGAAACTGGCTCCACCATCACCCAGGACATTCGTCCCGGCCACGCGTCTTATGCGAGACAGTCAAACTCCCCATCATTCCGACCGTGGCAATGCCCATCTTTCCCGATTAAATCCCAGCGATCGAAGCCTTTTGGCAACGTACCGCTCCTCTCGGCCTCCTGGGCCACCGTCCAGCTACCCTCTCCTGTCAGCCCATAGTCCTGAAAATCGTCCGGGAGACGGTTAAACCTCGCCGCGAGATGAGCAATCGTCCTGCCAGGTCCACAAGCGCAACCGGGCGAAGCGGGAATCATCCAACGGTTGAAACTAGGCGGAAGGTGACCTCTCTCGAGCGTGATTTCGGCAACGGAACGGAGTTTGGCGTCCAGTATATCCCAACGGTTGAAGCATTCAGGAAGCTTGTTGTGTCTGGCACCCTCGTGGGCGACCGACCACCCCCCCCGGCTGGTCAACTCCCAGAGCTCGAAACCCGCAGGAAGAGTACCGGCTTTCGCAACTATGTGTGCGATGGTTCGGCCAGTATCGTCAGCGAGATGCCAGTAAAGAAAATCTGCGGTGAGCTTACCGGCCAGGGCTTGAGTGATATAGCATTCACGAATCATTTCTCCCAGCCCCAGCTCGGCACGCCCGGGTTTGTCGGATGGAGCGGAATTCTGATCCGGTTGGGCCATTGCTTTTGAATCGGTTCCTTTTGCCTTAAAAAGAAATGACCCTACAGTACGACCAAAGTCGTTCGTTAGCTCCAACTCTTTAAAGGTATCGGGAAGGGTTCCTGCTTTCGCGGCTTCGTGAGCAACAGTCCAGCCGTTGCTGACAGCCAGTTTCCAACGAGTAAAGTTGCCGGGGAGACGGCCAGGAATGCGGGCCGCCAAGTGGGCGAGAGTCTGCCCATCCTTGGACGGAAGCTCCCAGAGTTCAAAATTCATGGGGAGGGGGCCCTTCCCGAGCGCTATCTCCGCAACAGTTCGACCGTCATTGTCTGTCAACTCCCAACGATCGAATCCATGAGGAAGAGTGCAACACTTAGCTGATTCATGGGCAATCGACCAGCCATATCCGTTAGTTCTGTCCCATTGGTCGAAGTCCTTCGGCAAAGTACCAAGCTTCGCGTGCTCGAATAATTTGCCTATTGGCAAGTCCTGTTTGAGCCATATATTGACAACCTTTGGCGAGCCGGAGCCTGCAAGTGAGGAGTTTTTCAGCCCAGCCGCAATAGCGCCAGGGTTTCTCACGACTACACTCTTAGGATTGCCAGCCTGACCGGAACAAACCTTTTGGCAAATTTCATTTTGAATTTGCTTGCTGTCTATGGCATCGTCTAACTTGACGGTCAGCTTTCCCTTGTCGTCTCGCCTCGAGCCCTCGCCACCAATCGGCAAATCCGCTTTAGCTATCGGAATGTCTGACTTACGCGTCTTCGGTTTTAGATCTTTCGTTATTCGCACCGCGAGCCTTACAACCTGAGGCTCTAATTCGGAATTTTCCGGATTCTTTGCATACCTATTGCTTGACGACATCCTCTTGTTGCTATTCGAGGCTACCGTCCAGTCTCCAGGGCCAGGGCGCGTCTCCCTGCCACCTCCTCTATAGGAAAATCTTTTTGTCACGTTTCCCCTTTCAAAGTGACTTTCCTGTTTAATATCTCTCAGGGCATCTGCCTTTCGTTCTCGTCCGGCATTTTCAGAGAACCGAACCCGCGAGCCCCGCATTAGAAGTCATTAGCCCAAATGACTGCAACAGTTTGGCAAACTCCCCCTGTCGAATTTCCTCGCAACGCTGTGGTCTCGTCACGTCAGCGATGGCAAGCCTTCTGTTAGTGTCAGGTGCGGAATTATGGCACCCACGGCTAAATTAGGACTATAATATGACGGAACCGTAATAAGTCGGAACGGCAACATGGGTCAGGCAACGCCCCCTGGTCGCTGGCCACAGGGAAGCTGAAGGGTCAGTAAAACGTACCAGTTAAAGGGACATGACAGCCC
>JAISFS010000293.1 GCA_031263485.1 Deltaproteobacteria bacterium | reverse complement strand
ATCCGCATCCATCTCAATATCCGTATCCGCATCCATCGCAATATCCGTATCCGCATCCATCGCAATATCCGCATCTCTCTCCATCTCCGCATCAGTCTCAAAATCCGCTTCCACATAGCCCACAGAAAGGACATGTTCAGCCAATCGATCGCATTCGCCCTCACACCGTCCGCATGTGCCGCTCCAGTCTCCATCCCCGATACCGTAAGCCCTAACGCAGACCTCCCAGCGCCACTGCATCCATGTCAGCGGCCTCCTTCACCTCGGACACTTCCGCGAAGGCCTTGGCCAGAATGGCCGTGACCCTCTTGGTCACGGCGGGATCCCCGCCGCCGTTGTGGATCCCTACCGAGACCTCCCGCACTTCCCGCGCCACGAGAAAGCTCGGACGGTGCGTTACCCCGGTGCTCCGCCCGATCGTGAGAAGCGGCGCCGCCACGGACTGCCAGTTAGCCAGCACCTTCTCGAGATCGTCCGCGACCGCGAGGGCCTTCCAGCTCTGCCTGCGGTCTGTCCCCGCCGCCTTGAGGGCCGCGCAGAGCGCCTTGACGGTCTTCTCCTCCTTCTCGAAGAAGGGCCTGCTCTCCAGATCATAGATCTCCATCATGTCCCTTACGAGCACCGGAGGCGGACGCTTGCCGTCGTCCGTTTCGGTCCGCGCCGCCTCTGCGGCCGCTTTCACCAGTTCCCGGGACACGAGCTTGTCCAGGGCGCCACGGACCACCGTGCGGCAATGGAGCCTCAACTTGTCCAACTCCTCCTCAACGTCCGCGACCGACGGCACGGCGGGGAGCCCGGCGACCTTCCTGTCCCCGTTGATGAGCCCCATGAGCTCGGGGGCCTTGACCAGCTCGAAGGCCCGGGACAGGAGGCTTATCCCGTAGGCGACGCGGCTCGCGCCGTCAGCCGTCAGCCGAGCCAGCGCCGCCGCCGTGAGGTTAACGGCGGCACAGTCGCTCATCTGCCGGCAGGGCTGCATCATCCTCACCGGCCCCTTGAAGGCGGCAAGCAACCTGTCGGCCGCGTCCTTCCTCATCCCGGGCAGGAAGAACACCTCGGCGTTCAGGCGCTTGCGGGGGCTCGCGAGCGCCGATGCCGCGTCAGCTACGGCATCGGGGTCTCCGGAGAGCCCCGCCGCCTCAGCCGCGTCCATGATCTCGCTTCTCGTGGATCGGGGGCCGACTCCCAGGATAAAGAAAGGGTTCTGGAAAAGGTCCATCTCGTTTCGTGCTCCTCGACCTGACACTCGCCCAGCGACTCTGGCTGAACGCCGCTCCACACCTGCGGATGAACACCGCCCCGCGCTTTCTGCTTAACGCCGCCCCACACCTGCGGCCGAACTCCGTCCCGCTTTTCCTGCTTAACACCGCCCCGCGCCTCTGCTTTACGCCGCCCCGCGCCTCCGGCCGAACTCCGTCCCGCGCCTCCTAACTTAACGCCGCCCCACACCTGCGACTGAACTCCACCTCGCGCCTCGGCCAAAAGATGCCTTGCAGCGAAACGCCGAACTCGCCCCGGAACGGTTTACCGACCCGGGCTCCGGAATGCGCTTCCCGCAGGACGTATTCTGGATCAGCTTGTCCGTGACAGCGGTATCCTTATCTTGCCTTAGCGCTTACGGTATAAACGCGCCAGTGGTTTGTGCCGGAGCCTAAAAGCCATAGCGGCAAGCTCGCTTTTGCGCAGGCCTGCCGGAGGCGCTTCCAGCAGGTCCACAGACTGGGCACGCTCGCCGACCGAAGTTCGGCCGGGCTTCACGTGCTCACTCGACCTCCCCTGTTCCCTTGCCCTCCTCCCGGCCAATCGGCCAATCTTGCTATCCTCGGACGATGTTGGCCGGATCGAAACCAGTCCCGTCCCCGCCGTGACTGACCCTGACGCCCAGGAGGGCCAGCAAGGTCTCCCGCAACCCGTTCATGTCCCCTGCGGCCTCCTGGCGCTTTCCGAGGAAGACCAGCCGTTCGCGCTCCGCCGGATCCGAGAACTTCCAAGGGGGATCGGAGGCAAGGGACCCGAACAGATCCGACACGAAGGCGTCCTGGCGCCACATGACCCGGTGCATCCGCCCGAAGAACTCCCCCTGGAGCCCCTCGAACTCCCCCCCGGTCCGTCCCGCGGCCTGGCGCATGGAGGCCAGAAGGCTCTCGCAGGGGCCTATCTCGGCGGGGCGGCACAGGGGCGCCACGCTCTGGCGGAAGAATGCCTCGTCCTTGGCAAACGCCGCCAGACGGATGGCCTTCAGGTTCTCCTTGCGGACGCGTGCCAGGATCCTTTTGGCTTCGAGGACCCCCTCACGGGCCTCCTGGGCCCGCTCAGGGTCCGCCTCGGACGGGGCGATGGACATGGCGTCCAGAATGCGCCTGCGGGCATCCTCCAGCCTGGGGTCCCGGACTGCCCGCGAGGCTTCCTCCACCCTCGCCAGGACCTCCGAGGCCTCGTCAAGGACCACGCCCGCGGCGTCGGAGAAGTCCAGCTGACCCTCCTGACGCGAGTAGAGGTTCCTGCCGGAGCTGAAGGTGGCGCCCACGTCCGGGGCGGAGACCTCGAGGCGGATCTCGCCGGAGTCCATGACCTCGTAATCGCACAGGAGCTCCGCGCCCGCCCGGATCGAACCGCCGTCGAAGTCAGCGCCGGTGATCTTCAGTACACCCACGGGACGGTTGTCGGCGACGGGGTCGTCTATCTCGCCTTCCCAGACGTTGAAGTTCAATGACCCCTCGGCTCCCGCCCTCAGCGCCTCCGCGGCCCGGAAGACCTTGCGGCCCTTTTTCGGGAGCGAGTCCCCGGCCCGCACCAGCCAGTCCAGGACCGGCCTCCCCCCCAGCCGCTCCAGGACCTCGACCCCCACTGAATGCGAGGCCGGGATGGCGGCCACGGTGGCGGCGGTCCGCGTCACGACCAGGCGATCCTGCGGGAGCCTCACCCTGCCGCCGCCGGGGTCGAAGACCGAGACGCGGAAGACGTTCTCGCCCTGTCTCGCGAGCGCCACGTCTGTCCAGGCGCCGTCCTTGAGCGGCATCCTGCCCGAGCTCCAGCCCGTGTCCGCGCTGTCCACCTGGAATTCGGATCCGACCGCGGCGCCGCGCGGGAGGCGGCAGGCGATGCGGGCCTTGGCGGCGGGGGTGCGGGAGACGTAGTCGAAGGAGAGATCGAGCTCGCCCCCTTGAGCGATCCTGCCCCTGGCACCCTTGCGGCCCCGTCCGTCGCTCTCCCAGTCCACCGACTCCGCGAAGAGGGCCGCACCCTCGGCCACGGCCGTCATGGGGTTCACTTCCAGGCCGCCCTCCACGCCCAACTCGAACGAGACGCGGTCCCTGAGCGGCCTGTAGTTCGTCGGCCCCCCGATGAACACTATGCGGCTCACGTCCTGCGGGGCCAGGCCGGCCTTCCGGAGCGTCTCCCGGGCCGCCTCCACGCTCTCCCTGATCTTGGCCTCGATGAGCCTGTCCAGATCCCCTCGGGCGATGGGGACATCCAGGTAGATCTCCTGGCCCTTCAGGTCCCTGGCCCCCGCCTCCGATTCCGAAAGTGCCACGGTCGTCTCCTCCGCGGAGGAGAGCTCGATCTTGGCCCGTTCGGCCGCCCAGGCGCACATGCGCATGAGCGGCCTGTAGTCCTTGGAGAGGGGCAGGTCGCGCGGCATGTCGAAGCTGGACGCGAGCCACGGGCGCACCATGCCGTCCACGATCAGGCGGTCGAAGTCCCGGCCCCCGCACATGGCCACCCCGCCGTGGGCCATGAGGTTCACCCTGCCGCCCACGGACTCCGCCACCGCCGTGTCCAGGGTGCCCCCGCCCAAATCGAAGATCAGGAACACCCCGTCCGGGCCGCCGGTCTTGGCAACGCTCATGACCGCCGCCACCGGCTCCTGCATCAGGGCGCACCGGCCCAGCCCGGCCATGGACGCGGCCTGCATGGTGGCCGCCTTCTGCATCTGGTTGAAGGCCGCAGGCACCGTCACCACGGTGCCGACTGCCCCGCCGCCCCTCGCCTCCTCGGGCAGGTACCCGAAGAGGGCCTTCAGGATCTCCGCCGAGCACTCCTCCGGGGTCTTGACCTTGCCTATCCCGGGGAGGCGCACCGGGGTACTGGTGCCCATGAGGCGCTTGAAGAGCGTGGCGGAGCTGTCCGGGGAACGCGGGGCAGCGTTGTAGGCCCGCGTCCCCACATAGCGGTTGCCGCGGCGGTCCCAGAAGATGGCCGAGGGTGTGACGTCGTTCTGCTCCGGGCTCTTCCAGACCCTGACGGAGGTCCCGTCGAAGGTGGCTATCGCGCTGTTGGTGGTGCCCAGATCGATTCCGGCGTAGCGGATCATGACCCCTCGCCCCCGGCCTTCCTGAGCGTCACGGTGCCCGCCCTGAGAAGGCTCTCGTTTGCCGAGTCGATGATGACCGGCTCCAGCATCTGGTCCACGTACAGCTCGTCCCCCTCCCCGAAGTCCTCGATGTTCAACGCCGCGGCGGGCATGCCGGGATCGTAGGGGCTCCCTTCTAGGGTGACTATCTTCATCCCGGCCTCGGCCAAGGCCTCCTCCACCTTCCTGGTGAACCACCGGAGCTGGCTCTCGAAGCGCCCCCGCTCCTCCGCCTTGGCCATGGACAGAAGCCTGATGAACGCCCGCCCGAAGCGCCAGGACTCCACGGCCAGCCCGGCTATGATCCTCATCCCATTCTCCGGCGTAAGGGCCTCGGCGCCCCGGACTTCAGAAGACTCCCCTGAACCGTCGGCGCCGGTGATTTCCGGATCTGACATGCTTCCTCCCGAACCGCCCGCCGTTGCCCGTCACACTACCGCAAAGGCCTCGCGCCCTCGGGCGCATGGGGACTCTCCCTGCGCCTCTCGGCATCCTGAGGTAGCCGGGGCATGCCGTGCCCGGGGGCTCCTGGCGGGATGCGGGATCGGACTCCGGGCATCCGCGCGAACGCGCCTCGATCGTGTGGGACCCACTGTCGCAAAACTTTCGGTTTTGAAAGGCACGGGCGGCCAAAATGTTTCAGTCAAGGCAATATCAGAAAAAACTGGCAACAAATCGGAAATTCAAGACGGCTTTTGCAGAATCTTCGGTCTCCGAAGCCCGCCAAGGCCATCGGAAAGCGCCGAGAGATCCGGCACCTTGTAAGCTGGCGACTGAATCGGAATTCTCCATTTTCTTCATTATATCACAATATCGGCTCACCTCCGGCGACACGGATTTTCTCCTTGTCGCCTCCTTTCGTGGCAGCTGGATATGCCAGCTTACTGGCACATTACTGATAGCCTCACCTCGTGGAAATCCAGCCCCAAAACGTACATATAATTCATCTTATATCTATTAACATGTTATTAAAGCTAAATAATTTTTTCCTCAACAATCATGTTTATATAAGGCACTAGTTGCCAGAAACTTAATTGACGCTTCCGTGATGCCCGGAGACTTCCGGCATAGCCTCAGCAAGACCTCGGAGAAGTCGCGGCCCCACTTCTCTGACCCGCTTCCCGGAAAACGCCGCCCTGTCCCGAGAACGTCAGTATCCCGATGCGGCCCGCATCGAATCGCCGCCTGCAAACCTTCTTGGCCCTCCAGCTCCGCGAGTTAACCGTGCCTTGTCCGGATCTCCGGTGCCACACCTGAGCAGACTTTCCCCCAACTCGCCCTTATCCCTCTCACTGCCCACCCCCTCTCGCTGCCTACCCTCTCTCTCGACCTTCCCTTTCTCCTTGCCCACCCCCTCTTGTCCTTATCCATCCTATTGCCCACCCCATCCCGCCCTTCCCCCGAATCTCAACCCGCCCTCTCTTGCCCTTCCTCCTAATCCCCACCACCTGTCGGGTCACGAGCGCCATGGTCACGATCTTGTTGGCAGATGCGGCTTTGTGCTATAAGCTAAACGCCGTAGCCGCCAAACAGACAGACTTCCGCCAGGATCAGCCTCCAAGCCCCCCGTCTTTCATCACTTTTAAACAGGATCCGCCCATGGCTTCAGCCGCAGTCGTGACTGTCCTGGCCTTCCTCCTGGACAGGCTCATCGGAGATCCCCAATCCTGGCCTCACCCGGTCCGCTGGATAGGCAAACTCATCGATCTTCTGGAGCTGGCTCTGCGTCGGGCGCTGAAGGCCATGGGCAACGAGGGACCCAAGGCGACCGTGGCGGCCGGTGCAGTCCTTTACATAGTCACCGTCGGCGTCTCCGCCGTAACCGTCTGGGCCGTCCTGGCCCTCGCCTGGCACCTCCTCTACTGGCTGTGGCTCGTGGCGTGCCTGTATCTGGTCTTCGCGTCGATCTGCCTGAACGATCTTCTCAGGCACACCGCCAGGGTCGAGGCCAGGCTGGCATCGGGGGACCTGGACGGCGCCCGCCAGGCGCTCTCCTGGATTGTCGGTCGCGACACTGCCCGGTTGGACGAGGCGGCGGTACGCCGCGCCGAAATCGAGACCCTGGCCGAAAACTTCTCCGATGGTCTTGCCGCGCCGCTGGTCTGCCTTTCGCTGGGAGGCCCGGTCCTCGCCTGGATCTACAAGGCCACCAATACCCTGGACAGCATGGTCGGCTACAAGAACGAGAGGTTCCTGTACCTGGGCCGCGCCTCGGCCAGGATGGACGACCTTCTGAACTTCCTGCCCTCCCGGCTCGCGGCCTTCCTCCTTATGGTCGCGGCAGCCATAGGCGGCATGGACGCCAAAGGCGCCTTCCGGCTCTGGCGGAAGGAAAGCCGCTTCCACACCAGCCCCAACTCCGGCCAGACCGAAGCCACTATGGCGGGGGCCCTGGGCGTCTTTTTGGGAGGCCCCTCCAACTACGGCGGCACCCTCGTGCCCAAGCCCACGCTGAACGCGGGTGGCCGGGACTCCCGGTCCGAGGACGTCCGCGCCGCGGAAAGGCTCGTTACACTCGCCACCCTCCTGTGCCTCCTCCTGTGCCTCGCCGTCCAGGCGCTCATGCTCCATGTCTTCCCGCACCACCTCGGCTGGGGCATGATCGGCTGACGCCGCCCCCCCAGGTGACCTCACCCCCTCGCTTCCGGGATTCTCCAGGTGACCCTGCCGCCGCGATGACCGGGCGGGGGGTAACCTTGCCGCCTCGATGAACGGGCAGAGTTTAGCTTTGCCGCCTCGACAATTATGTTGTGCCGACGCCAATGGCGTTTCATACGTCCGCTCTCTCCTTGGCCAGCCCTTCATGCCGTATCCGGATTTCATCCGGGTACGCCAGCACCTCCCGCAGAAGGCCCGCGTCCTTCGATGGCCGCCGTTCCGTCCCGGATCGCTTGACCAGTCCCTCCCGGATGCCTGAAGCCACCTCTTCCACGCCAAGTCCCTCCCTCAGGTCAGCTCGGATCGACTCCACCTCCGGATCCCACCCCGCACCTCCGCACATCCACCTCCGGGACTCACCCTGTTCCTCCGCACATCCACCTCCGGGACTCAACCTGTTCCTCCGAGCATCCCCCTCCGGTTCTCCCCCCGCTCCTCCGCGCCTCCGCCCCCGGTTGTCCCCCCGCTCCACCGAGCCGCCGCCCACGGGTGGCCCCCCGCGCCGCCGGGCGGCCGCC
>JAISFS010000292.1 GCA_031263485.1 Deltaproteobacteria bacterium | reverse complement strand
CGGGATCGGGGTTCCGCGCCGGCGGCGCGGCCGGCTCCGCGTCGCTTTCCTCCTGCTCGGTCCCGGGCCCGGCCATCGGTGCGTTCTTGGCCAGGAAACGCCTCAGGACGGCGGTCTGGATGTGCTCCAGGCCCAGGATGCGCCTCCTGTGCGGGTCGATCACGGCGAAGTTCATGCACGTCTCGACGACGTGCTCCAGCTCGCGGACGTTTCCCGGCCAGCTGTAGCCGCGCATGAGCTCGAGGAATTCCGGCTCGACCGAATTGATGCGGCCCTGGAGCTTACGGTTGAAGGCTTTCACGAAGTGATGGGTCAGGACGTCCACGTCGCCCCCGCGGAAACGCAGGGCCGGGATCTCCAGCAGAATCACCGCCAGCCGGAAATATAGATCGGGCCTGAGCTGTCCGCTCCGGAAGGCCGCCTCGGGCTTCAGGCTGATGGAGCTCACGATCTTCAGGTCCACGCAGGTCTCCGAGGTTCCCCCGACTCGCCTGACCTTCTTCTCCTGGACGACCCTCAGGAGCTTGGCCTGGAGGTTCAGGGGCATGGCGTGGATCTCGTCCAGGAAGATGGTCCCTCCGGAGCTGACCTCGAAGAGCCCCGGACGGTCGGCGGCGCCCGTGAAGGCCCCCCTGACCGTGCCGAACAGGATGCCCTCCAGGAGGGTCTCGGGTATCGCCGCGCAGTTGATGGGGCAGAACCTCCCCGTCCTCCTCACGCTGTTGTTGTGGATGGCCTGGGCGAAGAGCTCCTTGCCCGTCCCGGTCTCCCCGGAGATAAGGACCGAGGACGGCGTCCTGGCCCCGATCTTGGCGGTCTCCAGGGCGGTCTTGAAGGCCTGGCTCTCTCCCACCAGCGAGGCCATGGTGTGGGACGCGCCGCCCGAAGGGACGCTCTCGGAAGCTCCGCGGCCGAAGGGGTGCCGGGAGTAGTTCCTCGCCGTCTTCTCCAGGTTCTCGGTCATGGCCGAATACTCGAGGGTGTAGCAGATGACGCCCTCGATCCTGCCCCCGGCCTCGAGGGGGTAGGCGTGGCAGATGGCGTTCACGCGGTTGCCGTTCCGGGCAAGGTAATAGAGGGCGGCGCCGGAGACCGGTCGGCGGGACTTGAGGCACCTGAGGCTGATGCTGGAGCCCTCGTCGAGGTTGTAGATCTCGCCTATCGGGCGGCCCAGGACCTCGGACGGGTCCAGGCCGTCGAGCTGGGCCATGCGGTTGTTGTAGTAGACGAGGTTCCCCGCCCTGTCGATCACGAGGACCCCGTCGTGGTGGCGGTCGTATAGCGCCTCGACGACGCGCCTCGAGATGAAGTGCTGGGGCCAGTCCGCCTTCGTGCCCATGGGCGTCGACCTCCGCAGGCGGCCTGTCAGCGGCGCCTTGTAAAGGATTTTTTACGTGATGTGATTCTAATGATACGTAAGTATCATTTTTTTTACCGATTCGTCAAACAATTTTTACATTGGTCTTTCGTCCGTTCGTGAGCGGGCCGGGGATTTCACTCTGATCACGGCTTCCATGCTGGCTATCCGGATGTCCGTCGCCGCGGCGCGTCTTTCGGCCCGGAGCTTGCTTTGGGGGTTCTGGCCGTCCGGACGCGCGCGGGCGGTTCCGTACCGTTCTCACGTTCGCCATTCGTCCGCCCGTCCGCCGTCGCCCAGCGCCCGGTTACCTTCCGGGCCCCGACGGTGCCGCCCGTCCGATCTTACGTGCCGCGGGCCCGCAGGGCCTCCGCCCCGGGTCAGGCAGGCGCCTTGACGGCTCCGAGAGTCGGCGGCCCCGCTCCGGCCGCCTCCCGCCGGGTCCCGGCTCCGATGCGGCGCCCTGGCGATCGTCTCCCGCCAATGCCCCGGCCCCGATGCGGCGCCCTGGCGATCGCCTCCCGCCAAGGCCCCGGGCACGATGAGGCGCCCTGGCGGTCGCCTCCCGCCAGCTCCCGGCTCCGACGAGGCGCCCTGGCGGTCGCCTCCCGCCAAGGCCCCGGCTCCGATGCGGTGCCCTGACGATCGTCTCCCGCCAGGGCTTCGCCATATCAAAGGTGTCCACATGTCCCATGAGAAAGACAGGCTCTTCGATCCCCTGATCACCTACGCGAGCGGCGGGCTGACCGTCTGTTTCGTCATCATCTCGGCCCTTTTCCCCGATCGGATGGCCCGGGTCATCGACGCTGCCCTCGCCTGGACCACGGCCAACTGGGGCTGGCTGTACCTGGCGGTCGTCTTCGGAATGACCCTCGGCTGCCTCGTGCTCATGGTCGGCCCTTGGGGAAAATGCAGGCTGGGCGGCCCCGATGCCAGGCCCGACTACTCGAATTTCACCTGGTTCGGCCTCCTCTTCGGCTCGGCCATCGCGGCAGGCATCGCGTTCTGGGGTCCTGCTGAGCCCATTTTCCACTACAGGGCCGTGCCGCCGTATTTCGCCGGGGCGGATCCGGGGACGCCCAGGGCCGCCGTGGCCGCCATGACCCAGTCCTTCTTCCACTGGGGCTTCTCGGCCTGGGCCGTATATGTGGCCCTCGCCATCCCCATGGCCCACGCGGCATACACCAAGGGTCTCCCGTTAAGGTTCTCCACGGCCTTCTACTACCTTATCGGAGACCGCGTGAACGGCCGCGCCGGCAAGGTCATAGACGTCTTCGCCATCGTGGCCACCATGGGCGGGCTGGCCACCACCACCGGACTCACCGCCCTGCAGTTCGTGGCCGGGCTCAAGTACAACTACGGCCTTGAGCTGGGGGACGGCGCAGGTTACGCGGTCATCGCGGTCTTCACGGCGATCTTCTCCTTCGCGGTCTACACGGGTCTCGAGAAGGGGGTGAAGATCATGGGCAACCTGAACATCGTGCTCTTCGCCGGGTTCTGGGCCTTCATCTTCATCTTCGGGGCGAAGGTCTACTTCATCGAGCTGGGCCTGGAGGCCGGCGGCAGGTACCTCGCGTCCTTCGTGCCCCTGTCCCTCTTCACCCAGCCCGGCGAGGACAAGGCCTGGCTGGGGGCGTGGACCGTCTTCTATTGGGCCTGGTGGGCGTCGTGGGCGCCGTTCGTCTCCATCTTCGTGGCCCGCGTCTCCAAGGGACGCTCCGTCCGGGCCCTGGTGTTGGGCTGCATGCTCCTGCCTTCCCTGGCCAACTTCATGTGGTACGCCGTGGTCGGCGGGGCAGGCATCCGTTTCGACATCGGCGGGACGATAGACGGCCACGGGGTCGAGGCGGCCGTCTTCGGGCTTCTGAGGAACTACCCCCTGTCCGGGGTCATGTCCCTGGTAGCCCTGGCCCTCATCTCCATGCTGTTTTTGACGAGCGCCAATTCGGCCGCCATGTCGCTCGCCATGTTCAGCGCCGGCCACGAGCGGCCCCACAAGGCGCTCCGGCTCTTCTGGGCCCTGGCCCTGGGGGCCGTGGCCATGGTCCTGTGCGGCACCGGCAACCTCAAGTCGATCCAGTCCGCCTCCATACTCTCGGCCCTGCCGATCGTGGCCCTGCTGGTCATGGCCATGGCCAGCGCCTTCAAGGGCGTCAAGGGCTGAACCAAGCGCGGCCCGGCCGCGCGGCGCGCAGGCGCAGAAAGGAAAACGAGATGTTAACACGCATGCAGACCCTATCCGCTGACGAGATGAACAGGATCCACGAGGCCTCCCTGTCCGTGCTCCGGGAGACCGGTATCGTCTTCAACGACCCCGAGTCGGTCGAGATTTTCAAGACGCACGGCATAAAGACCGACGGGAAGAAGGTCTTCCTCTCCGGGAAGGACGTTTCCGACGCGCTCGCGACCTGTCCCGAAACCTTCACCCTGAAGGCCCTGAACCCGGCCAACGACAGGCGGGTGGGGCTGGACGACTTCGTGATGCTGCCCGGCTACGGCGCACCCTTCGTGACCCTCGCCGACGGAACCCAGCGCAGGAGCGAGTACCGCGACTACGTGGACTTCGTGAAGCTGGTCCAGACCTCCAAGTCCGTCGACATGAACGGCTTTCTGATGGTCGAGCCCTGCGACAGCGATCCCCGCGTGGCGCATCTGGACATGCTCCTGGCCGGATTGCTGTGCTGCGACAAGCCCTTGATGGGCACCCCCGTCAGCCGCAAGGCGGCCTCCGACTGCGTGGAGGTGCTGGCCGCCGCCTTCGGGGGAAAAGAAGGTCTCATGGACCGCCCCGCGACCGTCTCCCTGATCAACTCCTTGACTCCCCTCCAGTTCAGCGAGGAGATGGCCTCGTCGCTGGTGCAGCTGGTAAGGGGGGGCCAGGCGGTGTGCGTGGCGGCCTTAATCATGAGCGGCTCCTCGGGGCCCGTCACCATCCCCGGGGTGCTGACCCTCCAGAACGCCGAGATCCTGGCGGGCATAGTCCTGGCCCAGCTGGTCCGTCCGGGGGCGCCGGTCGTCTACGGGTCGACCTCCTCGGCCATGGATTTGAGGAGCGGGTCCCTCGCCTGCGGCGCCCCGGAGCTCTCGATGATCGTGAACATGACGGCCCAGATGGCCCGGCACTACCGCCTGCCCAGCCGCAGCGGCGGGAGCCTGACCGACGCGTTGTGCGTGGACGCCCAGGCAGGCGCCGAGTCGGCCCTCTCGCTGCTCACTGCAGTCAACAGCGGGATAAACTTCATCCTCCACTCGGCCGGCATCCTGGGCAGCTACATCTCCATGTCCTTCGAGAAGTTCGTCGTGGACGAGGAGGTCGGCGCCATGGTGAGACGGATGGTGAGGCCGATGCCCGTGGGCGAGGAGGAGATTGACGCCAGGGGCATCGTGGAGGTCGGCCCCGGCGGGAACTTCCTCACCAGGCCCCGGACGGCCAGGCTTTGTCGGCAGGAGATTTTCCAGCCCGGTCTCATGAACCGCCTGAACCTAGAGGCCTGGGAGGCCAAGGGCTCGCCCGACGTCTCGCGGCTGGCATCGGAGAAGGTCAAGGGCCGCCTGGAGTCCTGGAAGGCCCCGGACATGCCGGCCTCGCTCAGGGCGGATATCCTGAAGAAGGCGCGGGAGCTGGCGGAGGGTGCACCGCTCCTGGCCGCCTGAGCCTGAGCTTCATCTCATGCTCGGCCAAGTCCTTCCGGCCGCGTCACGGCATCCCCGAAGGCCCTCTCTCCTGCTACCTCCGGAGGCGAGGGCTTTCCGGGTTGCCTTTGCATCCACGGCGGGATTTCACTTCCGGCAACGGGACTACAGGCCCGGCAACGTGCTTCAGGCCCGGCAACTGGGTGTCACTGCAGTCGTCGGAATATCGGGACGCGATAAGGGGCGGTTCCGGAACCGGTCGCGGGCGTTCGTCTGCCGGTGATTCCAGGACAGGCACCAGGACACCGCCTCCGGGCCGGTGCGCCCCATGTTCCCGCGCTTCTCGACAGCCGCTTTGGCTCCGGCCACCGAAAGGCTGGCGTGCAGTATGGAGCGCCAGAAGCCCTCGCCAGTTGTCCCGCGAGGCTTTCCGGGCGATTCATCGGACGGCCCGAGCCCCGGTCCTTCGGGCGTGTTCCCGACCGTCTCCCTGCCGGAGCCTTCGTCCGGGTCGCCGTTCCTAAGTCTGCGGATAACGTCCGTATGGTCATCGCGGACTACGATGGCATCTTGCGGAGAACCGCAAGCTCTCGTCCGGGTTGCCGGGCCGTATCCGCCTATGTGTTCATCTTACCGGCATCGGACTATGGAGCTTCTTTCGCGTAATGGAGGGCAGGACAGGTTCCGGAGAGGGCACAGGTAAGGGCGGCTCCTGCGAGGATGGTGCCGGTCAAGGCCGGTAATCACTATCGAATCAAGGACCGGCGAAATCTGCGGCACGGGCGTGGGGACTGGTAGGGGGAGCCATGACTTCGGGTCAGATTCAAAAAGCTGAGGGATAGCGGTTCGGGGCTCCGAACAGGACCGGGGACTATATGCCCATTCCCGTCCTTAGTATTTTCAGTGCGATGGGGTTGCCTAGCTCTATCTCCACCATCGGGATTACATATGGTTCTATGAAGCCATTTAATCCGGGCGTCAACATCCATAGTCGGCAACCGACCTCGTGTCGCCTTCCGTTCAGTGGGGGGCTCACAAAGACTGCGATGTCCACGTCACAGGACTCGTTTGCAGTACCCTTGGCATAGGAGCCGAACAGTACCACCCGATCGACTTCCATCGCGTTGCGTACCCTGTCGGCAACTCGTCCGGCTTCATGTTTCACGCCGTCTAAGCCAACAGACAATCTGCCACTTCATTGGTTTGAAAAAGAATCAACCCCATAACGCCTATCATACGAAAAAAACAGGTAATATCATCCGGATAACGAATTGATCAGGAAAGCCGTCGTTTGGCGATTGGCAGCCTTGACGTGGCCAGCAAGATACGGGTATAAATGCCCGATGATTTTGAACTTATGGTTTGAGTATGGCGAGCTGGCACGGATGGTTGGGCGATCGTTTTGATTGTTGCCATATTCTCCGTCCATGTCTTTAATGTCTCCTGTATTATCCGGTTGTGTTGATGCCCTAGGAATTCAAACGTCTCAAAATGACGCCATGACAATGCGCCTTATCCGTGATGGAACCGTAATAAGTCGGAAGGGGAACCAGGGGTCGGACAACGCCGACCCAGTCCCAGCTCATTTGCCACAAGGAGGCCGAAGGTTAGGCGAAACGTACCGTCCAAAGGGGCATGACTGTCCGGTCGCCCTGTTTAGGACCGCCGCCGGCCGCCCCATCCGGCTCTTCATCATGAATCCCGCGTTGGCATATTAGTGTGACGTCACTCAAACCTTGCCGACGGAGTCCGGAATATTATCTTTCTCAGGCATGTCGATCTCTCACAGCTGGCCGGGAGCCATCGAGCGCAGGGGGAAGCGGGTCCGCCTCGTACTCTCTCACCATTCAACGCGCGCGAACTTCTCGTCACGGGCGATGACGGTGGAGCCTGCGGACACGCTGTCGTAGAAATAGGTCGTGGAGCCGAATCCGTGCCTCACGGCGAACCTGAAGCCGTCGATGTTCGCCTCCCGGTTCTTCCACGAAGTCAACTCGAGTGTCCCGTAGCAGACGCCTCCGTCCTTGACAAAACCGGCGTTGTTGGCCAGCTCATTATAGTCGGCGGAGTACATACACCCCATGATCGGCGAAGAAGGCCTTCTCGGACACCGCTACGGAGTGGTACGCCTCCTGAGCGCCGTTGTCGTTTCGGAGCATGACCTCACGCGAACTGGGACCCACGCGGACGAACGGGACATCGATTGGAACGGTGGGGGGAGCCTTGTGGGTCTATGGCATAGGCGGGCGAGCCGGGAGCCCTGCGACCCACGAGGAGCCTGAATCCCGGTGCTCCCGTGACCGGGTCCGTATACGTCTCCAATGGCCCGAAGCAGACAATCGCGGGCGTGGCCCAGAATTCCGAATCGAAAAGCTCTTCGTAACTTTCGGTATAGCGCCACAGCTGTCCAAGATAGCCCGGAATGGGGGGGCCGACCCCCCGGAAACCAAGGAAAACACTACCCCCTCATCGCCCAAAATCGGCGATCCCGAAAACAACCCCCCCCCGCCCGGGCCGGCCCGAAAATCACGCCGCATAAAGCGGGGGTGCTGTCCAAGACAGCCACCGGCCGGACAGGAGAT
>JAISFS010000286.1 GCA_031263485.1 Deltaproteobacteria bacterium | reverse complement strand
CGAGCCGGTGCTGCTGGAAGCCGCCAGAGGCCTTGAAACGAAATTCTTTGCCGGGTCACGCCGGAAAGCGCCGACCCGCAGGCGTCCCGGCAGGGTGCGCCAGATGCCGGGTCGGAAGTCCCGCAGGCAGTCTCAGAACGGCCGGCGTTCCGAGGCGCGGCGCCTTCAGGCCTTGGTTGCCGCCATGGCCTCCCCAAGCGCCTTAAGCACCTCTCCCGCGTGGCCGTTGGGCTTGACCTTGCTCCACAGGCGGCGGACAGTGCCGTGGGGGTCCAGGATGGCGGTGGTCCTCACCACGCCCATGTGCTCCTTCCCGTAGAGCTTCTTCTTCTGCCAGACACCTGCGGCCTCCAGCAGGGCGTGGCCCGCGTCTGAGAGGAGGATGAGCGAGTAGGAGTTCTTGTCAACGGCCTTGCAGAGGGTGTCCGGCGAGTCGGGGCTGACCCCGGCCACTTTCGCCCCAAGCCTCTCGAAGTCAGGGAGCAGGCCGTTGAATTCCCTGGCCTCCAGGGAGCACCCGGACGTGTAGATCTTCGAGTAGAAGTAGACCACGGCCCAGCGGCCTGAAAGGTCCTTGAGGGTGACCTTGTTCCCCCCGGCGTCTTCCAGGGAGAAGGTAGGGAACTTCTTGCCGACCTCCAGCATAAGGGCTCCTCGTTCGTTTGCGGCCTGCGGTTCATAGGCGGTGAAGAAATTCGGTTGCGGTTCGCCGTCAGAGCGCCCAGGAACGTAAAGGGTTCGTCTTCGTCGGGCGCGGAGGCGACCGCGGTTCGCCTGTCGCATCAGGCGGCATCGGCGGCTCGTCTCCGTTGCGAGGGGAGTTCGCCGCACCGCGTAGTCGGCTGTCCTTTTCCGTTGTGCAAGGAGACGGCTGTGCGTTGTCCCCTTGCGAGCCGGCATCGATCGGTCATCGCAACGCGAGGCAACGGCTATCTGTCATCAGCGCGATTCATCCTGTTGCGATCCGTCATTGCCGATTCCCGTGCCGTTGGCGGTCCTGCTTCACCGCGCGTGTCATCGTCCGCGTAATGCGGTTTCGAGTCGCCGCGTCAGTCATTTTTAGGAATTTCTTCTCATCCTGGTCGTGATTATCCGCAGACGGCGGTTTCCTGCCTCCTCATTCGACATTATTAGAAATCAAGACCTGTCATCCCCGGCAATATCCGCAGACACGGTTCGCTTCCGGCGCATCCGACGCTATTTGAAACAATCCTCGCTCTTGGCCAAGGTTTCGTGCTACGCGGCTTCCAATGGCGGGGAGCCTCAGCCGACCGTCAGTGGCGGGGAGCCTCAACCGACCATCAGGCAGATAAGCCATGCCGACACAAGAGCCTTCCGGGCCAATGGATCTTCTTTCGGGCCAAGGTTCTTCCGGCTCAGGCGGCCCTTAACGATGAAACGTATCTTGCGCCATGGACGGCGGCTACTGCGCCGGCGGCGCGACCGTCACCGTTGCCCGGGCCGGTTCCACGGGCTCCGAGGGCACCGTGGGCTCCGCGGCTGCCGCAGGCCCGCCTTCGTAGGTGACCCTCTCTATCTCCCGGTCCAGCTCCTCTATCACCTGTGGGCCTATCTCGGCGCGGAAGCGCTCCCGGACGGGCCCGACCACGGCCTCCCGCCACAGGGCGAGGTCCGGTGACTCGTTAACGTCCATTGACTTGCCGAGGAATCTCAGCTGCTCGGGGCCCATGAAGCGATCGGCCACGGCGCGGTGGTAATGCATGGCGTCCCGGGCGGCGGTCCGCAGGAGGTCCCGCTGGCGGTCGGAAAGCTTGTTCCAGACCCCGGCGGACACGAAAACCGGGGCGGGCATGTAGAAGTGCCCGGTGAGCGTCAGGTCACGCTGCACCTCGAAGATGGAGGTGGTGACGATGACGGAGATGGGGTTCTCCTGGCCGTCCACCGCCCCGTCCTTGAGCCGCGCGTAGAGGTCGCCGAAGGCCAGGGGCACGGGCGTCGCCCCCAGGGTCCGGAAGACCTCCATGTGGATCCGGGACTCCATGGTGCGGATCTTCAGGCCCTTGAGGTCCTCCGGGCGCGAGACGGGTTTGCGGGTCGTGGTCACGTGCCTGAGTCCGTTCTCGAAGTAGGTCAGGCCCACCAGGCCCACCTGGAGGGCGTTCTGCAGGGACTTCTCCCCGAAGGGCCCGTCCAGGACCCGGCGGGCGGTCAACGCGTCGGGGAAGGCGTAGGGCAGATCGAAGACCAGAAAGTCGTTCGAGAAGCCGTACAGGGGGCCGGTGGTTATGACTATCAGGTCCAGCTCCCCCATCTGGACGTCCTCGATGAGGTCCCTCTCGCCCTTGATCTGCGTCGACTCCCGGATGTCCAGGGACAGCTCGCCTCCGCTCCTCTCCTCGAGGAGGAATCCCATGTACTCCAGGCCCTTGGCGATCGGGTGGCCGGGCAAGAGGACCTGGGCGGCCCGGAGCGTCAGCTTGGCTGGCGGATCCTGCGCGGCGGCGGGGACGTCTGCCAGGCAGGGCGTGGCGGGCGCGAGTAGCGCCGCAAGCATCGCGGCGAGCGCAACAGTGGATTTGGCTCTCATAATTCCTCCGCAGCAGGGGACTCGCAACGCGGCTTGCGAGCGGCGGTTTCAGACGACCTTGCGATTGTAAAGGTGCCGGGGACTCACTGTCAACGTGCCGGCCAGGCGGAAGCCGCCGGGGTCGGCGGCGGAATTTGACCGGCTTAGGGCGGGGGACGGTTGCGGGGCCGTGGCGACCGGCGGCCTGAACCGGTGCTCAGGAGCAGATGGCTCTACCCGGTCCTGCTGCCGTGGGCAACGGCAGGGGCGACTTCGGGCAGGGGAGGGAAAGCCATCGAGCCGCCGGCGGTCCGGGGCGGGACGGGGCAAACGGCCGATGGGCCGATGGCTAGTTGACGATGATCACGAACGTGAAACCGCAGTCCTTGCACTCCAGGCGATGGCGCCCGCAGGGGAGCCCCCGGGGCTTCGCCTCCAGCCAGCGCCTCAAGAAGCCCGGCACGAAACGGGCCAGGCCCCGCTCCGGGGCCAGCGTGGTTTTGGGCGATCCGCACCTGGGGCAGGCGATGCTCATGGGAGGGCCTCCTGAGGGGAGTTCCCGGGCAATGCGGCGAGGTTCAGCCTTCGTCTGCCTCGGCGGCCCTCTTCGCGAGGGTGGGCCCGGCTTCGGGCCTGTGGCTTGCGGGGATGGTCGCCTCGCCGCCTCGGCGCGGTTCCCCCGGGGCGCCGACTCTCGGGGCTTCGCCTACCGTCGCCGCGCCGGCGGCGGTTCCGTCTTCCAAGCCGGCGGCGGATCCGTCCTCAGAGTCGGCGGCGGATCCGGCATCCGGGCCCACGGCGGCTTCCGGCAGAGGGGCGGCGGACGCCGCGCGCTTGAAGTGCTCCGGCGTCCCGGTCCCGGCCTTGCCGGAGGCGGCGAGGAGGAACTGGCGGAAGTACAGGATGCCGGACCAGTAGGTGGCGGCCAGGGCAACGTATAGCATGACCGTGCCGACCCGGTGGGTGTTGGCCCAAAGGAGCTGGTAGTTCCACAGGAGGCAGAAGAGGGCGGTGTTCTGCGCGAAGGTCTTCTGCTTGCCCTGGGTGGAGGCGGCGATGACCAGGCCCTGCTCGGCCGCGATTCCCCTCAGGGCAGTTATCGCCATCTCCCTGGCCAGGATGAGGAAGGCCACCCAGGCCTGGACGCGTCCGGTCGGGATGAGCATGATGAGCGCCGAGGACACCAGGAGCTTGTCGGCCATGGGGTCCAGGAAGCGTCCCAGGTTGCTCTCGTTGCGATAGCGGCGGGCCAGGTAGCCGTCCAGAAGATCGCTCAGGGCCGCCGCGAGGTAGAAGAGCGCCACCGCGGCGCAGAGGGTCCGGTCGGCTATACCCAGGCGGGGGCCCAGCTCGAGCCCCAGGACGACCGCGACCACCGCCAGCATGCGGCAGGAGGTGAGGATGTTCGGGAGCGAGGGCCGGGAGAAGAAGCTGTGGAGTATTGATCGCATGGAGGGACCGGTCGAGCGCGAGGCTCGGGAAGGGGGGCGGAGGCCGCCCTCGGGTAACCGCTGTTCCGGGGCTCTTGACCGACGGGGAAACCGCTGAAGCGGGGCCCGGAGTCAGCGGGGTAGCCGCCGAATCGGGGCAGGGGCCAACGAGGTAGCCGCCGAATATGGGCAGGGGCCAACGGGGTAGCCGCCGAATCGGGGCAGGGGCCGGTGGGCAGCCGCTGAACCGGAGCGCGGGCCCGGCCTCGGGCCCCGGCGGTGACTGGCGGGCGATGGCCAGCGGGTGCTAAGGGCCGCCGCCCGCAGGCGGGGGCAGGACGGGGCCTCCTGCGGGGGCCCGCCCAGTGGCCGACTCGGGGTCGGCAGTCGTGCCGCCTGGCAGGCCGTCATGGCCGGCGCCCAGGAATGCCTCGGGGCCGGCCGCGTCCAGGGGGGCGTTCATGGGATCCGGGTAGGACACGTACGTGGACGGCGCGGAGGCCGTGGCGCCGGCGGCCTCCTCGGCGGAGAACAGGGGCCCCAGCATCTCCAGGTTGGCCTTGACCGTGCGGACGTAGTTGCGGGTCTCGGCGATGTCGGGGACGCGGCGGACGCGGGCCACACGCTCGGGCCCGCAGTTGTAGGCGGCGACCGCCAGGGTGAGGTCGCCCCCGAAGCGGTTCAGCATCTCCCTCAGGTAGCGCGAGCCGCCCATCACGTTCTGCTCGGGGTCGAAGCTGTCCTTCACGCCCATGAGCTTCGCGGTGTTGGGCATCAGCTGCATGAGCCCCCGCGCGCCGGCCCAGGAGACCGCCTTGGGGTCGAAGGCGCTCTCTGCCTTGATGACGGCGGCGATGAGCGCGGGGTCCAGCCGGTAGCGCCGCGCGGCCCTCAGGATCACGGGCCGGAGCTTGTCCAGCGAGAGCCTCCTGAAGGGCGCCAGGCCGCGGGAGATGGTTATCTGGACCGTCACCATGCGGTAACGCGGATCCACCGGGGCGTCCGTCAGGTGCGTGACGCCCGCCTCGTCCTTGAAAGTGTAGTAGGTGAGCTCCTCCACCACGATATCCTGGGCCTTGCGCGCCTGGGGCTTGGGAGGCGGGGGCGGGGGAGGCGGCGGGGGCGAGAAGAGCCCGCCGCCTGCCGCATGTTCGGGCGGCGGTCCGCCGGTCGCGGCCTGGGTTTCCCGGGCGCCTTGCGCGCCCTGGGCTTCCGGGGCCCGGGACGCGGGCGGGGGCCACGTTGACGCCGACTCGCCCTTGGGCACCCAATAGGGCACCCCGGTGTCCCTGAAGGGCTTCTCCCAATAAGGTACGTCCTGGTAGCCCGAAGGATCCGGCGCCTGGGCCTCGAGGTCATCCGGGTTCCCGTCGGGGTCCTGGCCGGGGGGGGGGAGCAGGGAGACCAGCGTGGGGTCCCGGCGAGCCCCTTCCCGGCCGGAGGGGGCGGGGCCGCCGGCCCTGCCGGCGCCCTGGCCCTGGCTTTGCCCGCCCTGGGGCTGGGCGGGCTCCTCGGGCGCGAAGAGCTGGGCCCTCGCCTCGCCAGGAAAGAGCCAGGCGAGGGGGGCGAGCGGCTCGGGCCGCGAAAGGACGGCGGTCGATGACGATGTGACCTTTTGGGTTGCGGGAGGCGCCGGGAATGTGTCAGGCGGCGGGGGGGCGGCCAATGACAGCGCCAAAAGAAAGGCGGTCGCCAGAAGCGTCGGGACTGTCCCTGGCAAAGGCGCCGGAAGCGGCGCCGGGCGCCGCGGTCTCAAGTGGGCCCGGAGGGGCAGGCCGGAGCCGACGACGGGGCGTGAGGGCGACGTGGCTCCCCGCACTTCCGCCTCCGACCCGGTGGGGTCGGGAGTCTGCCCGGTCCCGGCCATCAGTTGGAGTTGCGCCTCAGCCAGGCGTCCCGGGTCTCCGCGTTCGCGAAGAAGTGGGTCTGGCCTTCCCGGATGACCACCAGGGCCTTGCTTCTCTCAAAGTACACCCCTGTCTGGGAGTCGCGGACCAGCTCGTTTTCCGCGGCGGCGGGGGTCGCCTTGCCCGCTGGGCGGATGAGCCCCCGAACCACCCAGACGACGAGGTAGAACAGCATGGCGATGATGAAGACGCGCAGGATGGTGGCCATTTCCGTCCTTCACGGCCCCGTGCGGCGAACGTGCGGGGCCGCTTCCTTAAACTCTGAGGAGATCCGGGCGGCGGGCGAAGGGGGGATAAGATTCGGACGACTGGTCCGGGCGTCACGCCGGGGCAACGGGTCAGGCCCGGGGCAACCGGTTCCGCGCGACCGGCCGGGGCAGCGGGCTCACCGGACCGCTTCGGCGGGAGGCCCGGCCATAGGGACGAGGTGGCTCAGACGATCGGCAACGGCTTTCGGTCGGGGGCGGGGGGCGAGAGCTTGCGGACCGTCCTCTCCGAGCCGGAGGGGAGGGCGGCCACTAAGCTCTCCACCGAGAATCCCGTCTCGGGGTGGATCCATCCGGGCCGGACCTCCAGGAGCGGATACAGCGCGAAGGCCCTCCCGCTGAGCCGCGGGTGGGGCACCAGGGCCTCCTCGTCCCGCGAGACGAGTCCGCCCAGATATAGGAGATCGATGTCAATGACCCGCGGGCCCCAGCGCTCCCGGCGGACGCGGCCCAAGGATGCCTCGACCCGGAGGAGCTCCCTGACCACAAGGATGGGGTCCGGGGGGCAGAGCCAGATCTCGGCGCGGTTGAGATAAGGGGGCTGCCCGGGCGGGCCTCCTACCGGATCGGTCGACCAGAGCGATGAGCCGGCGAGGAACCGGAAGCCCGCGATACCCCGCATGGCCTCGGACGCCCTGGCTATCGCGCCTTCCGGATCCTCCAGGTTGGCGCCGAAGAGGATCCCGGCCTCCAGGTGGACCGCAACCGCCCCGGAAGACGCCGGGTGGCCCCCGCCTTCGGGACGGGGCTCAAGCTGGGTCGGCATAAGCGTCTCCGAGGCGAGGTCTGGCGGGGCAAGGCCCCATCGACTGGCCGCCGGCGGGTGACCAGCGGGTGACAGGCAACGGCAAATCGGTCGCAAATCGGGCGGTAAGGCAAGTCCGTCAAATTATACCTCAAACTGGACGCTATGCGAAATGTGCCGGGGACGTTTCCGATGCGGCTCTGGGTGCGACGGCGCGGCGGGCGGTTCCGCGACCCTCGGTCGGCGGGCGATGGCGCGGCGGGCGGTTCCGCTCCTTCCGGCCCACCAGCGTGGCATTGCGCAGGGTTCCGCGCCTTCTTGCCCCGCGTGGCCTCCCTCGTGCAAGGTTCCGCGTCTCTCTGGCCACGCGCGGCCTTGCGCAGGGTTCCGCGCCCCTCTGGCCCCGTGCGGCAGGCACAGGGGGCCGCATTCCTCGGGCCCCCGGTGGCCTTGCGTGGGGGTCAGCGTCCCGCTGGCCGGGACGGTCGGGTTCGAGTCCCGCGGTCAGCGGCCGCGCGTCGGCTACGGCGCGTAAACTATGCCCGCGTAGCCCACCGACTGATCCCCGGGCAGGATGTCCGTGGAAGCGTAGTAGTCGATCAGACGGCTCCGGCACCCGAGATCCGATGCCATGCGGGCGACCGCGGCGGCTGCCCCTGCCGAGCAGGCGGCGCGCCGCAGGTTGGCCAGATTCAGCATCTCCTCCGGGTCCATGGCCAGCGCGGCGTCGATAAAGGCCCTGTCGTTCTGCTCCCTGAAGCGCTCCCCAGCGGCTCCCGGACCGGCAGGCGCGAAGCCGTAGGCCGCGCCGTAGTGGGTGAGGTCCGTGGACGCTACCAGAAGCGCCCTCTCGCCCTTGAGCGCCGCCGCGAGGGCTTCGGCGAGGGCGAGCGCGCTGGCGTCCGGGGCGGCGCGCAGGGCGAGCACCCTGGCCCTGGGGAAGAAATGCCTGACCAGCGGGAGCTCCACCTCCACGGTGTTGTCCTGGGTGGGGCCCTCCCAGCTCGCGAGAGCAAGCCTCCCATCCGAGGCAGAGGAAAGCTCCTTTGCTAGTTCCGGGGCCAAAGGCACTGGATCCAGTGGGGTCTCCCAGGCGTCCTCAGGGTATGAGACCGTCTTGGCGGCGGGCCTGAGGTGGCCCCCCAGGACCGCCACTACGGAAGGGCCCTCCGGGCCCATCAGGGCACCAGCGGACTCCAGGGTCCTCGCGGCCAGTCTCCCCGAAAAGTACCAGCCCGCGTGGGGGACCATGCACAGGGCCTTGTCAGTGGGGGGGCCGTCTATGGCGGCCGCGCAGCTCGAGCCTTGATAGCCGTCCCACCCCCTGATTTCGGAAAGCACCTCGGAAGCCTTGGCGGGGTACCAGCGCCCGGCCAGTTGGGCCTTGCGCAGGGATGGGGTTTTCCGGGTCTCGGGCATGGGCGACCTCCTGGCGCGGACTTCCGCGCCGCCCAGTCAGGCCCCGCGGGCGCTCGAGGCGCGGCGGGGGAAGGATGGTCCGGGGAAGCAGGAAGGGAGAATTCCTGCAAGCGTGAGCGGGACAAGGGAAGCATGGCAATGGCGATGCCGGTCGGAGGCGAAGCCTGGCGAGGGCCTGGGCCTGGCGGGGACTTAGGCAGGCGAGCGCAGACTCTTGCGAGGACTGAGGCAGGCGTGGACAGAGCCAGGCAAGGCGAGTACCGGCACAGTATTTTTTTGGGTCGGGCGAAATGTCAACTAAATCATGAAATGTATTGTTGGGCGTCACGTCCTTGGACCCTCATCATTTTATTACGCCCCTTAATGACGCCCCAAAAGGTTTCATGCTCCGGGGCGTTGAGAGTCAACGAGAACGTTTAAGGATGAAAGTGTTTGATAAATCACCGATATCATTATCTTTTCCGTAGACTAAGCTAAGGTGTTCCGCCTTAAGCCCCTGTAGCTGTCGACACCGGTAGGGCAAGGTGAGAAATAGTCGAGCCCGAAGCCGGCGGTACTCGGGAGGGCATCTGTGTCTGCGCGTCCCTGCCGCGTCAGGTCTCTCGATGTGTGCGCGTCCCTGCCGCGTCAGGTCTCTCGATGTGCGCACGTCCATGCAGCGTCCGCTTTCTCGATGGACGCGCGTCCCTGACATGTCCACCTTCGCGACATTCGCGCGTCCCTGTCACGTCCACCTTCGCGACATTCGCGCGTCCCTGCCCCTGCCGTGCCAGCTCTCCAAGCGAGGCCTGGACCTGATTGCGGCCCCGGCAGGCTGAGTCTTTGGCTGGCGGGACGGGCACCCTGAGATGGATCCGGGACCGAAAGGGCTTGGAAGCGCGGAAAGTGAGAGCAAACACCGGCGAGAATGAGCCCCGGTTCAGGCGGGCCGGGCGACCTGAAAGGCGAGGGCCGGCAAACAGGGCGCGGACCGGAAAAAAGGCACGGAACTTGAAGTGGAAACCTGAAGCGCATATGGCCGCAGGACATTGAAACGCTACCGGCCTTGATGTCTGCGGACTTGAAGTCTGGGGACGCGAAGTTAGCCGGGCCCGCCCGAAAGCGCCGGGGAGGGCTTCGAAGGGGAAACGCGGGAAAGAGCCGCCGGAGGACCGGACCCGGCAGGCCTCGCCTCGGCAGGCGCCTGGCAGATGAAGACACACGCGAGTCGGGCGGACGAGGAAATTAGCGGGAGGTGCCCGGAGGGATGACGCGCAAAGCGAGGCATGCGGCCGAATTTCGCGGGAACGAGTCCTGCGGGCGGACATCTGGCCCGCGATGGCGAATCCCCCTGAGGCTGGTCTAAGTTCGAGGGCCCGGAGCCGTTCCGGGGCCCTCCCGGAAAGACGTGCGCCTTGCGGCGCCGTTCCGGGCCGCCCCGGGCGGAAGTTTCCGGAAACCGCCGCCAGCCAATTCAGCAGGGCGGCGCTGAGGCGCCCGCAAAGCTCAGCATGCCAGGAATATACACCCGGGCCCTTGCCGCGGCAAGAAACAAGTGTTGACTCCGAAGGGGATCGGCTCTATAATTCCCTTGCTTTCCATTCCCTTCAATCTTCGGCTATCCTCAGGCCCCGACGGGACCGGAGGCCGCCTTGCGGAGGCTACATTCACATGGTGAGCGTGGCATTGGACTGGACGCTCGTCGCCCAGCTTATAACCTTTGTGATCCTGATGTTCATCCTGAACAGGATAGCCTTCAGGCCTATACTCAACATCCTGCGCGAGAGGGAGGCCCTGTTCGCGGACCTCAAGAGCAAGGCCGAGCATTTCAAGGAGCAGGTGGATCTGGGGAACCAGGAGGCGGCCGCTGAGCGCGTCGGCGCCGTCAGGGACGGCGAGAAGGCCCAGAACGCCCGAAAGCTGGAGGGCCAGGCGGAGGAGAGGGAGATCCTGGAGAAGGCCCAGGCGGAGTCCGCGAAGAAGCTTGAGGACGCCGCGAAGGCCCTGGAGGCGCAGGTCGCCGATGCCCGCAAGGGCCTGGAGTCCGAGGCCCGCGCCCTAGGCATGGGCATCGCCGGGAAGCTTCTGGGCCGCGAGATAGTCGCCTGACCCCCTTCGGGGGACGCCCCCGCCCTTAATTACACGAGAAAAGGCCTAAATTCATGCGCATGACATTCAAGGCTTTCCGCCTCGCCGCCGCGCTGGCGGCCGCGGTCGCGGTCCTTTCAGCCTCCGGGCTCCTCGCGGTCGAGGGGGCCGCCGAAGGCGGCTACGATGCCGAGCGGTGGAAGGACTTCGGCCTGAGGGTCATGAACTTCGCGGTCTTCTTCGCGATCCTTTTTCTGCTCCTCAAAAAGCCGGTGAAAAACTTCTTCCTCGGGCGAATCGAGTACATAGCCTCCCAGATGAACTACTGGGAGACCCAGGCACGAAACGCCGAGGAGTCGAACCAGGTGATGAAGCACAATCTCGCCCAGCTCGCCTCCGAGCGCGAGGGCATCCTCGCCCAGTACGAGCGGGACGGGGCAAAGGAGCGGGACCGCATCATCGCCGAGGCCAAGCGCACCGCGGAGCAGATAGTCCAGAAGGCCGAGACGGCAGTGGTCCAGGAGGCCGCCGCCGCCCGGAGGGTCCTGGCCCACGAGACCGGGCTCCTGGCCGTGAAGATCGCGGGCGAGGTCCTCGCCGGGAACGTGGGGGACGAGGACAGGGCGGTCATCATGAAGGATTTCGTGAGCCAGCTGACCCGGCTCCCGGCCCGTCGCTGACGGCATCCTCAAAGCCCCCCGGGCAGGCGGAACTCCGCGCCCGGGGGGCCTTCCGTTTCAGGGGCCCCGCAGGTCGGCCGTCAACGGCCCGCCGGCCCCCAGCTTAGGAGCCCTGACGACCATGGACAGCATTCTTGCGACCCGCTACGCCCGGGCCCTCCTCTCCATCGGCGAGGAGGACGGGAAGTACAAGGAGTACGGCGAGGAGCTCGCCCGCTTCGCGGAGGCGATGGACGCGGCAAGGCCCGAAAGCGGGGTCCTGGACAGTCCCGTGTATCCCGGCGAGCTCCGCGGCCGCATCCTGGAGGCCGTGCTCGCCAAGGCGGGGCTCTCCCAGACGGTGGGGAACTTCGCGCGGCTCCTCTACGCCCGCGGCCGCATCGGCATCCTGTCCGCCGCTGCCCGGGCCTACGGCAGGCTCACCGACGAGAAGGACGGCATCCTCCGCGGGACGGTCTTCACCCCGTCCCCCATAGGGGATCCTGACCTGGAAGCGTTGCGCGAGGCCCTGAGGGTCTACCTTGGCGGCTCGCGCATCGAGCTCGTGCAGGCCTCCGACCCCTCGCTCATCGCGGGCATCTCCGTCAAGGTGGGGGATCTGGTGCTGGACGGCTCCTTGAAGAGCCAGCTCCAGAGGTTCGCGGCCGCCTTCGCGACCGAGTAGGCCCCCGCCAAGGCTCCGGCGGCAAGCCCCGGCGCAACCGGCAAGCCCCGGCGAGATGCCCCCAGCGTGACCGGCAAATCCCGGCGGCGATGCCCACAGCGTGACCGGCAAGCCCCGGCGGAGATGCCCACAGCGCGACCGCCAAGCCCCGGCACCCCGCCAAGGCCCCTAAAGGCCCCGGCGTCCCGGCTTCCGGGCCGGTCGAGTTTCCCAAGCGGCTTAACGCCCTGCGGCCCATGCCGCGGCCGCCCCGGCCCGGGGCGGGGATCCAAGAGTGCAACCCCCAAGGAGCGCCTCCGATGGCAATCAAAGCTGAAGAAATAAGCCAGATCATAAAATCGCAGATCAAGGACTACGGTCGCCAGGTGGAGCTCGCCGAGGTCGGCACGGTCCTCTCCGTGGGCGACGGCGTGGCCCTGGTCTACGGCGTGGACAAGGCCATGGCAATGGAGCTCCTGGAGTTCCCGGGGGGCATCCTGGGCATGATCCTGAACCTCGAGACCGACAGGGTGGGCGTCGCGGTCCTGGGCGACTGCGCCCACATCAAGGAGGGCGACGAGGTGAAGCGCACCGGCCGCATCGCGCAGGTGCCCGTGGGTGACGCCCTGCTTGGCCGCGTGGTGGACAGCGTGGGCCATCCCATCGACGGCAAGGGCCCGGTGGACTCCAAGGAGTTCGCGTTCATCGAGGTCGTGGCGCCCGGCATCATCAAGCGGAAGGCGGTGCATGAGCCGCTGTACACCGGCGTCAAGGCCATCGATGCCATGACGCCCATCGGGCGCGGCCAGCGCGAGCTCATCATCGGCGACCGCCAGATCGGCAAGACCGCCATCTGCGTGGACGCCATCATCAACCAGAAGGGCCAGGACGTCGTCTGCATCTACGTGGCCGTGGGCCAGAAGAAGTCCACGGTCGCCCAGGTCGTGGCCAACCTGGAGAAGCACGGGGCCATGGAGTATACCGTGGTGGTCGCGGCCAACGCCTCCGACCCGGCGCCGCTCCAGTACATCGCCCCGTACGCTGGCGCCTCCATGGGCGAGTATTACCGCGACAAGGGCCGCCACGCGCTCATCATCTACGACGACCTCTCCAAGCAGGCGGTGGCCTACCGCGAGGTGTCCCTCCTCCTGCGCCGCCCGCCGGGCCGCGAGGCCTACCCCGGCGACATCTTCTACTGCCATTCGCGGCTCCTGGAGCGCGCCGCCAAGCTCTCCGACGAGCTGGGCGCCGGATCGCTCACGGCGCTCCCGGTCATCGAGACCCAGGCGGGCGACGTGTCCGCCTTCATACCCACGAACGTCATCTCGATCACTGACGGCCAGGTCTTCCTGGAGCCCAACCTCTTCTTCTCCGGCGTCCGCCCCGCGATAAACGTCGGCATCTCGGTGAGCCGCGTGGGCGGCGCCGCCCAGACCAAGGCCATGAAGAAGGTGGCCGGCACCATGCGCCTCGATCTGGCCCAGTTCCGCGAGCTGGAGAGCTTCGCGCAGTTCGGATCCGATCTGGACGCGGCCACCCTCAAGCAGATAAACCGCGGCCAGCGGATGGTCGAGCTCCTGAAGCAGCCGCAGTACCAGCCCATGCCCGCGGAGCGGGAGGTGGTGGTCCTCTTCGCCGGCACCCGCGGCTATCTGGACGAGTACCCCGTGTCCACGGTCCTGGACTACGAGGCCAAGCTCCTGGACTTCATGGTGAACCGGCACCCGGAGATCTTAGAGTCCATCAAGAAGGACAACGACATCTCCCCGGACACGGACAAGGCGCTCAGGGACGCCCTGGACGAGTTCAAGGGCACGTACAAGCCCGCCGAGTAAGCTGGCCCCCCATGGGGATGGGGCGCGACACCGGCCCCCCGGCGGCCCCAGGGCCCGAGGCGGGGCGGCCAGGCTCCCTCGACCGCCCAATGCCGACAGCCGCCCAATGCCGACAGCCCGCCGGACGAGGCGGGCCCCGGAAGGTTCCGCATGGCTTCGTTAAAAGACATCAAGCGCCACATCACGGCCGTCCGTCAGACCCAGAAGCTCACCAAGGCCATGAACATGGTCGCCGCGGCCAAGCTCCGGGCGACGCAGGGGCGCACCGAGAGGCTCAAGGACTACGCCAACGAGTTCGACAGGCTCCTGGGCGAGATAGGCCGCCGCTCCGGCGCCGCGCTCGCGGACTTCATGAAACCCCCCCAGGGCTCCGAGAAGGCCCTGGTGGTCGTGTTCAGCTCCGACAGGGGGCTGTGCGGCAGCTTCAACTCCAACGTGTTCTCCGTGACCGACCGCCTGATCCTGGATCTCCGGGGGCGGGGCCTGGAGGTCACGCTGTACCTGCTGGGCCGCAAGGCGCACGACTACTATTCCCGGAGAAAGGTCAAGCGGTTCCACCCTGACGCGGCCATCATTTCCGACGCGGACTTCCAGACAGCCAGGGCGGTGGCCTCGGAGATAGTCTCGGCCTACTCGGGCGCGGACGCCTTCTGCGAGATCCACCTGGTCTACACCCGCTTCGAGACCATGAACCGCCACCCCGCAGTGAAGGCCCCGTTCCTGCCGCTCGCGGACGGGGCGGCACGGGAAGACGGCGCGTCCGACGCCGCCCCGGTCTCCTCGGACGGGCCCTCCCCGGCTCCTGTAGACTACCTCATGGAGCCGCCTGCCGAGGACCTGCTGGAGGAGCTGGTGGGACGTGCCCTGAACATCAAGATCTTCCGGGCATTCCTGGAGTCGATCACCTCCGAGAACGCCGCCCGCATGCAGGCGATGGACAACGCCTCCACCAGCTGCAAGGACATCATCGAGAGCCTTACGATGGCCTACAACAAGGCCAGGCAGTCGTCGGTCACGAACGAGCTCCTGGACATCGTGAACGGCGCCGAGGCCCTGAAGGGCTGACGCCCCCGGCGGGCGGCCCGCGCCACCCCGTCTTCCCCGTCCGGGCATTGGCCCGCGATAACCAGCCTTTCCCCGTCCGGGCGCCGGCCCGCGACACGTTCCCCCCGCAAAGGAGGCCGCGCTAAAATGTACGAGGGCAAAATAATACAGGTCATAGGGCCGGTCGTGGACGTGGCCTTCAAGGAGGGGGAGCTCCCCTCGATCCTGAACGGCCTGTACGTCTCCAACCCCACCATCAACGACGTGCCCGACAACCTCATCCTCGAGGTGGCGCAGCACCTGGGCGACAACACGGTGAGGACCATCGCCATGGACATCACCGACGGCCTGGTCCGGGGGATGGTCGCCAGGGATTCCGGCGGCCCCATCAGCGTGCCGGTCGGCAAGGCATGCCTGGGCCGGGTGCTGAACGTCGTGGGCAGGCCCGTGGACGGGCTGGGCGAGGTCAAGGCGGACAAGTACTACCCCATCCACCGCCCCTCGCCGCCCTTCACCCAGCTGGACACGTCCGTCAGGGTCCTTGAGACCGGCGTGAAGGTCATCGACCTGCTGGTACCGTTCCCCCGCGGCGGCAAGATGGGCCTCTTCGGCGGCGCGGGCGTCGGCAAGACCGTCATCATGATGGAGATGATCCACAACATCGCCATGCATCACGGGGGCATCTCTGTGTTCGGCGGCGTGGGCGAGCGCACCCGTGAGGGAACCGACCTCTACAACGAGATGAAGGAGTCCGGCGTCATCGACAAGGCCGCGCTGGTCTACGGCCAGATGACCGAGCCGCCGGGCGCCCGCGCCCGCGTGGCGCTGACGGCCCTGACTGCCGCCGAGTACTTCCGCGACGAGGAGGGCCAGGACGTGCTTCTCTTCGTGGACAACATCTTCCGTTTCACCCAGGCCGGCTCCGAGGTCTCGGCGCTTCTGGGCCGCATGCCCTCCGCGGTGGGCTACCAGCCGACGCTCGCGACGGAGCTGGGCGAGCTCCAGGAGCGCATCACCTCCACCAACCGGGGCTCCATCACCTCCGTTCAGTGCGTCTACGTGCCCGCGGACGACCTGACCGACCCCGCCCCGGCCACGACCTTCTCGCACCTGGACGGGACCGTCACGCTGTCGCGGCAGATAGCGGAGCTGGGCATCTACCCTGCGGTGGACCCCCTGGACTCCACCAGCCGCATCCTGGACTACAACTTCCTGGGCATGGACCATTACATGACCGCCCGCAAGGTGCAGCAGACCCTCCAGAAATACAAGGACCTCCAGGATATCATCGCCATCCTTGGCATGGAGGAGCTCTCCGAGGAGGACAAGATCACCGTCTCCCGCGCCCGCAAGATCCAGAGGTTCCTCTCGCAGCCCTTCTTCGTGGCCGAGGCCTTCACCGGCTCCTCCGGCAAGTTCGTGAAGGTCGAGGACACGGTGCGCGGCTTCAAGGAGATCCTGGAGGGCAAGCACGACCACCTTCCCGAGCAGGCCTTCCACATGGTTGGTGGCATCGAGGAGGTAGCCGAGAAGGCCGAGCGCCTCGCCAAGGACGCGGCCTGACGGCCGATGGCCCGCCCCGGGCAGGAGCGCACGAATGAGCGAAAAGAAGTTCGTTTTCACGCTGGTCACCCCGGAAGTCCGCCTGGTGAAGCCGACGGATGTCGTCTCCGTCACCGCCTTCGGCCAGGAGGGAGCCTTCACGGCTCTGCCGGGGCACACCCCGTTCCTCACCCCGCTCAAGGAAGGCACCGTGGTGAAGTACATGACCGCGCCCGACGCGGGGGAGGAGTACTACGTGGACGCCGGCATCATCGAGGTCCTTCCGGACCGGGTGTCGGTACTGGCCGAGTCCGCCAACAAGGCTGATGAGCTTCCTGCCCACCGTGAGAGGGAAGAAGCTCGCAGGAAGGCTTTCCAGGAACGACTGGAGAAGAATAAGAAGGAGATCGCGGCCGCGGCGACCGGGACGGATGCGGAGAAGGCAGACGTCAAGAAGAAGCTCTTGGAGATAGGCGAGCTCGAGATTCAGATCCACAGGTCCATTAAGCGAATCAAGTTCATCGAAAAGAAAACGCACGGTTGAGCGAGCGGCGCGGGGCCGGGTGCGCCGCCCGGCTCGCATCCCAGGAGAGTTCTCCGCGAAGGGCCGGAGGGGTACGGTTTCCCCTCCGGCCCTTTCGTCGTTTCGGTCGGCTGTACCGTCCAGGGCAAGTCCCAGATCAGTCATGATTCGTCGATCCTGATTCCGCGTGTCGGGGAGATGCGGTGAGCAGTACCGCCGACGTGAAGCGGCCATAAAGGAAGCGAACCCGTGAGCGCGTGGTGTTTCAAAACTTTCAGAAAGGTTGCCGATTCACGAATAGAGTTCGCGATATGTGGAGGCTCCCGCACTGCGAGAAAGTTTCATTACCACCGTTAAATGAGTTTATTCAGCATGAAACCGATTATTAAACCGCGAACATGGTAACGTTCCGAAAACGATGATCATGAGCCACCGGCATGGCCAAGTGACGCTAGCGGAGCCCGTGAGCCGCGAATTACGGTCATGGGCAGCGGACGTGGCCTACTGCTAGCGGTAGGCCACATGAAGGGCAACCGTGTTGGCAGGGGGACAGATCGTCTGCCGCGGATCAGGTTATCCGGTAGCTGGATATTCTGGGGTGGCTCATTCGATTTTCCGGTCGTTCAGGAAAGCAGAGAAAATTGCATAGCACCCGACTTGCCTCCGTTTCGGCGCTTGCGGCGCCTTGAGCGGCGGTTCGCTGAAGCCAGTCCGGCAAGCGCAAGCCCCGGCAGGGCATGATCGGCTAACTGCGCGAAATTAAATAACTTTGGCCGCAGAGGCTTGAGTTGAAGAGGATTAGGGGATATATTCACATCTCCGGTGCCAATCGGCAGACAGGCGCCTTGGAAGCGCGATGCCGTTCGAAGCGCGGTTGGCCCCTGAAACTCCGGGTGTGCCGGACGTCCCCGGAGCACGCGCGGGAGGAGGCGGATGACCCCAAAAACCAAAGCGGCTCTCCTCCTCCTGGCGGCTACCGTCATATGGGGGGCATCGTTCCCAACCATCCGCTACTCAGTGGCCCTGGTGGACCCTTTCGCGTTTACGGGCATCAAATTCCTGTTCAGCGTGGCGGCGCTCCTGCCGCTTGCCCTCCGAAGGAGGGCCAGCTCCCCCGGCCATGCGATGGACAGCGAGCGTCCGCATCCGCTCCTGTGGCTGTGGACTGGGCTGGCCGCAGGGGCATTCCTGACTGCCGGGACGATGCTCCAGTACAAGGGCATGGTCTGGACCACCAGCGCCAAGTCGGGCTTCATCAGCGGGCTTTATGTCACCCTGGTGCCGCCCATGGGCCTGGTCCTGGGCAGGATCCCATCCGCCACGGTCTGGGCGGGGCTTTTCCTGGGCCTTTCGGGACTGTTCCTCGTCTCCAACCCCGGCGCCGGCGGCTTCAACCGCGGGGACGCGCTCACGCTCGCGGCGGACCTTTTCTGGGCCATGCACGTGATTCTGGTGGGACGTTACGCCATCCGCGTGAACCCTTTCCGCTTCGTGGCGGTCCAGGTAGGGACGGTTGGAGTTGTCTGTTTCGCGATAGCCGCCGCCGCAGGGGAACTCCCGGGGAAGGCGGCCTTCATGGCCACGCTCCCGTTCTCGCTTTTCGGCATCATTTCTGTGTCGGCCTGCTATTATTTCCAGGTGACCGCCCAGAAGGACATCCGTCCATCGGAGGCCGCGCTCATATTGCAGCTGCAGGCTGTCTTCGCGGCGGTGTTCGGCATGATCTTCCTCAATGAGGTCATGACCCCGGTCATGTGGGCCGGGGCGGCGCTGGTGGTCGCGGGATCGCTTGTCGCCCAAAGGCACTCGCGCCAGACGCTGATCCTGCCGGGAAGCCCGCATTCCAAGGCCCTGACGCTCGTGAGGGTGGCGGCGGCCGTCCTGGTGCTGGCCACGTGCATCGTGCCGTTGCTGTTGACCTGACGGTTCGGCGTTTCGCGGCCTTGCGAACAGTCAAACGCGCCCACGTTCCATGCGCCTACGTTCCATTAGGCAACGGAGCTCCCCGCTTGAGCCCCTCGGGCCTTGATAAGACAAGGACTATATGACCGGGTGATCGGCGAAAACCCAGAATGCCGGTCGATTGTCGGCGGCTGGTATAGGCAATGGCGGGGCAGGAGCGACGGGCGCGAGTCGTTTGGAATTATGGACAAGCCTTTATTGTAGGCTTAACGCTTGATTAATACCCGAATCCGACCGTCACCCGCTTATGCTAAACGTTGCCGCGACAGATCGTCATTACGCCGTATGCTGGAACGGAAGCCTGGACAAGGTAGAATGACGCATGTTCCAGTGGGCAGCAGGGGTGAGGACTGGCCTGATTCGGCGGGGGGAGTTTGCTCGGAAGGCGCTGTCCGTGAAAGGTATTTTATTCGCGTTCAAAATATATATTCGCGATATGTGAAGCGTGACGCCGTGCATCGTTTGCGTAAACGTTTTGCGATTGGAACCTGTCTGGACCGTTTTAAGTCATCGTTCTCGATTAGGTACATACCATTGAACATGACAGAATATCTGCGGATTGCGTCAACCGACAGCTCGCCTTCGGAAACTGTAAGATCATCCTGGTCTCCGGAATTTCATCGACATCGTTTCAGGTTCGATCAGGAGAAGTCTGCCGCACTTAGAGTCTCAAAATATTCTATGATTTTTCTCAAAAATATTGAAAATAACTGAACTGCCGTGGACATTTCAAAAATAATTTACGTTTTTTTGAACAATTCAGCTCAAACTGATCACACAAAATCACCCGCCAATCTCCATTAGACAACGGTCATGCCGATATCGTCATACGCAAAGAGGTCAGGGTTTCCTCGGTCTCTTGGCTGACCGCGCACTTGCCGCACGAGGCAAAGCGGCGTCCCCACGCCTAGAGTGGGCTCCAAGTCCCAAATGTTTTAAGGTTCCGGTTCGTCTTGACATAGGGGGGCGGAGGAAGTACAATATCCGTAAGTCGACAAGTCGACAAGTCGGCAGTTCGGATATAAGGAAGTCCAGCTATACCGCAATTCGGTGCGCCTGAAACTCGGTTTTGGGCGTTGTTTTTTTCGCCCAGGAGTACAGGCTGTCCCTGGGCTTTTTCGCGCGCGGCGCAGGGGCCCGGGCGAGGGAAAGGTCTATCGGAAGACATGTCAGACGGCTGCGGCCAGGCGGCTAGCGGTAAAATCGTGACCGGTGTAGGGAGATCCCTTTGGTCGGGGGCATTCCTCACCCTCTTCTGCATAAACGTCTGCCTTTTCGGGAGCATGAACATGCTCCTCGCCACCATGCCCATCCACTTCCAGGACCACGGCATGAGCGAGGGGATGATTGGCTTCATCTTCGGGGCCTTCTATGCGTCTTCCATCTCCTCCCGTCTCCTGACAGGCAGGCTAGCGGGCAGGCTCGGCGAGTTGGGGCTCCTGAAGGCGGCGGTGTTGACCGCCGCCCTGGGGAACGGCCTGATGCTTTCCGGTGACGGATTCTGGGTCTATCTGGTGACCAGGTTCGTAAACGGCGCGGGTATAGGGACCGCGACCACCCTCATGATCTCGCTCGCCTCGAAGATCATCCCGCCCGCCCGGCTGGCCGAGGGCCTGGGAAGGCTTGCGCTGGGAGCCAGCCTGGCCCTGGCCTTCGGGCCATTCCTGGGCCTGAAGCTGGCTGAGACCTGCGGCTTCCCGATGCTTCTGGCGGCCACCTGCCTCCTGTTGACGTTGGCCTTCGCGGCGGTCACCACCCGCAGTTCCTCCGACTTCCCTTCCTTGCCCGATACAGTCAGGGTCCCTGACAAGGGCCCGCCGCCAGAGGGCCGCCGCCTTCCTGAACGGGAACTCGTCCTGCCCGCGCTCCTGGTCCTTCTTCTGGGAGGGGCCTGTTGCGGGATCTTTACGTATCTCGTGCTTTACCTTGACGAGTTGCGCATCCGGGGCGCGGCGTCGTTCTTCTTCATCGCGACCATGGGCATCGTGATCACCCGCCTTATGGGAGGCAGGATCCACGACCGTTTGGGACACATGTTCGTGATAGTGCCGTCGAGCCTGCTCCTCATGGGCTCCCTTCTGATCCTCCTGGCCTTCCCCGGCCCCGTTGCCGCCAACGTAGCCGCCGCCTGCTACGGTCTTGGCATGGGGGCGCTGTTCCCTTCGCTCCAGGCGATCACTATCACCTATGCGCCTCCAGCCAAGAGGACGCTCGCGGCGGCGCTGTTCCTGAACGGCTACGACGTGGGCTACGCCCTCAACACGGTGGCCATGGGATGCCTCGCCGAACTCTTCCACACCTACAGGATCGTGTACGCCGCCACCCCCGTCTTCATGGTCGCGGTTCTTTTGGTCTATTGCCTGAATCCCGTCTTCGACAACGGCAGAAGGAGCGGAACAACGGGGGGCGTTTGAGGCGAGGACTCAGCGAAACGGGATGAACGGACAGAAGATGAAAGGCGCAAGAGGCCGCCGGAGGATGGGGTGGAGGAGAAGAGAAAGCTGCGGAAAAACCTGGAGGATACGCAAATGGTAGCGGCGAAGATCGATGAGTCATTCATTGATGAGCGAAGTCGGGGAACTCTTCTGTCTGGTGCGGATGCGGAACATGCCATGCCGTGCATGAGCAAGACAATTGCCCGTGCTGACTTGCGACGCGATACTGCATGGGAGGGTGGATCGGAGATTTCCCGCGATTTTTTTAGCTTAATGTGAGAGCCTTCAGCGAAAGGTTAGGCGCAGTACCTTGCGCGTAATGTCATTCATTGATGACGCCACCGTAATAAGCCGGGGAAGGATTCATGATGAAGCGCCGGATGGGGCTGAGGCGGTCCAATCAGGTCGACAGGGTAGTCATGCCTCTGTAACTGGTCCGTTTTGCCTACCATTAAGTCTCCCTGAAGCCAATGACTTGGGGGAGTTGCTTGCCTCATGTTGGCGTTCCGACTTATTACGATTCCTTCATTGTTTTGCGCTCGGATAGGTGTGGATGTCGCTGAATCCAGGATAGAGGGACGGAAGTTGAACAGATGATTGTTGGCAAAGGCATTGAAAATCTGGTATAAGGGAAGGCGTGTCTAGATGCCTGGGGCGGTCGATACTGCCGTAATGATGGCTAGGGCTTGTCGGATCTGTATACGCTGGCCATGTCAAGTCCTTCAGGAGATTGCTAGGTTAGAGCTTGCCTGAGTACTATGGTTTCCCTTGTGTGGGTATGGGGTTCGCATTTCTGACTATTTTGTGATACACTAGATAAGTTTGGCATAACGCCTGATCGATACAATCGGTGTTCGTTCTCAAAAGGCATTCCCATACAGAAATTTCTGGGAGAAAACATGCCCGATAAATTCATTAGAAGCTTCAATACCGTAGGTATTTGCGATCCGAAATTGCATTATATTTTGCCAGCTATCCCACGCCTTCCGGACGTGACCGACATGATAGACGGCAGATTCTATTTTGTCCTTCATGCGCCACGTCAGTCCGGAAAAACAACACTATTAACGTCACTAACCGACAAGATTAACTCTGAGGACCGGTATTACGCCATCTATTGCGATTTTTCCACCTTAGGCGATACTATTGACACCGGAATAGCCATGGGGCAGGCTGTTGCACAAATCAACGCCGCTCTTTTTTCCTCAGATATCGGCAAGATCAGCGATTTGGCCTTTTCTTTCAACTCAAGACCTTATATGGACGATGCCGACATCAAGATCAGATTGATGCTAAACGAATTATGCAGGAACCTGGACAAGGAACTGATCGTTTTTTTCGATGAAGCTGACTGTCTTCAGGAAGCTCCCATGCTGATGTTCCTGAGGCAGATTAGGACAGGCTATAACCTTCGTTTGAAATCAAAGGGCAACAATTTTCCGAGATCGATAGCGCTCGTTGGTATGCGTGACATAAAGGACTTTCTGACTAAAGTTCGGAAGCCGTTTGAACCCAAGGGCCCTGAAGGTAGCCCCTTCAACGTGAAAAAGGAATCGTTGACCCTGTCAGACTTCACTCGCGATGAAATCATGTCTCTCTATGGCCAGCGAACAGAAGAGACAGGACAGGCTTTCACGGTCGAGGCAGTCGATCGTGCGTGGTATTGGAGCGAAGGACAACCTTGGCTTGTCAATGCCTTGGCATACGAGGCCACAGTGAAACTTCTCAAAAACGACCGCACTACGACCGTCTCGGGTGAGTGCATTGACCGTGCCGCAGTTGCCATGCTGTCGCGAGATGAAGCTCATTTCGGCTCTCTCAAGAGTCGTCTGAGGGAATCGAGGGTCAAGATGGTGATGGAAGCCGCCCTGTTCGCCCCTGCTTCCCTGGCTGATGATTTTTCCGATGAGGATCTCGATTATGTTGTCGACCTTGGACTTCTGAAGCCCGACTCCGCCGATGGCGTGTTCCTGCGACCGGCAAACCCTATCTATCGCGAGCTGTCCATCCTGACTATGACTGATTGGCTTCGTCATAAAATGCCCAAAAACTTGCCCGACATATGGATGGAAGGATCATGCCTTGACATGGATAGCCTTCTGAAGGCCTTCCAGAGACATTGGCGCGAAAACAGCGTATCCCTGGCTGAAGCCTACAGGTTAGATATCCAAGTTCAGGAAAGCGTTGCCCTTGTACTTGAAAATCTTCCTTTCGCCGACGTCAAATCAGTCAGTGATACGATAATTGAAAACATCAGAACCAGAAAGGCCGCCAAGTACAACGAGATATTCGCCCAGCTCGTGCTGTACTCATTCCTGGATAGGGCTTCAAACGGCGGTGCAGAGGTCTTCCGTGAATACCCTTTAGGGAATGGCAGGGTCGGTATTTGTGTAATCTATGAAGGAATTAAATATCTTCTTGAACTGAAAATCAAGGGCGTCCAGAGCGTGAACGATAGTTGCCAACAGCTGTATGGTTATATGGATAAAGCAAATTCATCAGTAGGCTGGCTGGTTGTATTCGATACGGATTTTAACAAACCTTGGGAAGAAAAGATATTTTGGCATTCCAAACCTTATCGAAACAAGCTTATAAACATAGTAGGTTGCTGATGGCAAGGCCTTAGCCTCCGGAGTTCCCAGAATCCCCTGTCGAAACCTCTTCGATTCATTGGTTAACGCGAATCGAGATACACATTTTATAGGACCGTTTTTTTTCGTCAGATGGCAAAAAATCGATCGTCAAGTCCGAATATTCTAGACAGGCTATGATTAAAATCGTAAAATTGGGATATCCTCTTGCGGGCACCCGAGAAGCTCCCCGGCTGGTTGGCTTGTTCGTCTCGGCCAGGATTTCAATAAACATCGAAAGGTTAAATATTATATCAGTCTCAGTCATACGTGAACTTGCTCATTAACATGTCAGGATTTAGATGGTACATCCGGAACAATCTGGTTCTCGTGGGTAGCACCGAATACCGGAACTGAGTCTCTTTCGGAATTGGAGGCGAGATGGGGACCTTCAAGTCGATCCGAAACCGCCTCCACTCATGGAGGTTTCTTTCGAAATCCTTAATATCGTATATATGGATCGGCTTAGACGCGAATGCCCGCAATTCGCAAGCTCCACTTTCACGATACGTGCGACATACTCTCTCGGCGTCCGAAAGCATGCCTGACTTTGGGAAGACGGTGCCCTCATTCCACCGCATGGGGTCCGGGACCGTTTCATCCGGACGGTCCCCGGGGCCTTTTCCTGCCTGCGGTGAGAAGCACCCGGCCCGCGAGGGCCTGACATGACACGCGACCGTCAGGCCATGCAGGGCCAGGCGACTCACGGTCGGCATGACGGAAACGAGACAAACAAGCGGCCTGAAGGCGATGGGCGGCGCAGGGATCGGACAAACGCCACCGCCTCAACTTGCCGATGGGCAGCTTCCGTTCCCAGTCGGGTCCTGGGCCTATTTCAGGAGGAGTTCCCTCCAATCCCGCACGCCTGATGGGAGGTGTTTGTGCCTGGAGGCCGTCTCCGCCACCGTCTCACCATGGCTGTCCCTGAGATGCCACCGCCTGAATCCGGGAGGGAGATGTCCATGCTTGGCGGCGATATGCGCGACCGTCCGACCATCCTGACCCGCCATATCCCATTTGTTGAAGCCGTCCGGGAGACGGCCGGCCTTGGCGGCGGCGTGGGCTACGGTACGCCCCGTGCGGTCCGCTGCCTCCCAGCGGTTGAAGCCCTCGGGCAGCGTCCCCTCAGCCGCCTGCCGGAATAGCTTCGGCAGCGGATCGAAGCTGAGGTAGCCGTCATTTGCCTTATGTTGCGCACGGGCCATCTTCGCCTGGAGAAGGAGGGCTTTCCCCTGCTCTAAAATTACCGCGTCCCTGGCCCGTTTGACAGCGTCCCTGGCCTGCCTGTCCGAGTCCCTGGCCCTCCGTGATGCCGCAGTGGCATTCCCGAAAGGCAACGTTGACTCATTGGCGTTTGTCGCACGCTTCGTCGGTGCCTTTCTCCCGTCGGAGGGAAGACTTGGCGAGGTTGCTGGAGACGCCGTAGCGCACGTCTCGATGTCCTCTGACCGCAACGGGTCCAGGAGCTCCCGCCAGTTCCCGACCCCTGCCGGAAGCCTTTTTTGGATTTTCGCGTATTGGGCTACCGTCACGCCCTTGCCGTTCCTGAGCGCCCAGACGTCTGCCCCGAAGTGCAGGGGGTCGGGCCCCCACCGGACGTGCTCGTGGGCCACGGTCCAGCCGACATCGTCCGTGAGGTGCCATCCGTTGAAATCGCAGGGGAGGGCCTGGGCTTTGGCGGCGACGTGGGCAACGGTAGTGCCGTTCTCGGTGCGGAGATCCCAGCGGTCGAAGCCCGGGGGGAGACGGTCCGCCTTGGCGGCGGAGTGCGCGATAGACCATCCGTCATCGTTGGCGAGCTCCCATCGGTCGAAGCCGTTGGGCAACGTGCCCCTGGCGGCCGCCACGTGGCCGACGGTCATGCCGGTCGGATTCAGGATCTCCCAGCGGTCGAAGCCATCTGGCAGATTGTCGTGCATGGCGGCGATGAAGGCTATGGTCCAGCCGTTGTAGTTAGTCTCTTCCCAGTCCGAGAAGCCATCCGGAAGCTCGCCATCTTTGGCCAACTTGACGAGCCGACGCACGGAAATCTTTTTTTCCATGTCCGTCACCTCCGATTCTCAAGAACGCGGAGCCGGATTGCGGCGGGTGGGACCGCCGCACGGGGACGCTTTCCGTTGCGGGGGAGGGCCTTCCGGAGCCGCCGCTGCGAGTCAGGGAGAAATGTCGGGGTAGGGCTGATTTGTCGCGGGACAGCGATCCCCCGCGCCCAGCCACGCCGCGTCCTCCAGTGCCGTGTCATCCTGCGCCGTGTCATCCTGCGCCGCGCTCAGCAGCGCCGATGTCCTCTGCGCCGCGGAGGGAGGCTGCTTCGGGTGAGTTGCCTCTTCTGGCATGCCATTGCGGACATGTCCTTCTGGACAAGCCCTGGCGGAAGTGCCGTTACGCAACGACGATCTCGACTGCCGTCTCCCCCGGCGGCAACAGTTTCCCGCCGGCCAAAACATCTCAGCCCGAGGCCGTTCCCGGAGGACCTGCGGGTCGCGGCCCAGCCTTCATCCTCAGCCGCAGGGCTAAACGTCTGGGAGGCGTCCCGACTCCGCGCCGCCGCCCATGCCGCCATCTCCGCTCCCGACCCGATGCGTGCTCTTGATGCGCACTCCTTATGGTTCGTTCCCGGTGTTGTGTGCCCGATCCGCGCCCCCGATATCCCGTCCCCGGAGCCTGGGCGGCCGAGGCGGAAGACCGCGCTGGATGGTTCGAGGGGTCCTTCGGCTACTCCTTCTCCTCCTGAGGCTTGTACTCGGAGATCACCTTGTCGCGGACGGGCGCGGGGGCCTCGTCGTAGTGGGCGAACTCCATGGAGAATGATCCCCTGCCTCCGGTCATGGAGGTGAGGGTGGGCGAGTAGGTCAAGAGCTCCATCTGGGGCACGTGGGCGTTTATGACCTGCTTCTTGCCGTGGCTCTCGGTACCCAGGAGCTTGCCGCGGCGGGAGGAGATGTCCCCCATCACGTCGCCCATGAACTCGTCGGGCACGGTCACGGTGAGGAGCATCACCGGCTCCAGGATAGTGGGCTTGCACTCCATGAAGGCCTTCTTGAAGGCCATGGATCCAGCGATCTTGAAGGCCATCTCCGAGGAGTCCACGTCATGGTAGCTCCCGAAGACCAGGGCCACCTTGCAGTCGACCACCGGGTTGCCGGACACCACTCCCCCGGCCATGGCCTCCACGATGCCCTTCTCCACCGCCGGGATGAACTGCCTGGGGATCACGCCGCCCACGATCTTGTCCTCGAACACGAAGCCCTCGCCCCGAGGCATGGGCTCCAGCTCGATTACGGCGTCCCCGTACTGGCCCTTGCCCCCGGTCTGCTTCTTGTACTTGCCCTGGATCTTGGCCTTGCCCTTGATGGTCTCCTTGTAGGCCACCTTGGGGGCCTTCAGGACCACGTCCACGTTGTACTTGCGCTTGATCTTCTCCAGGGTCGCGTCCACGTGCACCTGGCCCATGCCTGAGAGGATCATCTCCTTGGTCTGGGCGTTGCGCGTGAGTCGCAACGTCACGTCCTCCAAAGTCATCTTGTTGATGGCGGCGAAGAGCTTCTCCTCGTCCCCCTTGTTCTTGGCCTCCACGGCGAAGGAGACGACGGGTTCCATGGGCGCGGTTGCCAGGAAGACGACCGGGGACGCCTCGTCCGCGAGGGAGTCGCCGGTCTGGGTGCTCTTGAGCTTGGAGACGGCCACGATGTCTCCGGGCCCTGCCTCCTCGGCGGCCTTCTGGGCCTTGCCCTCAAGGGAGAGGAGCTGGCCGTAGCGTTCCTTCTGGCTCCGGGTGACGTTCAGGAACCCCCCATCGGGCGTCAGGGTTCCGGAAAAAACCCGGAAGATGGTGAGCTGGCCAGCGAAGGGGTCCACCACGGTCTTCACGACCATCCCGGAAAAGGGGGCCTGGGGGTCGGGCTCACGCTGGACTGGGATCTCCGGGTCCATGGGCGCGTGGCCGACTATCGCCCCGCGGGCGACCGGGGAAGGCAGGAGGCGGGTCACGGCGTCCAGGAGGTAGGTGACGCAGGAGAGCTTCAGCGCCGCCGCCGGGAAGACCGGGGCGATCTTCGCCTGGGCCACCGCAGCGGTGAGAGCCCTGTCCAGTTCCTCCGGGGCGATGTCAGTGCCCTCCAGATACTTCTCGATGAGCTCGTCGTCGGTCTCGCAGACGGCCTCCACCAGCTTCTCGCGCCACTCGGCCGCCTGGGCCGCGAGCTCGTCGGGCACCGGGCCTTCGGTAGCCTTTCCCGAGGCGTCGAAGACGTAGGCCTTGGAGGCGAGAAGGTCAACCATCCCCCTGAAGGAGTCCTCGGCGCCGATGGGGATGGCGGCGGGGATTGGCTTGGGGGAGACGAAGTTCTCGGCTATGCTCTCGAAGGCCTTGAAGAAGTCAGCCCTCTCCTTGTCCATCTTGTTGACGACCACGATCCGCGGCAGGGACAGGGCGTCCGCGAATGCCCAGCCCTTCTCGGTGGAGACTTTCACCATGTCCACGGCGTCCACGACCACCACGGACGAGTCCGTGCCGGCCATGACGGTCCGTGTGTCGTTCAGGAAGTTCTCCCCGCCGGGGGTGTCCGCGAAGGTTATGTTGAAGCCCTTCCAGGGGACGCTGTGGAAGGAGGTGGAAAGGGAGCTCTTCCTCTTTATCTCCTCCGGCTCGAAGTCCAGGCAGCTGGTGCCGTCGGCCACGGAGCCCAGGCGGCTCGTCACCTTGGCAAGGAATAGGAAGGCCTCGGCCAGGCTGGTCTTGCCGTCCCCGCCGTGGGAGATCTGGCTGACGGGTCTCTGTTTCTGGACGTCTTTCATTTAGCTTATTTTCCGAGGTTATGGGCCCGGACGCAGTGGCGCGAGGGCCCGGCCCCGCGACCGCGGGGCGGGTGCGAAAAATGGCCCCTTGCCGAAGGGGCGCGGCGCAGTCTTGCCTCGACCGGCAGGAGCCGAGTGGGGCCTCAGGCCCGCATGGTACAGGCCGGTCCGGTTGCGGAATGGCCGGAACGTGGCCAGTCCACAACTCTGGAGCGCACTTTAAATGAGGATTATGCGCAATTCCCGACGGCAAGTCAAGAAGCGGCGTAATCTTATGAGCCTCAAGCACGCCCGGATGCATGTCCGCCGGGGGCTTTGCGGGAGCGGGCGCCGCGGCGGCCGGAGAAGGCCACGGACGATAGTCTCGGGAGATGATGGCCTCGGGAAAGCTTCGGAGGCAAGGGCCTTCGGGAAGTGCTTCCGCGAAGGAGGGAGTCGCACCCTTGCGGGTGTCCCCGCATGCGCCGCCGAAGGCTCCAGAGGGGCGGGGGTAGCGTCGGGGTGGCGAAAGGATGCGGTGCGGGCAGAATCTATGCAGGGAGAAACTGCGCGGGCAGAAATTACTCGCCGGGAACGGCGCGGGGAGGAGCCAGTGGAAGAGAATGAAGAAGGGATTGAAGGAGGAGTTGCGGGGAAAGACGGGGAGCATGACTTCCAGATGAGGCGGAATTCGCGGTGTAAACGAAGTATACGGAAGGATGCGAAGTCCGCGACGTGAAGCGTGGGGATGTCAAATCCGCGGCGGGAAGCGGATGGTGGAGAAGTCAGCGATGGGCGATGGGATGCGGGGGCAGGTGAAGCCCGCGATGGGACGTGAGGGCAGGCGAAGCCCGTGACGTGAGGCGAAGCCCCTGACGGGACGCGGGGGCAGGCGAAGCCCATGGCGGGACGAGAAGGCAGGCGACGTCCGCGATGGGGCGTGGAGATGTGGCAGGATGGCAGGCGCAGGCGAGTTTCTGGCGTCCTGCTTAAGTCGATGGGCGACCAAGGGGCGGGTGGATCAAGCCGATCAGTCCTGCGGCCGTTACCGCGATTCCAGGGAAGGGCCGTGTCGCGCGGGAGTCTCCGCGAGTACGGACTTGGGTCCGGGTTCCAGGGCAACTGGCCGCCAGGGCGGCTTTCTGAAGTCAGGCACGGCC
>JAISFS010000216.1 GCA_031263485.1 Deltaproteobacteria bacterium | reverse complement strand
CTTAAACGGTTAGACGCTGGCGTCTGCCGCAACGCTTCGGGAAGCGGGATATGGCAGACAGCAGAGAAGGGGCTTTGCCCGCAGATTCTCCGAGCGCGGGCGTCGGACGAAATGGTCTGTCTCCGGGAGACCATCGGTCGCCGTGTCCTGCACCGTGCCCGGGGCGGCGGGGGAGGCCAGCTAGCTATTGAAAAGGCGGTCATGGCGGCTCTTGCGGATAATCGCTTCCGCATTCCCCATACTCTGTCAAGGATGCGCGATTGGTCGGTTATGTCAGCCTTGACATTCCGGCAATCATTCGAAGAGGGACGGATGACGAAGGGCCGGACGGGACGGCATGACCGAACGGGGGGCCGGGAGCCTGGAGCATAAACCGCGATGGCATTGTTGCCTTGAATCAATCGGTCGTGGAGTCGTTTTCCCCTGTCTACAGCATTCATCCTCATGCCGCTCGCCGAAGCCATTAATGCGGAATCCTCCTGGGAGGGGGGATTTGGCCAGCCGAGCACAATACGGGTTGGCTAAGGGGGGCAGGTCTGTCACGCACGATAGCAGGTACGTCAGTCTCATCCTGAGTCTTCTTGATGCCAAAAAATGTAGTGGTAACCTTTGGGCTACTGTACCTTATCACCGTTTGGCATTAATCGAAAATATTAAAATTTGCCTATTGACTTATGAAGGCTTTTTGGGATAGACTACCGATCGATGGAGAGTATTTTCAAGTGAATCATCCCGGATCGACAACAAAAGCTCATCCTCGACAGAAATGTCAGCGGACGAATTTATTCCGGTTTTTTTTGGACTATTCAACCGGTTCCGCTCAAGGGCGTTGCAACGGTGTTCCGCAGCGGCCTTGCAGTCAGGACATATGCCATGGAAGTCAAGCCGCCTTATAAGATTGACGGCAAGCCGAAAGCGATAGCCGGAGAGATTCCGCGCGATGTCGTGGCAAACCCGATGTTGCCATTGCCCATCTCGGTAGAGGAATTTGTCAAGATAGTCAACAACGGCCAGCTCTATGTCGACAAGACCGGAATTATTCACGATCTTTTGAATTACAGGAACAAATACGTTTTCTTGTTCAGGCCGCGAAGATTCGGCAAATCGCTTCTTCTTAGCACTGTTGAGGCGATTCTTCTGGGACGGAAGGAGCTGTTTACAGACCTTGCCATAGGCAATACTAATCCAGAATACCAATTTAAAAGTTCTCACGTGATCCGTTTCAGCATGGCTTCCTTCGGCAACAAACCGGAGTATTTAGAAAAGAACCTGGTCGAATATTTAGAATTTTTTGCCCGCAACAAGTATGGTTTACAACTTACCTCCTCAAGTATAGGCGGTTCTCTTTTTCAGCTGATTACTTTGTTATACGATTCATACGACTCGATCCCGCTGGGAAAGAGTCCGGATTTGATCGGCAGAACGGCTGATATTCCTGAAGTCGTCGTTCTCGTCGATGAGTGCGATTACCAGCTTCTGCCCAACATGCACGATCCTATAAAATTGCAGGCAACGGTTGATTTCCTTTCTGATTTTTATTCCGGGCTTAAATCAGTATCCGGCATGATCAGACATCTGATTGTTACAGGAATAACAAAATTCAAGGTATTCTACCAATCCAGCTCCAACTTCATATCCGACATTTCCTTGGATCCGGCTTTTTCAAGCATTTGCGGTTTCACAAAAGATGAAATAAGATCTAACTTTTGGAAACACATCGAATATGCCTTAATGAAAAGGAAAGATCTGAACATTGCCGAAAATTCATTGACTGGCGAAAATCTTTACGCCTCCATAGAAGACTGGTATGACGGATACACTTGGGACGGCGTGACAGATATTTTCAACCCTATCTCGCTCATGGAGTTTTTATCTAATTATAGACTGAAACAATATTGGTATGGAACCGGAGATTCCGGTACAATCAAGGAATTTCTCAAATCAGATGCCGACTACTTCAATATATTCAGCGACAATAACACCATTGAATCAGACGAGTCTACAGGCATGCTGACAGAAATAACCCCTTATGCTGTTTTGTTCAAGACCGGGTACCTTACTATCAAGCAGATTTCAAGTTCCAAAAGCCTTGGCGGCGGAGATGGAGACGTCATAACGTATCACCTTTCGATACCCAATCGTGAAGTCAGGCAATCTTTAGCCAAACAAATTATTTTCTCTCGGTTTTTTGTCCTGAAGCATGGTGTGATGAAAAATGACCTGTATAGCAGGTTTTCAGATTTTTGCGGATATTTTTCTGAACGCGATGAAATCAATTCTCAGCATACTCTCGTATCAATTTTTTCTTCTTATTCATATAAACTACATACTCATGCTGAATCATACTACAAAACCTTGATTTTTACGGCTCTGTGTTTTTCCAGCGGAGAGGTAACTGCAGAGGCAAGTGTCGGCGGCGGCGATATCGATCTGTCTTTGGAATTACCGTCCGATATAATGGTCATTGAAGTCAAATATAACCATTTTCCTGGTCCCGTCGCCGGGAAAAACGATGCTGAACTTCAAAAAGCGGGAGCCGTCGGCTCGACATCGGCGTCTGCCGACTCAATTACGCCCGATCAATCATTAACCAAGAAGGGAAAGGCTGACCGGAAAAAAAATATCTTGAGACTTCTGGACAAAGGAATTAACGATGCCTTCAGTCAGATAGAATCCAAAGGTTATGCCAAGAAATATACCTATCCTGACCAGAAAAAGAATGTCTGGCTTGTCGCGGTATCCATAGTCGGCAGAGACGACGCTGAAATCAAATTCCGGAAAGCCTTGATTCCTTCCGGATGATCTTTGGTGCGAAGTTATCCGGGAACCTCATTAAAACATCAACTTGTCCGGTCTGCCCGCAAGGAATCCGATGTGAGGGCTTAAGTTGACCGGTACCCGGAACAAACTCCGGGACGGCATAGGATTAGGTTCCGCTTCGACAGAAACGACGAATGGCGCGACAGTGAGCCTCAAAACCGTCGGCGGTCAACTTTTCAACGTGCCAGGACTCATGCTTGCCTAATGACCGGATGGTATGGTAGCGCCTCGAATTTATAGTCTGAACTGAAACCGTCATCGGAGAAACGAACATGGATTACGAGCTGATGCACAGGGAAATCCCGGCGGCAGTGCTTGAACTGTCAGTCAGGGACGGCAGGACTTATGTTGACAAAGTTGAGCATATCGGTGATATCGCGCATATGCCGATAGGCACGGTGCATCCGAATTCGGCGAAGTGCAAACCCAAGAGGATTGAAGACTGGCTCAAGGAACGGGCCATCCCGTATTACAGGCCGGGACTGAAAACGGCGATCGATGAACTCGGACTTCCCCGTCCAAACGTGCTTCTGCTCGATTCCCTGGGCCTCTCGCTTTCCGATCAGTATTGGCTAAGGCCGAACGGAAGCGGGATCTCATGGAGCGACGCGAATTTTTTCCGCAACGGTTTCTCGGAGGATCTCGGCGACATCCTTCTGGGTATTTTGGACACTGTCGGGAATAGATCGCTCGTATCGCCAGATGCCTCATTGACCGGATATCTGCCGAAAAAATGGACGGTCAGGGAAGGGAAAAGGATACTGATGAAGGGAGGCCAGTTCCCGTATTTCCAGGAGCCGGAGAACGAGGCGATAGCCTCGCGCGCCATGGAGGCTCTCGGCGTGCATCATGTCGATTACGAACTGGCCATCGAGCGGGACGAACCGTATTCGCTGTGCGAGACTTTCGTCGACGACGGGACTGACTTCGTGTCCGCCTACTATATCATGGACATGTGCCTCGACATGCCGAAGGACGAGTCGAAAAGCTACGATTTCTTTCTGGGATGGTGCGTGAAAAGGGGAATAGCGGATGCCAGGGCGGCGATGGACAGGCTTATCGTGGCGGATTTCCTCCTTCGCAACACGGATCGGCACTTCAACAACTTCGGGGTCCTCAGGGACGCGGAGACGCTCGCCTGGAAGGGTTTCTCGCCGGTATTCGACACGGGAAACTGTCTGTGGAACCAAGAGCCGACCGCGAGCATATGGCCCGAAGACGGCGGAGAATGCAGGCCGTTCAGGAGCGATTTCGAAAAGCAGCTTCTTCTCGTCAGCGATTTCTCGTGGGTGGATCCCCGAAGGCTGACGGCCCTCCCCGGAGAGATTGCCGAAATGTTCAGGGCAAACGGGCTTCTGCCCCCGGAACGCGTCGGGAAAATTCACGAATGCCTCGCGCGGCGCGCGAATTTTCTGGAGGGCGTCGTTGCCGACCCCGAAACGCTTAGAAAGGCGATTCGCCATCGCCGCAGTCCCGGATATCGGCGATAAGTCTCGTCCGAGCTCGGGCGAAGCCCGAACGAAGGCCTTGCCGGGGCGGGATCGGGGTATTTTTCGCGGGTCGGGGCTCAACGGGGCTGTCCCGGCTCAAGTCTGCCTGAAGCCGTCCGCAAGTAAGCAGGAAATCCTTCGCCAGACCGGAAGAGTGCCCGCAGGGGGACATCCCCGGTGGGCCTGCAGCGGTTCCCTCCAGAATTGCAAGAATGATTCCACTGCAAACACCCTCCTCGCCTCCTGATGAGTCATTTGAGGTCAGGGTGTCCAGGTAACGGGTGCGCGAAGGGCGGCGGTTTAGGGCTTGAGCGCAAGGGCGCCGATGCGATGGCCGCATGGCGTTCCGCTTCTCTGTCGAGGGGGGGGGTTGCCGCGGAATCAAGAACCGGATCTCGCGGGCTATCCGCAGGCGAGCGCCATTGTCTGTCCACCGTCATTTCAGCGTGCGGGGGATCAGCCCCAGGAGCCTTTCGGTCTCGCGGTCCTGGGCCTCCGCCTCGGCGGGCCCGAGCTCGTGGTCGTGTCCCGTGAGGTGGAGGATGCCGTGGATGAGGTAGAAATACAGGAGCTCCCCTGTGCCCGCGCCCGTCTCCTCGGCCTGGCGGGCGACGGTCTCCAGCGAGACTGCCACGTCCCCGAGATAGCCTTTCATGACGGAAGGGAGGGGCTGGGCGGGGCTTTCCGGAGCGGCTCCGGCGGCGTCCCCGTCCTCGAAGGGGAAGGCCAGGACGTTGGTGGGGGCGTCCTTGCCCCGGAAGTCCCGGTTCAGTCCCCTCAGCTCTGCGTCCCCGGCGAGGAGGACTCCCAGGGAGGCTTTGGGGCGGCCAAGGGCCTTCAGGACCTTGCCCAGACGGCGCTTGAGCTTCAGTTCGTTTACCGGGTCGCCTTCCAGGCGGTTGTCCAGGATGATCGGCATGTCCCGGTTTGGACCCTCGCTTTCCGAGGCGACGCTTCCGGGGCAACGCGGAAACGTCGGCGGGTGAAGGCGTGCTGATGACTTGGCGGGCGCCGATCCCCTGCAGGGAGTCGGCGTAAGCTAGTGGGCGACCCTCTTCTGGGCGGGCTCCTGGGAGATGTTCCCGTAGATGACCTTGCTCCTCGCGGCCTGGTTGTTCACCTGGTCCTTGCTGAGCACGGGGTAGGTCACCCTGTGGTGGTAGATGCCCACGAGGATGTTGGTGAAGATCCGCATGGTCTCGGTCAGGTCCTTCAGGATAAGCTCGCTCGCGTCCAGCTGGCCGTCGTCGAAGATGCGGTTGATGAGCGCGCGCACGAGCTCCTGGATCTTCACGGGGGTGGGTTCGGTAAGCGATCTGGTTGCCGCCTCGCAGATGTCCGCGAGCATCACGAGCCCCGCCTCCTTGGAGGCCGGCTTGGGGCCGGGGTAGCGGAAGTCGCCGGGGTTCACGGGCGGGGAATTGGGGCTCCGCTGCTCGATGGCCTTGTGGAGGAAGAAGGACATGAGGCTCGTGCCGTGGTGCTGTTCCACGATGTCCGTCACCTCCGGGGGCAACTTGTGGGCCCGCGCAATCTCCACGCCGTCCTTGACGTGGCCGACCAGGATGAGCACGCTCATGGTGGGCGTGAGCGAGTCGTGGCGGTTCTCGCCCGCCTGGTTCTCGATGAAGTACAGGGGTTTCCTGATTTTCCCGATGTCGTGGTAGTAGGCGCCCACCCTGGCCAGGTGGGGAGGCGCGCCGATGGCCTCGGCGGCCGCCTCCACCATGCTCCCGACTATGACCGAGTGGTGGTAGGTGCCGGGGGCGGCGAGCATGAGCTCACGCAGGAGCGGTCGGTTCAGGTTCCCGAGCTCCATGAGCTTCAGGTTTGTGGTGAACCCCATGGCCAGCTCCACCGCCGGTACGAGCCCGGATGCCAGGATCCCGGAGAGCATCCCGGAGATAGCGCCGGCGGCGAGATCGAGGGTGAGGGCGGATCTGCCGTCCATGAGCGAGAGGCCGACTATCGTCAGCACGTTTATGAGCGAGCACATGAGCGAGGACGAGAGGAAGCGGCCCCTCTCGGAAAGGTGTCTCAGGTGCAGCACGGCCACGAGCGAGCCGTTGGCCACGTACACGAAGGCCTCGAAGGTTTCCATGGGCGCCAGGGCCGCGGCGAGGAGGGCGCCCAGGAAGGCTACCGGCACGGACCGGCGGTTCCCGAGGAAGATGACCGAGAGCATGGTCGCCCCGGGCATGGGCATGGCGAGGAACAGCGTCACCGGTCGCCCCAGGCCGAAGCCCTTCTCGAGCCCCTCCCCGAGGTTCGTGGAGGCCCAGGCAAGCAGGATGTACCACATGAGCAGGAACGACATGAGGATCGTTTCCCGGGTCCGGTCCAGCCTCCTGCGCTCCATGCCGGCGATGGCCTGGGTCACGGTGAGGAATACGAGGAGGATCACCAGGAGGCCGAAGGATCTCTTGATCCACCAGCCCTTGTCGCGACCGGCCGAGAGCGCCTCCAGGACGATCATGGTCCTGGGCGAGACCGGCTCGCCCTGCTTGATCACCTGGTCGCCCTTCTTCACCCGGTAGACCACCGGGGCCACGTTGGCCACGGCGTCCGTCACCCTTTCGGCGTAGGACTCGATGTCCAGGGTCACGTTCGGTCGGACGGCGCTCACTACCAGATCGGCGATGAGGGAGGGGTCCTCCAGGATCTCAGCCGCGCGCATCCTGGCCCTGGCCGCGATGAAGGAACGCGCCCTGGCCATGGTCAGGAAGGAGTCGTAGTTGACGGCCGAGGGCCTGGCCCCCGGCCTGGACAGCGTGACCTGACGTCCCTGGAAGACGGGGGCATCGGGGCTCTCCGCAACCAGGCCCTGGCCCAGGAGCTCCACCGCGAGGACGTTTACGCTCTGTTCCAGCCTTTCGGAGAAGCCTTCAGCCGCCGCCTTGCGGACCAGGGTGCCCGGCCCAGAGGCGTCGGAGGCGACCGGCGTCGGCCCGGCGCGGGGTTCAGGGCGCATGTCGGCCCGGGCGCCCCCGGCGGTCGACCGGCCGCGCGGCGCAAGGGTCGCCCCGCCTGACGCGCGGGCCAGGATCTGAGCCGTCGCGACCCCATGGCCCGCCAAAGGCGCCGTCTCCAAGGTCGGGACATCGGCCTCCGCAAGGCCGGCCGCGGCGCCCCCTCCCCGCTCCCCGGCCTCGGGGTCAGCCGAATCTTCGGTCACGATCACCCTGGCCGGGGTCGAGTCGGGCGAGTCGCCCGCGTCCGGGCCGCTTTCCGCGGCTGTGCCGTAACCGTCGTCGGCATCGCCTGCTGAAGGGGGATGCGGCCCGCCGACGGTCGCGTCTGCAACCGCCGTGTCTGCTGCGTCGGCAACCGCCGTGTCTGCTGCGTCTGCAACCGCCGTGTCTGCGGCAACGGCGGAGTCAGTTTCAGCCACGGCATCGGTCGGGGCTGAGGCGCCGGGAGTGCCGCCGGTAGCGGCCCTGGCATCCGGGGTGCCTCGGGAGGTCCGTTCGGCGGCAGGGACATCGGGCGCGTACGACTGCGTCATGGCGGTCGCGCCGGTCGAGTGTGCCATCCCGCCTACGGTCGGGACATCGGGCGCGTAGGCCTGGGTCACGGCGGAATCGTTGACAGTGACGGTCGCGGAGAGGGATGCCCTTGCCCGGCCTCCCGGGCCTGTCTCGCGGGAGGGCGCGGCGGCGGTGGAGTTCCCTCCCGGGGAAGGTGGCGTGCCGGGGGGAGCCAGGGCTACGGGCGAATACCGGGCGGCGGCACCCATGAACGGCCGGGAGCGGGGATCGGCGGATGCCGCTTCGGACAGGGCGGCGGCAAGGGTTGCGGCGGCCGCGTCCGCCAGGGCCGTGCCGTCGCCGGAACCGGCGGACTCGAGCGGGGGGGCCCCCCGGAAGACCGCGTAGAAGTCGGCCACGAACTCGCCCGGAAGCTCTGAGGCGCCCTCGCGGATGAGGCGGCGGCCCTCGCGGAAGATTCGGCGGGTGTCGCTCATGACCCTGGAGGGGATCATGTCGTCCTGGACGAAGATCGGCACTACTGCGGACTGGGCGCGGATCTTCTCGAGCTCCGTCGCCACGGGGTCTGGCACTTCCAGGGTCCTGTCGCTCCACACGGAGCTCACGGCCCGTTCGCCTGCGGCGAATTCCCCCCGGTCCGGCTGGCCCAGGAGCCACACCGCGACGCAAGCGACGGCCCCCATGAGGAGCACCCTGAAAAGGAAGGCCCTGTTGAGCGTCTCGCCCGCGTAACAGGTGATGATCCCTTTTGCCCTCGCGAGTCGGCCCCCGCGGCCGTTGGAGGCACGGAGGGGGGCCGCGTGGCCCAGGTGGGTGGAGAAGCCGTGGGCGCTCGGGGCGCCTGTCAAGCGGGTCGTCATGCTTTTTCGCCCTTTTGGCGCGGCCGCCGGGGACCGGCGGCCGCGGCCTCCGGGCCGGCCTTGGCGCGGTAGGCCTCGATGATGTCTCGGACAAGCCGATGCCTGACGGAATCCCGGCCGGAGAAGCTGCAGAACGCGACACCCTCGGTGCCGGGCAGGATTTCCATGGCCTCCGCCAGGCCGTCGGGGAAGCCGCCGGGCAGGTCGCTCTGGCCCGGGTCCCCCGTCACCACCGCCCGGCTCAAGGGGCCCAGGCGGGTCAGGAACATCTTCATCTGTTCCCGCGTGGCGTTCTGGGCCTCGTCCAGGATGACGAAAGCCCGGGAGAGGGTACGGCCCCGCATGAAGGCCAGGGGCGCCATCTCCAGCTCGCCCGTGGACTTCATGGCGGCGATCTTCTTGAACGGCAGAAGCTCCGCGAGCGCCTCGTAGAGGGGCCGCAGGTAGGGGTCCACCTTGTCGGAGAGATCCCCCGGCAGGAACCCCAGCCGTTCACCCGCCTCGACAGCGGGGCGGGTCAATATGATCCTTTGGACGTCCCCTTCGTTCATGGCCTCGACCGCGGCGCACACGGCAAGGAACGTCTTCCCTGTCCCCGCCGGCCCCAGTCCGAAGACCAGGGGATTCTTATGCATGGCTTCCACGAAACGCTTCTGGGCCGCTGTCCTGGGGGCAGCGGGGAACGCCGAGGAGGCGCCGGCGGGATAAAAGTCCTCCAGGTCGATGTCCGGGTCGTTTTTCAGTAGATGCGCCAGGCATTCCGTCTCCCAGGCGTCGGGCACGGTCGCCCGGACGGGGATCCGGGAGAGCCCGGCTATCGCTTTGCGTCCCAGCTCGAGGGATTCGGGGTCCTGGGCGGGCAGGAATATTTCGCCGCCGCGCTGGCTGGCCTGGAATCCCAGCACCGACGTGAGAATCCTGAGGTTCCTGGACTGGGGGCCCAGAAGGTCCCTGGTAATCGGCACCACCGCGCCTTCGGGCGTCCGGGACTCCCTTGCCCTCTGCTTGGCGGCGGTCTTGGGCGGGGCGGCTTCCGCGGCTCGGACTGGCTTGGCAGCGGCTTTGGATGAAGGGGCTTTCATAACGTGACTGTTTTGCCTGAGGCTCCAAGAAGGTGCCGGGCGGCGTGGAACGGGGCTTGCCAGCGGGCGCGGCGCGGCCGCGGGGCACGGAGGATCGCCGGTCCCGAAAGGGGGCGCGGGGCGGGCGCCGTGGACCGGCAGGGCCTTGCCCGGAAGGGAGAAGGGGAGTGGGGATATCCGGGACGTGCCGCGACATGATCCGTAACGCGGATTTCCGAACCGAGCAAGGTCCACATAATATTATGACGCAAGTCAAGGGGCATAAGATTTTCGCCGAAGAACCTCATAAATAGACTGCGAAATGCGAACATGTTCCCCCGGAAATCGGTGCGGGAACGCGTGGAGCCTGAACTTCGCCCGACGTCGAAGCGCCATCGAGAACCCGTGCCCGTATCCGGAACCTTTCCCGCGTCCGACCGGTCAAGATTCCCTGCGTGAGAACCTTCAGTTCCGTTTCCGTGCCTCGGCCCTTGCGCCTGAACCCCTCCACCCGTTTCCCGGCCTCCGGGATCGTCTGCCAGAGTCCTGACCTTCGTCTGGGCCTCTCCGCCTCAACCGTTGATGATGCCTTGCATCGCCGGTCGTCTCGGCCTGGACCGTTTTAAATTGCCGCCTCTCGCCGTGCCTTGTTCTCGCCGTGCCTTGCCTCGTCCTTGCCGGGTCTTGTCTAGTCTGCGCTGTGCCTTAGCTGATACATGCGTATCCGAGCCGGTCCTGAAATCCGGAATGCCTGAAAGCGCCCGGACGCCCCGGTGCCTCGGTGCGGCGCATTCCGCCGGCCTGCGGCCCCCGGAAGCCCTTGCCGTCCGTCACGCGATGGCCGTGCCCACCAGGGAGTAGATGAGCAGGCTGACCACGTCGCTCGCGGACGTGACTACCGGGCCGGATGCCAGGGCAGGGTCGATGTTCGCGGCGCGGAAGAGCACCGGGGTCATCACCCCCATGAAGGCCGAGACCAGGATGGCAGCGGTGATGGAGGCGCCCACGGCCGCGCCCAGGCGGAGGGCCTGATGCATGGAGCCGGAGACCACGGCTATCGTCAGACCGAGCGTCAACGCCATCAGGCCGGATATCTTCTGCTCCCGCACGACGTTCTTGAGGACCTGGCCGCCGGCGATGCGGCCCGTCGCGAGCCCGCGCACGGTGATGGTGGCGCACTGGCTCCCCACGGCGCCGGATAGCCCCATCACCATCGGCACGAAGGCGACCAGGGCCATGGTCTCCTGAAAGGACTTCTCGAAGTACGTGAGGATGAAGCTCGTGAGAAACCCTCCTCCCAGGTTGAAGAGGAGCCATGGGAGCCTCAGGCCGACAGTCCTGGCCGCGCCCGCGCCCGAGAGCTCCTCTTCCGAGGAACCCGCCAGGCGGTAGAAGTCCTGGTCGGCCTCCTCGTGGACCACGTCTATGATGTCGTCCACGGTGACGCGGCCCACCAGGCGGTCCTGGCTGTCCACCACCGGGGCGGCCTTCACGTCGTACTTCTTGAATTTCTGGGCGGCGGTCTCCTGGTCCTCGTCCACGTGGAGGACCAGGGAAGGTGGCTTCGTGATGAGCTCCTCCAGGCGGGTGCCCGAACGGGCCAGAAGGAGATCGCGGAGGCTCACCTCGCCCTTGAGGACCCCGCGGTCGTCGACCACGAAGACGCTCCAGATGTCGCCCACCTCGTCCGCCTCCTCGCGGATCCTGTCGGTCGCGGCCTCCACGGTGTCCGAGGCCTTGAGCTCCACGAGCTCCGTCTGCATGATGCCGCCGGCGGTGTCCTCGCCGTACATGAGGAGGCGCCGCACGTCGGCCCGGTCCTCGTCGTCCAGCCCCGAGAGCACCTCCTTGGCCGCCTCGTCCGGTAGCTCGCCCACGATGTCCGCGGCGTCGTCGGTGTCCATCTCGTCCACGAGGCGGGTGAGCTGTTCCAGGGGCAGGGTCCGCGCCACCTCGTCCCGTGTGCTCTCCGAGAGCTCCACCAGGACGTCCGCCGCGAGCTGGATGTCCAGGTGGCTCATCACCTTGATGGTGTCCTCCATGTCCAGCGGCGCGACGGCTTCGGCGACGTCCGCAGGATGGAGGGATGCCAGGAAGCCCGCGAGCTCTTCCTCGCGCCCCTCTTCCAGCAGGGGCTTTATGGCCAGGGTCGGGTTGACGGTCATTCGGCAAGGGCTCCGGAAGGGGTGAGGCGGGCCGGCAGGGCGAGGCCCGGAGCCCGGAGAGGCCTCCGGGCGGGGGACGGGGCGTCCGGCGGAACGGACTGCGCGGCGAAAGGCGCTCGGCGCGGCAGGCGCTGTTCGGGCGCGACAGGGCCCGAGACAAGGCCGGTACGGCACGGGAAAGCCAGGGGAAGTCCGGACGGGGGCGGCTGTCCTGGCGGCCTGGCAGCGCGAGGGGACCGGACTGCGGTTCAGGCCGGGGCCGGGCGTCGCCTTGAGGGGATGCGACCGGGTGGGTTGCCCGGAGCGGTCACTGAGGTCCGTCCGGGGCGCAATGGCCCAGTAACGGTAATGTTATAACTAATCAGAAAAAAAGAAAGCAAAATCGTCGAGGCTTGCCGCCCGCCTGATGCTTGGCAAGATCCATCAAATAAAATTCAGTGATGCCGCTAAGTTACGTCCTGCAAGGTGCCTGCCTGGACTGGGGCGGCGGGCGCCCGGTCGGGGGCTCGGGCGGGGTGCGTGAGTCGCCGGGCGCTCTCGGCGGCCTCCGCGACCCGGTTCCTCCGTCCCCTTGGCCGATTTTTTGGCGGCAGGTTCGTTGCGGGCGCCGGGCTGAGCGGCAGGCCGGAGGGTGGCGGACGCTCGGGCGCGGCGGCGAGGTTCGGTCGGGGAGTGCGGCGCATGGGAGGCCCAGGGGCAGGCTGTTGCGGGCCGGTCATGGCCGGAGGGGGACGGGGGTCAGAAAGGTTCTTGTCCCGTCTCGCAAAAAACCCGCGGGCCGTGCGGCGCGCGGGGCGGCAAAACGCGATCCGAATCAGGTGCGCGGGGGCGGGAAATTCAGCTCCAGCGGGCCCTCAGGGCCCAGGGTGCCCAGGGGCGCTCCGTTCCACTCGGCCTCCACCGCCGCCCCGTCGCCCGCGGCCAGGGTGATGGCGGCCTTGCTCGCGAAACTCCGTTCCTCCCCGGCCTTGAAATAGACGTGGACCACGGGCCCGTTGTCGACGCTCACCTGGGCCCAGGTGGCGCGCAGGGCCTTGAGCCGCAGGGTGCCGCCCTGGACGGATGCGGCCGTCGCCGCTGGCGTGGGGTCTGCCCCCGCCGCCACGTCCGCGGCGGCGGCCGGCAGGAGCGCCGGGCCAGCGGGCGGCTGGGACGTCCGCGAGGTCTGGGCGGGCGGCGACGCGCTGGCCGCCGTTGGAGTCGAGGCGGACGCCGACGCGGGCTCCGAGGCGGAAGGCTCCGGCTCCGGCGCGACCGGATCGGGGCCCGCCGGGGCAGGCGCCTCCGGGGGGGCGGGCGCCTCCGGCGCCTCGACCGTCTCGGGGGCCTCGGGCCAGACCGACAGGAAGGGCAGGTACTCGGCCGCGAGATTGTGGACCGTACGGTTGAAGGCGGTGAGCACCGCCAGTATCGCCACCGCCGCCAGGAAGACCGCGAAGGCGGTGCCCAGGCTCACTCCCTCGTCCGCGTCCAGATCACCGAGGCGGCCGTAACTGGTGTTGATGGGCTTGCGGGGGTCAGTCGAGTCGGCGTGCCCGGACAGGCGCTTGTACTCCGAGATGATGGCGTCCGGGTCCAGGTTGACCGCCATGGCGTAAGAGCGCAGAAAGCCCCTGGCGTATACCGGGGCCAGGCCCGTGAAGGTCCCGGTCTCCAGGTTGGCCAATTGGTCCATGGAGATCTTGGTCCGGGAGGCTATCTCGGAGCGGGAGATCTCCTGCCGCTCGCGCTCGCGGAGCAGGTAGGCCCCCATCTCGCCCAAGCCGGCGAAGGAAAGCGGATTGGGGCCGTTGGCGGCATCGGGGGCTTCCGCGGGAGGCGGATCGTTTGGTTGCTTGAAAAAAGTCAAAGTCTCCGACCGTCCGGTCTGGTCGCTTGGGGCGAGGGGTGGTGCTGGGGCAGTTGAAGTCGGTCGGGCCCCGCAGGGCATAAGGGATCGGGGCCATCGGCGCGGCTGGCCGCGCTGCCGATGAGGCCGGGGCCGACATCGGCCGGGGCGGGAGAGCCTGAGGTACGCCTTGGCCGGGCGGGACCCGAAAGGCGCGAATCGCTCCGCCGCACCCAAATGGGCCGGGGATTTACGGAGTTTGTCTGAGCCGGGGGGCAGTGTCAAGCGGAAAAAGGGGGATGCCGCAATGCGGCCTGGGAGGGGCCGTCAAGGCCTCCGCAAGGTGCCCGGGTCACGGGCGGAACTGCCCCGCGAAGGTTTGCCGATGCCCTCGCGCCGGGTAGACATGAGGGCTGCTACGGCCGGTAACGGGTGAGGGTCAGCTGAGATCCGGTCCGGGCCGTCCGGGCCGAGACGGCAGATGCCTCCGGGCAATGCGGCGGAAGTCCACCGGGCAAGGCGGCGGAAAGCCGCGCGGGCCGAATGCCCCTTTCCGGCGGGCGCAGTCTAGAGGGTCACCTTGATGACGGCAGAGCTCCTGAGTTCCTCGATCCAGGTGTCGTAGCGGCGGCGCATCTTCATCTCCTCCAGGGTACGGCGGGCGCCGGCCCTCTGCTCGGGGGTGAAGGACGTGTCCTCCTCCTGGTTCCTGCGGCCCCTGCGGCGGCGGCGCGAGGAGTTGTCGGACTGCTGGCCTGGCCGGACGGAGGCTTCGGGGGTCGCGCTCACGACGGTGATGAGGAGCACGGCGTCCCCACCGTTCAGTGGCTCGCTCACCCTGCCCGGCACGAGATCCCGGGCCAGGGCCTGGAGCTCGGGCTGGAGGTCGCGGACGACCAGGTTTCCGGGGTCGCCGCCGTTATCTGCGCCGGGGCCCTGGCTGTACTTGCGGGCGGCATCGGCGAAGGGGAGGCCGGCCTCGATCTCGGCCTTGATCCTGGCCGCGTTGGCCAGGACCCTGCCGGCCTGTGCCGGGGAGGACTGCAGGAAGATGATGCGCACCCCGTCGAAGTCGGAGACCCCTGTGGCGGAGAAGACGGGGCGGGCGCCCTCGGGCACATTGCCGTTCAAAAAGTCCGTCACCTCGGCTTCCGTAACCACGACGCGGTTCATGATGCTGTAGCTCAGGACCTTGTTCTTCAGGATCTCGAGCCTCAGCTGCGAACGGAACAGGGGGAGCGTGGTGCCCACCTGGGCGAGCGCCTTCCTGAACTGCTCCTCGTTCAGCTTGTTCTGCTCCATCACGGACTTCACCGCGTCGTCAAGCTCGGCCTCGGAGACCTGGAGCCCAATCTTCTGGGCCGCCTGGTTCACGAGCTCCTCGTCTATCATCAGCGCGAGCACCTGACGCTGGGGGTCGCCCGTGCCGGAGAGCGCGGCCCTCTGTGGGGGCGAGAGGGTGCTCATCCTCTGCTGGAGCTCCGAGAGGGTAATCACGTTGCGGTTTATCTGGGCTACTATCCTGTCGACCGTGGTGTCGGCCGGGGCAGGGCAGGGCCAGGCGGCGAGGGCGAGCATCGCCGCAAGGATGGCGGAAGCG
>JAISFS010000131.1 GCA_031263485.1 Deltaproteobacteria bacterium | reverse complement strand
ACGGAGAGGGCGCACACTCCCCGCTCCTTCGGCACCAGGAACGACATCGTGAGCTCCAGGGTCCTGGCCTCGTTGGGCGGCACGGGGTAGATCCGGGCCCTGTAGGTGTCCTGGCCCGCGTACTCGATGAGCGCGGGGTCCTTCATCTTCGCCACCGTCTCGGAGTAGATACGGAAGGCCTCCTCCTTCACGTAGACCTTGCCCATGAGCTCCCTGCCCTCCTCGACCAGCACCGCGGAGACGACCGAGGCCCCGCGCGGCAGCGGCGCCAGGTAGTCGATCTCCAGGGTCCTCCCCGTTGGGTTAGCGAAGACGGTCCGCAACACGGCCGTTGCCTTCTGCCCGGTCACGTCCGCCGCGAACTCGAGGGACTTCACCTCGTAGGCGCCCGCATCCGCCTTGGGCGGGCGTTGGTGCAATGCCAGGGCATGGGCCGGCAGTACGAGCGGTAACGCCAGGATAGCCGCGAACGCCGCCGCAAAGACGAAAGCGGGCTGGGCGCCCACAGCAAGCAAGGCGGTCGCCGCCAGAAGCGCGGGGGCGAGGGAGGCCAACGGGCGCAACAGGCTGAGGGTTCGTGACAGGGAGAGACAACTTGACAGGCCGACGGGGCTGCAGGACCGCCGGGGGGGAACTCCGGAGGGGCAGTTGGACGGGCGGGCGGAAACGTTCAAGGACGGTCGGGACGGGAGGCGGGGCTCTGTCATCGAGTACTCCTTATGGGACTCCGGGGCGGGAAGCGGGGTCCCCGGCTTGGGAAAGTTGACAGTTAATTTTTGGGAGATAGATACCGACCTTATACCAGAACGGCTCGACAGGGATTATTGTATCACAAAAGGCTAAATTCTATAAAAATCCAGTAATTTACGTATGTTGCAAGAAAGAGAAATCGGAGGAATTCCTCCACGATGCCTTTCGGGGCTCTGGACGGTGAGGAATCCTAATGCCAGGACGCCCTCCTTTGCTCGGAAAAACTAGAAATAATCAAGCATATCAATAGTATCATTAAAATATTTATAAAAATATAACTTGGCAATATTTTTTGGTATTTGTCATATATTTTATAAATAAATAATCTCAATATTCAGTGTCAATTTGTCTTTATAATTGATGATCCCCCGTTACATCTGACCCGGGCTAAGGAAAACGACCCGAGTGGATAGTCGATCGGTGCGACCGATGATACCCCCCGAGCGGGGGGATGCCCTGGAAATACGCGACTTACAGGCATTATTTCAACTGGCGCATTTTTGGAATTCGAAGGGGAACACGGAGGGGAACCGAAAGCGGGGACAGAATACGGAGGGCGAGTTGGAAGCGGGGACAGAATACGGAGGGCAAGTTGGAAGCGGGGACAGAATACGGAGGGCGAGTAGGAAGCGGGGACAAAATACGGAGTGCGGGAAGGAAGCGGGGACAGAATACGGAGGGCGGGAAGGAAGCGGTGACAGAATACGGAGGGCGAACAAAAAGGCGAAGGACGAAAGCGGAGGGAGAGGCGAAAGCAGAAAGGCGGCGACGGAAAGCCGAGGAAAGGCGGAAGGGGAATGCCACCGGCTTTTAGGCCACTCAGCCGCGAGCCGGGGCCTTCCGCGGTCTCGCCTGGAAATGCGCAACCGTCGTATGGATCAAGACGGCGCTCCGGGGCCGACGCGTCTCCTTTCCTCGTCGGCAGACGCCACAGCCGCGCCCGCAGGGCACAGGCCGTACCCAGGTCCCGGTCGGGAGAAAGGATTCAGGCGTACCGAAGACTCCATGCCGCTCGCGCCGCGAATCGGGCGAAACCTTCAGGGCGCTCCCCGCCCAAAGCCACGTGGTCGCCCTCCAGGTCTTCACCGGGGCGGTTCCGGCAACTCGAAGGCGGCGACTATGTAGCTCGTGGTGCGCCCGATGCTCCCGCATCCTTCCGCCGGACCGTAACTGCAGGAATTCCGGACCGTTAGGATCCTGGGCACGGCGCCAAGGGAACGCTGCAAGGAAAGCTGGACGTATATGGCCGCCCTGGAGTCCACGTTGCCGGGCTGGTCCAGCCCGAACGCCGCCTCAAGGTCCATGTCCCGGACGGCCTTGAGCGACTCGCCGTCCCTCAGGTCGGCCTCCTCCTTCGGGAGATAGTGCGAGAAGTCCGTGCTCTGCACGATCAGCGTCCCCTCCCCCGCCAGGGGGAGGAGCCTCCTCGCAAGATCGTCCAGGGCTTCCCTGTCCGGGACGCCGCCCAGAGCCAGGGGGAGAACGGCCGCGTCCGGCCATTTCCGCGCTATGAACGGCAGGACCGCCTGGATCCCGTGCTCGTGGGTGAAAAGTTCGGACACCCCGGCATCGGGGCTTTCCAGCACCGCGGCCGCCGCCGCGCGATCCAGCCTCAACGTCCCGGCGACCGTCCGGAAGTCGCGGTCGGGGACGGAGACCGGCTTCTTCCCGCGGCGGAAGTGCTCCGGGGAGAGAACGATGACCCTCCCGTAGTCGCCGCCGGCGGCGTACGCGAAAGGCTGGGCTATGAGATCTGCCGCGAGCAGGTGGTGAGGGGATATGACCCCGGTCACGGCCCTCCGTGAAGGTGAAGTCCTGGCCGCCGCCGTCCTTTCCGCGAACTCGAACACGGTCTTGTCCCTGTAGAGGGCCCGGTAAGGTCCCTGAGACGTCGCGGGCGTGCCGCCATCGGCGGCAGTCGCTGGAGATGCGGCGGCATCGGGCGACGCACCCGTCGGGGGCGGCGCGGCCGATCCGGCCCGTACCGAGGCGAGCCCCGCGAAAGCAGCCGCAGCCGCCAATGCCGCCGCGAGGATCGCGTGCGCCGACGGGGCGAGAGGCCCTGATCGGCCGCGTCCAGTCAAGATCACGCCGCTATCGGCATCCCCCCCGGCCTTTCCAGGTCCTCCGTCCTTTCCGACGATCCCGTTTTTTCCGATGATCCTGTCCTTTCCGATGATCCTGTTTTTCCGATAATCCCGTCCTTCCGATGCTCCCGTCCTTCCGATGACCATGTCCTTTCCGATGACCATGTCCTTCCGGAGCTCATCTGCGGACGCGGCGGCCATCTCCCTGGCCCCGGGAACCGTTGTCTTCCCGCGACCGAATAGCCCCCGTCCCGCCGCCCTCAGGAAGCCCTTCGCCCGAGGCATACCACAGGAGCGCCTGAGCCTACCGGGGTCCTGCCGCGATCGGGTCGTACCAGAAAGGCTTCGCCGGAAGCTCCGGCAAGGCGGGATCGGGAACGGCCGCAAGGCCCTCGGCGATATCGAAGCCGCGGTAAGCCGCGGCCTTCCAGGCGGAGTCGGTCAGGCGCCTGATCTCCCTGATGAGGAACTCGTAGTGGTTGAATGCCATGCCCACGGTCATCCTCTGGTCGCCGTCGTTGCCGACCAGCACCAGGATGAGCGACGGCGCCCCCAGCCCCTCGTGGAGGACGCCGCCCGGATCGCCGCCCACGGCGTTAATCGTCTGCACGTCCACTACCAGACCAGAGAGGAACGTTTCTGGATCCGTCCAGGCTCCACCCCCGGGCCGCTCCGCCATCTCCTGGATCGTGAAGGTGCGGAGGAACTCGTAGTCGTCCTCGCTCGGCCTGCCGCCGGCAAGCTCGGTCCGGGCAATCCCGCGCAGACGGTCCACCTTCTCGGAGAAATAGGCCAGGGTGCCGTAACGCTCCTGGTGGTCAGGGAAAAGGCCGTTGCTCCGGAAAGCCTCCTCGGTCGCGCGGAGCGCCTCCGCCATGGCATCCCAGAACTCCAGGTTCGGCTCGACGAAGCCCTTGGGCACGGGCGGAGGATCGATGTCATAGCCCCCGTTGCCCATCTCGGCGTAGTTGGGCTTGTCGTAAAGGAGCGTGTCGTGCTTGAGCTCCGTGTAGCTCCCCAGGAGGGTCTCCAGCTGCTTGGCGCCGAAGGCGCCGCCCCGCATGTAGATGGGATATCCCTCGCCGTATGTCGCGGACAGGGTGCGGAGCACGTTGAACCACGCGGACCCGACGGAGCCGTTCCAGTCTGAGGAAGGCACACGGTCCAGCGCGGCCCTGAGCCAGCGCGCCTTGGCCGCCAGGGCCGCGCGTTTGGCCTCGATGAGGTCGGAAGCGGCTTCCCCCCCCGCATCGTCCGGGGCCTCCAGGCTCCGGCGGGCCTCAAGCTCGCGACCGGACAGGGACTCCGCGTATTCCGATCCCAACGCCTGGGCCAGGTACAGCCCGGAGAAGACGACGGGGAGCGGGCCGTCTGCAGACGCGGCCGCCTGTGCGCCCGGCGCCGCAACGCCGGCGCGACCGCCGGAGGCCCGGGCCGCCCGCTCCCGAACCTGCCCCGCCTCTATCGTGAGTTCCGAGGCGATGAGCCACGGCACGGTGAAACGCTGGGGCAGGACGGTCACGACGCCCTTCCCCCGGTAGCCGCCGCCCCTGAACGCCTTGAAGCTCTCGACCGGAGGCGCCAGTCGAGCCATGCGCGGGGCGAGCCCGGACAGGTACGCGGCGTCACCCGGGGCGCCGGGCCCCGGCGGGGCCCCGCCCGCCGTGACCAGCTCCAGGACGTCCATCAGGGAAGGGTCGTCCGGGAGGCCGGCGAACAGGGCGGTTATCCGCATGACGGAGCGCCAGGCCTCGGCAGGGTTCGCCGGGACGGCGTCCTCGGCCTCGGCTATGGCCGCGCACGCTTTGGCGAAGAGTTCCCCGCCGGGCCCGGCCAGGGCCGCTGCCCAGGCGACCAGCTGCGGCAACGCGCCGGGGTCGTCCCGGGTCCAGCCCAGCTGTCCCAGCCAGATTGAGGCCCTGAAGTAGGCGCGGCTCTCCGAGGTCTCTGCGTAGTGGGACCGCGGCAGGAACTGCGTCCAGTCGACCGTCTGGGCGTTATATGAGGGCACGAGCCCCAGGGCGGCGGCAGGATCGCTCCCCGAGTCCGCAGCCGCCGCTGAACCTGGCTCTGGAGGGGCCACGCCCTGCGCGTAGATCATGCCGAGCGCGCCGCGGACAGCCGCCCGTAGCCCCTCGGGAAGCTCGCCTTCCCTGGCCCTGAAGTTCGCGAGTGCCGCCTCCAGGTTGTCCGCGGGCGTCTTGTCCGCTTCCTCGTCCTCGTCATCCAACCGCCAGTTCGGGGGCGCGGGGGCGCGGGTCTCGATGAGCGTGAGCGGGACCGCCATCTGTGCCAGCGCCAGGTCCCAGGCGGCGCGAGCCCCTTCGGGCGCCTCGGCGCGGAGGGCCAGGGCGTTCTCCCAGAGCCCCGAAAGCATCGCCTCGACCAGCCGGGCCAACGTGCCCCGCTCGACCTCCTTCAGGCGTTCCGAGAAGTACTTGTGGAAGGCGTGGAGCACCACGTCCGGCCCCACGAAACGGGCCTGCTCTGGGGAGCGGGCGTCCGGGCTTTCGCTCCCACCCAGCCCTTCGAAGATCCCGAGCATCTCGTCGTAGCGGTTCGAGCCGGAGGAGAAGTAGGGAAGCCTCATGCCCTCCCTCTGGGGCACTATGAGGAACCTGTCGCGGTTCAGCCTGGCTATCTGCTCCTGGGTGAAGGGCCCGTAGGCGGCGGACATCTCCCTGAAGTTGGAGGCATTCCTGGCATCGAAGGCCGACTCCGCGAAAGCGGGAGTGAACGCGTCCGAGACGTCGCCCGCGGGAGGCGCCGCCTGACCGTCGGTGCCCTTCAAGGCGCCGACGGCGCCTGGCGTCTGGGCGGCGGCGATGACGCCCGATGAGACGGCTGCCGCAAGAAGCGCTGCGGTCAGCAGGGTCAGCGCCGCGCCGGTCCGGGAAGACTTAGCGGGTGTTCTCATCTCCGAATCTCCTAGAATTCGAAACGGAATCGGTCCGGTTCAGGGAAAAGCCGCCAGAAACATGCATTTTTCCGAAAGGGTCTGGCTAGGGGTTGTGCCCCGTGGCGGCTCAGGACGCAGACGATGTGTATAGCGGAAACATGTCGATGCAAGCCGCAAAATAGTCTATTTTAAAAATGTACTGATGACAAGAATCAGGAAACACTCGAGGAGCCTGTTGCATAATGGGTTTTGATGAAGGGCACAACGACAAATGCGGTAGATATGATGTGTCCGCTCCACAACTAATAGATTCATGACAATGATGTCGTAATTTAAGCAACAGCCTCCCAGATCAACCCTCACCTTCGGCGTGATTTGTCGCGCGAATCATTCCAAACAGCTCGCAAAATATTATCAAGGTGAAAGGGGTATGGCAAGAAGGTAATGGTTCACCCTCACCTCGACATCGCACTCGCTTTCGTGCCTCCCGCTCAGGACTAACCGCCCATCAACTCTTCGGGCAATGTCACGTCAATACCGCACCTCATTGATCATACGGGGTCCTAGGCTTCCATTTCCAGCATTCTCCTACAGAGGTCAGCCGTTCGGCGCAACTGCGCGATTCTGGCATGAAGTTGCCATCATGGCCATTACCTCAGGAATATGACCTTTTCGCGTGAAACACCGAAAATTTGACATAAAGCCAAGGAATATGCATAATCTTCAAAAGGGATATTACGGATCTGGATAAGGTCACATCATCTCTTTTTGAGAGACAGTTTTGGTTCACAGGCATATTAAGCTGAACTTGTAACTTGTATCACGCTGAAGTCAACCGTTCCGTTGTCCAAAAGGTGGCGGCACATTCACCCGATGCAGTCCCTGCCTGCTGGAGCTTGAATGTCATGATAAAGCATTCGGACCACGTTCCCGATGACGATGTTCCTAAGGATGAAGTTCCGCAGGATAATGATCTGGTCCAAAGTTCATTCTTGAGTGATTTTATAAAACAAAATTCACCCGTTGTCGACAAGACACCGCTTATCAGATGTCTATTAAAAGAGCGTATGGGCTCTTATCTTCTCTGCAGACCAAGAAGATTTGGCAAAACCCTCCTTCTCGACACGATTGAGAATATCTTCAGGGGAAAGAGGCATCTGTTTCGAAATTTGGCAATAGGGCAAGAAGGATCGAAATTCGACTGGAAAATATTCCCGGTAATCAGACTCGACATGAGCGGCACTCATTCATCTGTGGATATGTTAAGCAAAGATCTAATCTTCAAACTGTCAAGTATAGCCAAAAATCACCAAGTGCAAATCGAAACAATTAACGAAACTGCTGCCATATCCGATTTGATAACGGAGGTTTCAAACAAACATATTGCATTCTCCAAAGAGAACAACCTCATAATCGATGAAGATGACCCTCAAAATATTATCCTTCTTATTGACGAGTATGACTTTCCCCTGCAGGCAAATTTTCTTGATTTTGAAAAATCTAAAGAACTCAAGATCCTTCTCCGTGTATTTTTTTCGGCAATCAAAAGCCTTCAAAATCGAATTCGCTTTGCCCTTATTACCGGAATAACAAAATTTGACGAACTGGCACTCTCTTCAGGAATGAATAATGTTAAAGATATTTCCTATAATCCACGCTATTCTCAAATCTGCGGATTCACAATAGATGAAATACGAACGACATTCGGCACTTATCTCCAACCAACGCTTGATGAAATGAAGAAAAATGGCGATATGGGAGATAATGCGACTATCGACCATCTGATAGGCAAATTCGAGAGGTGGTACGATGGATATTCATGGGATGGTCTCAAAAAGGTACTTAACCCCCGTTCCGTAATGGATTGCCTAAACGAAAAAAAATTTGATGAATATTGGAAAAACACTGGACCTTCCCTGATGTTCGATCAGCTTGGAGTAAGACCTGAGAATTATTTTAAAATTTTCATTGACGATCTTACAATCAGCAAAAATGTATCCATCAATGAATCGAAAAGCATTTACAACGATAATGCGATCATGCTGATGACTGGCTACCTGACTATAGATTCGATCGATGATTCCGGCACATCTACTATGTATCGCCTTAGAATCCCCAACTACGAAATCAAAAAAGTTATCAAAGACGCTATTTTGTCCAGGAAAACGTCATCCAGAACGCTTGACGATCCTTTAGGCTTGAGAAACCCAAAATACATGAAATTTTACGATGCATTTTGTGGCAGAAACGAACAGGAATGTGAAAAGCTGTTTTCATCTTTCATTGCCTCTGCATCGTACGAATACAATCTTTCCAGCGAGCCATTTTTTACATTCCTCTTATCAATGTGCTTAGATATCGGTAGGCACAAGACGGCTCTTGAGGTGCATACGACCAAAGGAAGGTCGGATGTCACACTGTTGACGCCTGACGGCGATTGGATGATCATAGAGCTCAAACACGAAAAGCCTTCTAACCCTAGGGAACACGTCAAGCTGAGCTTTTCCCGCATCAATGAAGATACGGGTCATAGCGGATGCGACCACCGTCCAAATCATTCTGACGATACTGTCCCGCTTGCCGAAGATTGTCCATCTCTGGAGAACGAAGCGGCCCCATTGACAGAATCAGAGGTTTCCCCGGTCCTTGTTGTGGGTGAAGTCCCGAAAAACGCCGCCGTAAGTCTTGAAAAAAATGTTTCTGCGGCATTCCAGCAGATAGTCAAGAAGGTATACTCCTTGCCTTTCGTCGGGAGAGACGCCAGGGTCTGGGCTGTCGCAATCGCAATTTACGATTCGACCTTCGTGAAAATCCGTTTTAGACAAGCAGTCTGGAAGGACGATACCAAAACGCACATAGAACTCCATCGGTAACATACCTGGTTTTCCGAAAGAGCTACATCGCATCGCGATAAACAAGCACTGTTTACGCACCCATGAAGCTCATTGGACTTGCTGTTTCGCTCAAGCTATCAAATGATAAAATACCTGCCACATAATTTTTTATGATAGCCGGAATGCTCATTTCGATGCATAGGAGCCAGCAGGTCTCTAGTTCCTTGACGGCATCAGGACCCCGAAGCGAACTGCAACATCAGTCATTAACAAAATCAGTATGGGCACAGCGATCCATGGATCAGGAACCAGTCAGAGAAGATATACAACACAATTCGTGTACATAAACGTTCACGATTAACATCTCGTCATCCACTCCAACCGTCATTTTCTGTGAGATTCACGTCCAATCAGCTACTATGCTTGAATGACATATACAGATTGCCTTTGTTGACACGGCGCAAATGGGGAACCCGCGACCCCGGATCATTAAATCAAAGATGGATCCGCGAATGGGCAACCAGATATCCACCCCTTGCAGATGTCTAAGAGACACTTTGTTTCACGGAACAGAACTCCAGGGCGCGCCGACAAAGTTATCTTTATGTCTCCGCTACTCATCGGCAAGCCCGCTAAAATGGCGTCCGCCAACCCTTCAGGGCAGTCTGCACAACGACGGGCCGGACGACCGCCTCAAGGATTCCACTTCATTGAGGCATGAAGCCCTCGCCGTCCAGTCAAATTTCAATCGGTGAATTGGGGAATGGCACCCACGTGGGCTCCGCTAAGGCAACCTGACCGTCAGACTCAGCTCCGAGGTCAATCAGGGTTGGCCCTGGATCTGCCATCGGCGTAAACCGTCTGATCCGATAAGGTCAGGAGCCCCCGAAAGGTGACCATCTGCCAAGTCCGTGAAATATCATCCCTTCGGGATGAACGCCGACTTCATCGCCTCGGCGGGCTTCGCCTCGGCTGGGTTCGCCTCGACCGGAACGCCGGGATTGCCGCAAACTCGAACAGCGAGGCAGGCGAAGCCAGCCAGGTTCAGGCTGGATGACGGGGGCTGCCTCGACTAGCGGGACCTGGACTGCTTCGGCCAGAGGTGTCTCTGCTGTCACGGAAGCCCAAGCCGTGCCTGGAGACGCCTCCGCTCCTCCGGCCAGTCGAACCCGCCCCTGCCTCGTCCGCCGGAGTCACTCTGCCTGGAGTTCCTTGAAAGCTTCGGCGGTTGCGCGGCATCGTCCTGCGCGTCTTGGATCATCGCTCCCCGCCCGACACCTATGGCTGGCATCAGCATCTGGACGGCCGACGGACATCGCCGTGCTGCGGAATTCCCGTGCCGCAGGTTTCCGTTTACGGCCATGGCTTGTGCGCAGGGCATACCCGCCTTCAGGCGAATCGCGGTCGGACCGCGCGTCACGCCGCCATCTCGCATGACGCCATAAAATACCCGGAGGACCATGGAAAAGGCGAGTCCGCAACTCGGGACGCCTATCAGTTTTCCGCCGAACGGATGCGGCGCCATTCGGGAGAACGTGCCGGGTACTTTGTAGCCGCTAACCGGCTCAGCCGCGGAAAATCTATCCGGCCCGCAGGACGGCGGGAGCCGATGCCCCGACCCAAACACTTGTCAGTCAAGGGTTTTCATGAAAACAGCCGCTTGCCCGCAACTTGGCACGCCCCATGCTCTGTTCTCAACGGCCCGCGTCCGAGCTGAAGGCCACGGGCACCCGCATCATTCGCGGCTCGATGGATCCTGATGGGACGCGCCTCGCGGCGCCGCGTCAGACTTCGGGGCAACCCTATGGAGTGCCCCATCGACGAAGTGATTCACACCCTAACGGCGGCAACACGTCAGATCATGATGGAATCCCCCCTCACGCTTGCTGAACCCCGCCTTATCCTGCCGGGATCCCGTCTCTGACCTGCGGGATCCCGCCTTACCTTGACGGATCGCGTTTCCCCGAAAACGGCTCATCTTTTCCCCTACGGAGGGAGCGACCCCAAACCCTCTCTTGACCTTGACCGACGGACAATCCCCCGGACCTTGGCTTGGAGAGAGAGATGGCATGCCCGAACCAAATCAGGCTTGCAACCGGCCACCCGATATGGCATACCTTTCATTTGAAAGTCTGCGGTGTACACAGGTTCAAGCCGATGAAGCCGGTCGCCCAAGCCCAGGCGCGGGGGGAGACCCGTCCGGGCCAATCCGGCGTTCGCCGGTCGGAGATGCCCCGCTTACAGACATCTCCGTAAGTCCGACCGTCCCGGTCGGACCGGGTTCAGGCGCCTGGCGCCCGGCCACGGGAACGATGCGGCGCCATCGACGCGATGGATGCCACCGCGACCGGACCGGCCCCGCGACCCGCCATGCGGCCGAATATGCGGCAAGTCGCGGCTTCAGGCCGCGTCCCGCCCGAAGGAGCAGACTATGCGTCCCTCAATCATTACAGCGCTCGTCATCGCCTGGGTCCTGCTCCTGGCGGCAGTCCCCTTCGCTCCCCTCTCGGCCCAGGACGCCGTCGAAACCGGGGCCGCCGATTCCCCTGACCTGACCGCCAACGTGGACTACTCCCGCCCTTCCGTGAGCGAGGCCGCCCTCTCCGTGGAGAGGATAGCCCTGGCCACCAGCCTTGCGGACGAGGCCCGCGCCGCCGGCTCCCCGGTGGGGCTCGCGGCCGCGGCCGAGATCCTCAGCTCCGAAGGGACCACCGTAGCCCAACGCCCGAAGACGACCGAAGGGGGCGTTGACGGCCCAAAAGACGCCACGCCCGTCGGCAGGTCCCTCTACAACCCGCTGGCCCTCTACGCCGAAGCAGCGGAACTGGCCCGCTCCCAGAGCTTCCATTTGCTCGCCGAGGTGATCGAGTCCATGGCCGCCTCGGGCCGGGGCCGTCAGAGCGTCGGCGGGGGCGTGGAACACCACGACCGCCTCCGGGGTAACGCCACCGACGTGTACTCCATCGCCTTCAGGGCCCACGAGCGGGCGATCGCCATGGCGGTGGCCGACGGAGACGTGGACATCGATCTCGTGGTGAAGGACGAGCACGGCAACACCGTGGCCTCCGATCGCGACGACACCCATATCGGGAAGTGCGAATGGACCCCCCTCTGGACCGGGGACTTCCTGCTCCACGTGACCAACGTCACGGACGAGGCCGTGAACTACAGCCTGCTCACGAACTAGACGCCGCGCGCCCGCAGGCGCCATGGCCCCGCACGGCGAGGCGCCCGGCGGCCATCGCCCCGGGGCGAAGGCCCGCCGTGAGCCGCCCCGCAGGGCGTTGCCCGTCCGGTCTTTAAGAATGTTGCCCGTCCATCCCCGCGATGCGCGGGACAGGCCGCCGGGCACGACTGCTACCGCCACCCCGCGCGTTCCGCGGCCACGGTCAAGCGGAGGTGTCACATGCCGCCGAAACGCCGTATACCAGGCTCACGCCCATGCCGGATCCCCGCCCGCGCGATGCCTTTGGCGCTCGCGGCCCTGTCCGCGGCCCTGACCGCAGCCGCCTGGCCCGCCTTCGCCGACAGGCACGCGCTTCTCATAGGCATAAACGACTATTCCGGCGAGCAGTTCCCCCCGCTCGCGGGAAGCCTGAACGACGTGGAGCTCATGGCCGGCGTGCTCACGGGAAGCCTTGGATTCCCGGATGGGAACGTCACGAAGCTTCTGGACTCCCAGGCCACCCGGAGCGCGGTCATCGCGGCCCTGGACGCGCTGGCGGGACGGATTGCGCCGGGCGACCAGGTCTACGTCCACTACTCCGGACACGGGTCCAGGACATGCGATCTGAACCTGGACGACGGGCCACGGGGCTTCGATTCGACGCTCGTCACCTTCGGGGCGCGCTCGACTTCCGGGAGGACGCGGCCCGGGAACTGCGCCGTGCCCGCCTCCGAAAGCGAGGCCAGGCGGGCGGCCGAAGCCGCCCGCGACAGCCCGGACGACTACGATCTATTGGACGACCGCGTGAACGGGCTGGTCGCCGTCCTCCGCGCCAAGGCGGACCTGGTGGTCTTCGTATCCGACTCCTGCCATTCCGCGACCATTACCCGGAGCGCGGACTCGCTCGCCTCCCGCGGCGTCCCCGCCGACGGGCGCGTCAATCCCGACGCCTTCCTGGAAAGCCAGGCCGAAAGCGGCCTGGGGGACTACGTGTCCATAGGCTCGGCGGACCTGGACCAGAGGGCCACGGAGTACTCGGCCCCGGACGGCAGGACCTACGGCGTCTTCACCTGGTCCTGGGCCAGGGCACTTGCCGCCGCGCGGCCCGGCGAGAGCTGGCGGCACGCGGCGAATCGCGCCAAGGCCTTCATGAACGAGAGCGGGAACGGCAGGCAGACCCCCGTCCTCGAGGGAGCGACCGGCCGCGCGGTCCTGGAGGGCCAGGGACGCGACGGCTACGCTTACACGGTCCTCCAGGCCTTCAGCCGCGGCGGCGTCAGGATGGCGGAAATCAACGCGGGGATCCTCGCGGGCGTCGGACCCGGCTCCGCCTTCGCGAAGGGGGCCCCCGAGGCTCCCGAGGCGAGGCTCACGGTGGTCTCGGCGGACGCCCTCAAGTGCATCGCGGAGGTGGAAGGCGGCGAAGTGGCTTACGGGGACGACCTGGAACTGGCCGTCTGGTCCCCGCCGGGGCTTGAGCTCCGGATCCGCTACCAGGCCGCGCTTGACGGGGACAGGGGCCTCATAGGCGATGCCAGGCGGGTCTTCGAGGGCCTGGGCGCCGTGCGGGAGCTTCAGGACGGCGATGATCTCTCGCGGGCGGAGGTAGTCGCGTGGATCGTGAGACCGGGCGACCTGGCGCCCGGTGCGGGCGCGGACGGCGCCGTTGCAGGAAAGCCCGTCGATGGCACTGGCGGGGCGAAGGCAGGGTACCCGGGCGAGAGTCCTGACGGGGAAAAGGCCGGATACCAGGGCGACGTCACGGGCGCACCTGACGGGAACCTGGCCGATGCCCCGGACGGGCGCCCTCCGTTCATCCCCCCTTCGGATCCCGCCGAGCCGCCCGAACTCTGGTTAGTCTCACCCGCCGAGGACTCCTTTCTCTGGGGATACGCCTCACTCCGAGCCCCGCTCGCTGGAACGGGCCCTTCCGCCCTCCGGCGCGCCTTCGAGAGGGCGGCTAGGGCGCACGGCGTCATGACCCTGGAAGGCCCGCCCGGTCCACCGCTGGAATTCGAGGCGAGCTTTCTCGTCTTCCGCCCGGCCTCTGACGAGGAGTGGGCAACGGCGCCGCAGGACAGGAGGTTCCCCGCCGCCGGCGGGGCCGCAGGGCGGTGGGTGCTGAACCGCGAGATCCCGGTCTCGGAGCCGGAAATCCGGACCCAAGGCGCCGAGAACCTCGTGGTCGTGAAGGCGCGAAACCTCACGACCCGTGAGCTCCACGTCTCCGCCGTGAACGTGGCCGGAGATGGCGGGATCGTGCCATTCCTGCCCATGGCGGGAGAGGGACTCACGACGGAGCTCCCCGCCGGCGCGGAACGCGTCTTCAGCGAGAGCGCCCTCGTCCTTGAGGCACCCAGGGAATTCGTGCGCGTCTTTGCGACCCGCGAGCCGCTGGACGTGGCCGTGCTCGCACAACCCGGTTCGGGCCCGAAACGCGGCGCCCCGCCCGCCTCCGCCGACCCTTTGAGCCTCATGCTCTATGAGCGGGCAACGCTCACCCGCTCCGCCTCGCCTCCGACAGCGGCGCCCGGGTGGGCCACAGCGGGCTCGTTTTTCGTGAGGTAGCCGAAACTTTTTCCAGCGGCCAGCGTGCCCGTTTTAGCCGGGAAGCGGGCCAGTATGGCGTCAGCGGGCGCTCCCGCATCGAGTCGGCGAAATGGCCCCGCATCGGCGAAGACGCCTTCGTTTCGCCTGGCCGCGCCGGTGATTCCATGCGGCTTCCGCTGACCCGGACATCGCAGGGCCGTAAACCGCGCGGCTGTAAGGTTCCGGAGACCGCGCCCCGGGCAGGTCATCGCCGCTTGCCGCCGCCCTTGCCCTTGGAGCCGCCCTTGGCGGGTCCCTTCTTCTTCCCGCCCTTCTTCAGCTGCTGCTTGGGCCGCTTGGGCTTCTGCGGCTTCTTCCTGGCCGGCTTCAAGGCGGCATTGACGATCCTGCGGGCCCGCAGGGAGATGGAATGGTCGTCCTGCATGTGGCCGAACACGTCCAGCATCCTCAGGGCCATGCGAGCCGATTCGATCTTGCCGGACTTGGCCAGGCCCTCCGCTATCCTGTCCAGGGCGATCCTCTTGAGCGGGATCAGAGTGTTGTTGATGGGCCTGTCCATCATCATGGTCTGCAGGGCCGTCTGGTACATGCCGCACTCCGTGCAGCAGACGGCGTAGACCGTTATGGGAAACCTGTTCACCGTGGAGATCGAGACCAGCTGGGCCGCCAGGGACCCGTCGTAGTCGGGATCCTCCTCGTCGGCGTCACCCTCATCGACATCATCATCGTCGATGTCGTCTTCGAAGTTGCCTATGCCGAGGATCTCATCGATGGTGCGTAGGCTTTCTGCTAGCGGGTCCGATCCAGTGCCATCGGTGCCGCCCTCGCCCTCGTCCTCATCCTCATCCTCGTCCTCCCCAAAGCCGCCGATGCCGCCGTCGTCATCGTCCTGCTCAAGGCCCCCGATGCCGCCATCGCCATCGTCCTCTCCAAGGCCGCCGATGTCGCCGTCCCCCGCGTCCTCTCCGGAGCCGCCGCCTGTGCCCGACTCCTCTGGCCTCGACTGGTCGGCGACGGCGGCCAGGTACTCATCTTCGCTCCTGAAGCCGAGCCACTCGTGGTATTCCAGCTCGGAGGAGAGGCGGGGACGCGGGACAGACGCAACCCCGCCTCCACCCGCCGCCGGAGCGACCTCCGGGCCGTCACTGCCTGCCGGGACCTCATCCGTGAGGGGGGGGTCCGCTCCCGCCGTCAAGGCCGCATCGTCCGCGTCCTGGCGGATGGCGGGCCCCACGGCGGTGAACGCCAGATCCGCTACGGCGACGACCGCCGAGCGGGCCGCCGCCAGCCTTTCCATGGCCGCGCTCGCCGCCTCATCGCTGCGGATGGACTGCGCCAGCGCACGGAAGGTACGAGCCAGCCCGGTCAGGGGCACCCCGGACACCCTTGCCGCGGGAGGCGCGGCCTCGACCCCTACGGCCGCCCGTACGAGACTGAAGACTCGGGCGCCTGTGGGCGTGTCGGGATCGTCGCATGGATCCGGCTCGGCGACCGAGGCTTCCTCCGCCGCGGCGGAGGCTCCTTCGTCCCGGCCTGCCTCCGGCCCCTCGGTCGCTCCGCCTACCCCGCCGGGGCCGGTTCCGCCGTCCCCGGCACCGTTGCCCCGACCTGCCCTGGCACCGACTTCTCCTGCTCCAGCGGCATCGCCCGCTCCGTCCCCGAACTTCCTTCCTTCGGCGTCTTCTGAGTTTCCGGGGCCTTCGGGGTCTTCGGCGTCTTCTGAGTCTTCAGGGTCTTCGGCATCTTCGAGGTCTTCGGCGTCTTCTGAGTCTTCTGAATCTTCAGGGTCTTCGGCATCTTCGAGGTCTTCAGCTTCTTCGAGGTCTTCGGCGTCCTCGAACTCCTCTCCCTCGGCGTCTTCGTCGTCTTCGACAAACCCCGGGAGCCTCAGGGCGCCGAGTCCATCGCCGTCGTCATCCGGATCCTCGAAACGATCCGCGCCGCGCTGGCGAGACCTGATGGGCCCCGGATATGAGATTCTCCTGGCAGGGTCCCCCGGCAGGCCCTCGAAGTCATCGATCGGCGGCGGTTCTCCCGGCGGCGCCAACGGGACCTGCATCAGCCTGTTCGCCTCGAAGAAGCCCTCCAGCGGCTTGCCCAGCCCCAGGTGACCGAAGCCGGCCAGGCACGGAGGAACGAGCGTGACCCTCAGGCGCGGCGGGAGCTCGCCGGCGAGGCAGCCCAGCGCGATCATTAGGCGCCTGCGGAAGTCCTCCTCGCTCTCGGGGAGCCGCTCACCCATGATCATCGCCGTATAGACCGCCAAGGCGCCCCGAACCTGCACGCGCTCGGGCAGGCCAGACATGTCGGGAGCCGAGGCCAGGATAAGCGAGCCCCGGTCCGAATTACCTTCCGCCGAACCCAGGGCAACGTACATCGCTCCGGGCAGGATCTTGTCTTGGAACGCCGGATCCTCCATGGCCGCGGCAGGGCACAGCTTGATCAGCCTCGCGAGGCGCGAGTCCTGCAGGGCCAGATGCGGCGCTTCGGGCGTAAGGCGGTCCCTGGTCGAGCGCCAGATCCAGCCGCTCTTCCAATAGTCCGGAGGACCGGAAGACCCGGCCTCCTTCAGGCGCGCTTCCCTCGCAGTGGCGATGAGGCTCCGGAGATACTCCTCTTCAGGCGAGGGAGCGGGAACCGCGTCCCTGTCCGTAGCCGCCGTCCCGGCGTCCGCCGGGTATTTGGCATCCCCGCCCGCATGATCTTCGGCGTCCCCGCCCGCATGGTCTTTGGCGTCCCCGCCCGCCTGGTCTTCGGTGTCCCCTTCCGCCGCCGTGCCCGGCCCGTCCACGCCCGCAGGCCCCCAGGAGGCGGCAACCAAGGCCGCGGCGTAAGCGAAGAGGAACAGCTGCCTTTCCTCGAGCACCTCCGGACCCTCCGGGGGGTCGGGACAGATCGCGGCCAGGGCCCTGAAGGCGGCGTCCGGCTCGGCCTCTGTCCGTGCCGCCAGCTCGGCATCGATTAGCGCGGCCGCGAGCCTGGCCCCTAATGGCCCCTGAGCCCTCCGGGTTCCGGCGGCCTTGCGGCGCAAGGCCTCGGCCTCGTTCGTGAAGCTTGCCAGGCGCACGGCATCCTTGGAGGGGATGCAAGAGGCGAGCACCACGGCCTGCACCAGCGCTTCCCCATACCCGAACAGCCCGTCCGCGGCCGTGCGCATGACGGCGGCCTGGAAGGCATGGGGGGAAGCGGCCTTGAGGCGCTCGAAGAGCGCCTGGAAGGCCCAGGGAGCCACCTGGCCGCCCACTCGGAGGGGAGCCACGAGCCTCACTGCCCGTTCCGCGTCCTCCGGCGGGAGGCCGCCGAAGATCCTGGAAAACGCCAGGGTCGCGCGCGCGACCGTCCTGTAGGCGGTCCAGGCGACTTTGTCCCCCAAAGCCGCCACGGCCCCTCCGGAGACGAGCCTCTCGAAGGCCTCCAGGCCGAGGGAGGCATGCGGCTTGGGGCTGCGCATGCCGACCACCGCGGCCTCCAGCGCTCCCCACGCGAACCTGAGCGGCAAAACGTCCGGAAGCCCCTCGGGCCCCAGGGCGCGCCTGAGGTCGTCCTGGGAAAGAGTTACGGCCCCGATCTCCCCCAGGAGGTAGCCCACGGGCATGCAGACGAGATCGGGATCCGGGAGCCTGTCGGCCAGGCTCAGGGCATTCCTCAGCGTGCCCGCCCTGCCGCCCAGCCCGGCCCCCGGCCCGTAGCGCGGGGCGCCGGGGAAGGACATGCGCTTGGTGAGCGCCATGAAGAGCGGGCGCATCTCCTGGACATCGGATATTCCCGCAAGCCCGAAGGCCCTGGAAAGGTAGCGGTCGATCTCAGCGGCGCGGGCGCCGCTCTTCTGGGACCAGATGGCCGAAAATGACAGGGCGCAGGCCAGCTCTTCGGTGTAGCCGGGACGGTCCTGGACGCGAGCCAGGGCGCTCACGCAACCGTTAAGGTCGAGTCCGGAACTCGAGGCGGCGAGGCAGGTGACGGCCCTGAGGAGCCAGCGCAACGGCTCGTCCTCCCCGGAGTCGGAGTCCCCCAGGGCTCCGGCGATCTCGTCGGGCAGGTCCGCATCCCAGTCCGAGCCGTCATCGTCCGAGGATTCGAGAGCCCTCCGGAAAAGGAGCTTGGCCTCCCTGAGGGCCTCGGTATCGTCTTCGGCGGGTAGGGCCGGGAGCGACCCGTCAACGAACAGGGCGTCCAGGACGAGGAGGGGGTCGGTGCCCGAGAAAGGGTCGCGCGTGGCGCGGCGGGATTCCCTCGCGGAGGCGTAATCCATGGAGAGGAAGCTCCCGGAGCGCGTCTCCACGTAGCTGGCAAGCCAGGGCGCCCCGCAGAGCTTCTCGTAAAGCTTCTGATCCATCTCCCGAAGACACCCTTCCCACGCGCCGCCCGCCAGACCGGACGGGCGGCGCATTGCCTGCGCGGCAGAAAACCTGCGGCCTCCCCCGCGGGAAGCCCGGCGAGGAGCCTGGTGAGCCCCCGCGCCTGAGCAATCGGAACGCCCGATTATAGGCGATCCCTCGATCAAATTACAGCTTCGGCGGTCTTCATGCCCGAAAGCGTGAAGAGCGGCCGGGAAGGCGCCCGCAGACGGGGCAAGACAAGCCACGGGGAACGGATACGGTCGCGGAACATTAAAGTGGGCAGGGGATGGAGCGAGTGTCGTGAAAGGACACCAAGCGAGGTATCCGTTCATGGGCTTCTTGACAAGCCGCCGCCGTACATTGGTGGCCCTGCTCCATGGCCAGGGCAACCTCATCAGATGCATGGCTTGCCACGTTGCGGCATTCTTGTCCAGCCCTCTCGTTTTCCCCTATACCGTCGCCTTCTCCCGCTGCCTCGCCTTTTCGTGGACGGATGCCTTAAACTTATTAGCACCAGAACGCGGTTAGGGGTCAAAATATTTTTGACGCTTTTGTTGAAAGATGGAGTATGTTTGACGATGAGGCACCCACTGGACGCCTTTCAATAACCACCGCCAATGAACGGCTTCATGGGTCTTGAAGCGGCGCAGAGGCCCAAAGAAACAAGGCCCTAAGAAACAATGGCAGCCTTGTCTTGGCCTTCGATAAGGATAAACTGAAAATGGATGAGCCTATGACTTCCATACAAATGAGCACAGGAATTCCGGAAGATCGGCATTTGCGCCTGGACTTGATCCTTCCCGAAGGATTTCCGGTCGGTCATTCCATGGTTCTGGCCTTCATTTCCCCATATGTGGAAACTGAACCCAGCGTCCCTGTCGGAACAAGCCGATAGCTTGAAGGACAGCCCGCATTTCGCGGGCGATCCGATTGAGATTCAGCGTAGGGTACGGGCCGATATCCTAAGGGAATCTCATCTCATATTCCTTGCTCACCAGGCAGATATGCCTCCCAGCCAAATTTCTCATATCGTATCCGAATTTCAATAGACGCTATCACAATTACGCACCTATCTTGATGGCGAAGTCGATGAAAATGAGGATAAATCGTTACTTACACGTAGCAAGGAGGCGTGCTAACGGTTGCATTGAAGCCGTGAAACTTGATTCCACTGCAAAAACCCTCCCCCTCGACAGAAAGACGGAACGCTTTTTGTCCGTCGCATTGGCACCTTTGCGCTTAAGCCTTTGGCCACCGCCATTCTTGCGCACCCTTTACCAAGCATTCTGCCCTCAAAGTGCAACCTGGAGGTGAGGGTGGGGGTTTTTGCAGTGGAATCAAACTTAAGGCCAGGCGTCACTCAGACAAGGTGCGGTCCGTGACGCGGGTGGACCGCGTATTTCTGTACGGTCGCTACGCGAAAGGCATCGCAGATTTCATGAAAATCACGTCGATATTGCCATGTTTGTCCACGATTATGAAAATAAACGGAGCACGATATCGGAACGGAACTGAACTTTTCTGGCTGTCGCATTCGCTAAAATTCACCATCGTTCCACAACTTTTCCGCTCGTCCAATTATGCGGAAACTTTCCAGTTGTTGCCGAAATACTTCTGGCCAGGAGCTATAGGACATACTGACGGGACGACTCACGCGTCAGCACATCGGATTCGGAACGTCTGGACGCTTTCAGATGGCCTCAAGCTGGAGGCCATGGGGAGTCCATGGGGAGGATGAACTGTCATCGCGCTTTTCACCATGTAATCGACGGAACCGAACTTCCGAACAGCTACCCGGCTACGGCTTAGGGCCGCGATTCCCGTCTCCTTGTTCCGGGATGCAGGGTCCGGGGTACTCAATGTTGAGCAGTTTTATATGAAACTTCTGGGCGTTCAGCTCCATCTCGGCGATAAAATCAGCAAATTCATTGTTGACGGGATCCCCGAAATATGAAGTTTCAAGGGCTTGATAATATCTGAATCTGTCATCCTTGTCGAAACTTATGATTTGGAATCCTTTGTTGACAAGGACAAGGTTCATCAGCAGCCTGGAAGTCCTTCCGTTGCCGTCATGGAAAGGGTGGATTTGAACAAGCTCCAAATGTGCATAGGCAACCAGGACGACCGGATGAAGGGCTTTCCTTTTCGCCATAAATGAATCGCGGAACATGTCCATGTGCTCTGCGAGCAAATGCGGACCCGGGCGTTCGAGCTTGGATCCGGAAACGATTATGTCGTGATCGCGGTAAAACCCGGCGATCGGGGATTTATTAGCTCGTATAAATTCCGATGGAGAGTCGTCAATATATCCAGCAGATCGTTTGAAATGACGTTGATTGAATTTTTCCTGGCGATATCCAGCATGACATTGAACGCTTTAGAGTGGCCGTCCGCCTCATTCAGCTCGTTGCGGGTCTTTCCGGCGGCGGTAAGACCTTCTTCCAGCCATAATTTCGTTTCGATCAACGACAGCGAGTTTCCCTCCACGGAGTTAGAGGAATAAGTGTTAAGGATACGGTAATAGTAATCGAACATCCTTTTCTCAATGTCTTTCATCTCTTTCCGAGCCTGCAACAGCGATCGGTTCCTGTCGATTTCCTTCAAAAGCTCTTGAAGAAGCATCCTCATCCTCCGGGAAACAACCGTATGGCGACTCTCTCACGCGTCAGGGTTCCGCAAAGTTGCCATCGAATGGCGGCATGCCTGACATCGGTACCGGAGTCCGGTACAGGAAACAGGGAATCTTAGGCCCAGATTCCACGCCTTCCGGCAGATTTACGGCGGCAAGCCCGCCCGTCGGTGCATTTTCCGCCTCAAAGAGAAAAAGAAAAGGATAAGGGGCATCGCACTCGAAGTTGCGACTTCCGATCCGAAAGGCGTGTCTGGGACGTATTTTAATGCTTCGGGGAGGTCTGACGCAAGCCAAAGAGGGGGAGATTTTGAAGGATTGGCCCGGATATCGTGAGGCCTCAGGGACTCCCGCTTGACGGACGTCCCAAAGGACCCGATCTGATCATAAGGTGTGACCGGTCACGGAATTTCCGGAAAGAAGAGGCGTATCCGTTCACCTCGCCTCACGGGGGCGAACGAGAGAGCGGCCTGCAATCACGCTTGATTCAACTGAAACGACCCCATATCCTCCCGGACGAAGCAAACTGCACCGCCACGGAGAGAGCGGCTGACGATCACCGGGAGACATGGTGAGCGATAGCGTGAAAAACCGTCGGGACAAGGCTCACCCGTCGTTGCCTTCTCGACGGTTCGGTCAGCAGGGGCGCCGCGAATGCCGTCCGGTTTCAAGTCTGACTCCCTGCCGTCAGGTTCGGATCGGGCGAGTCCGATTTCCCAAAACTCGCCACCGGCGACGCCTCGGACAGCCTGGCGGAGCCAACTGAGCCGCTACCGGAAGACAAAGAACCCCATGATGATCAGGCCAAAATCTTCAGACCGTCGCCTTGCCGCGAAGGCAACGGCCCACTCAACGTGAAAGCGTCGCTTCACGCACCGATTAACCAGATGAGACGCCGTAAGGGCCATTCATGGGTACAAGTCCGTCGGAGCACGTCGAAAAAGGCGGCGGAAGGCGCTACCAGCTCCCATCCGCGGACCAGCTGAAGGACCGGCGCAACTTGCGGCCGTCGGGGGTCGATTCTATGGCCGTACCTTGGCCGCCGGCACGGACGTTGCGATGGACCAGCACGCGGTGGCCGTCCGGGGCGACTTTCTGGAAGGTGCCCATGAAGAAACCGTCGTCCTCCTCTGGCTCCCTCACGGGAAACGGCGTCCCATGTGTTTCAAGGCTCCCCATGGCCTCTGGCGCCTCATCGGCGGCGGCTTCGGCAGACGGCACGGCCGCAGCAGGTTCTGCGGGCACTGCTCCCGGCGACGCCTCGGGCCGCGGCGGGACACTGTCCGCGAAACTGGACCCGGCGTTTCCGAGCCCCAAGGCACCCTCTGCCGATGCCACGGACTCCGCGGCGCCCTTGCTTGCGGCAGGCTCGGGCATGTTGGCCGCCGACTCGGGCGCGAAAGCCGCCGCCCCGGACTGGAACTCCTCATAGGCGAAACTTGCCTCGGCCGCTTCCGCCGCAGAGCCCGGGGTCGAAGCGGGCGGGGAAAGGGCAGACGCCGGAACGTTGGATGCCGGGACATTGTTGGTCGGGAAGCTGGAAGAAGGGACATTGGAGCCCGGAACGTTGGAGGACGGGACATTAGCCCCTGACGCTCCTGCGACTGAAGCCGCCGCGCCCGCGCCGTTTGCGACGCCCGGGCCCGAACCCGAAAAAGCGGCCGCGCCGGCCGCGCCAGCCGCCGCTCCAGCCGCGAGAGGCGGGCCTATGTTGTTGAAGTCGCCGGGGAGATCCTCCTCCAGTATGCCGTCCTCCGCATCGTGATCCCCTGCCGCGGGGGCGTGCGTGTTGCTTCCGGCACGGGCCGCCACCTGCACAGCGGGCGGGGCCGCGAGCGCGGCCGCCGAGCCGCCAGACCGGCGTCCGAGGCGCGCCCCGTCGATGCGTTCGATGATTTCCTCCGGGGAGTCCCCGCGCTCCATCATGCGCTCCACCTCCGCCCTGGACAGGGAAGGGTCGGCATCGTAGCGGGTCTCGGAGTCCAGATCCAGATAGGCTCTCAGCAGCGGGTCCCCGCCGTGACGGGCCAGCCCCCTCGCGAACCCCGGCGAGATGGCGGGCCTGGCCCTCGGCATGAGCGACTCGGCCATAAGAACGGATGCGGTGTCCGCGGAAACGCCCAGCCGGAAGAGCTCGGTCGCGTCCAGGACGTCCTGGGACGCCATGAGTGCCGGGGCCGCCGCCACCAACGCCGCCAGGATCCCCGCCAGGAGCGCGGCCAGGGCCGCAGGCCGCCGCAACGGCTCCGTGAACAGCGCGATTATGCCGGGACAACGGGAGCCGGCGGGCACAGCGCCCTCTCCGCCCGCCTCGGGGACGGATTTCATAGAGACGCCCGACCCGGGGACGGTATTCGCCGGGACGCCTGGCTTCCGTACTGATATCGCGGGAGGGTCTGTCCCCGTGACGGAAATCCTGACCGCCTCCGCAGGGACCTTGGCGCCGGTCGAGATAATCCTCACGCTCTCAGGTTCCCCCAGCCGACGGATTGCGGAGCTGCCGCCACCCTTGGCGCCGAGGGCCGCCGCGGCGCCCCGGCACGTAGGGCGCTTGGGCCCCGGACCGGCGGCCCCTACGACCCGGGCGAAGTCGACCGTTAGCGCGCGGGCCGCCCCGGCGGTCCGGTCGACCGGTCCCCTGGGTCCCGGGCCTGACGCCCCGATGGCCTTCGCGAAACCGACCGCGACCTCGGGGAACGCCTCAAGCGTGTCCCGGATCGCCCTCGCCGCCTCCTCCGCCAGTCTCATCGCCTCACGAGTCAGCCTCGCCTGGTTCCCGTTCCTGTCCATGCTCTTCCCTCCGTCCGGCCACATCCGGCGGGTTCCCTTGGCCCCGTGCGGCGTCCGACCGTTCTCGGGGGTATCTGGTGCAAGGCAGGCGCCAGTTTTCCAGCGCTTGTTGTGCCTCTGCGGTGGCCTTGTCAAGAAGCGACTTCACCGCGGCGCACTGGTCCTCCCGCGAGAGTTCCAGCTCCCCGCCCTCCGGGCGGTACAGCTCCCCGAACACCGCCGCCACCCGCGAGAAAGGGAGCGGCACCCGGGAGCGCGACCAGCTCTTCTTGAAGACGTAGGCCCGCGAGACCGCGACCCCCACGGGGCAGATCCAGGCACCCGTGCGGGCCGCGAGGTAGAAGGCGCCGGGTTTGGCCTCGTGGCGCGGGCCACGCGGGCCGTCCACGGCCAGGATGATGTTCTCGCCTCGCTCCAGCGCCTTGCGGAGCGAGAGAAGCGCCGCCGCCGCCCCCCTGGAGGACGACCCTCGGCACGCGCGGTAGCCCCAGCGCTCGATCACGGCGGCCAGGATGTCCCCGTCCTTGGAGTTGGAGACCATGACCGTGCCCCTGGTGAAGCCGCACTTGGGGAGCATCGTGATCTCCTCTGAGTGCCACGTGACGTAGATGACCGGGGAGCGCTCCGGCAAGGGATCGCCCACGATCCTATATCGCGCGAGGCGGCTTACGAGCTTCGCGATCCAGGCCAGGATCGCTGGCCAGTTCATGAAGAAACGGCGCGGGACGCGGCTAACCGGCCTGGCGCCGTCCTTCTGCGGGGCTTCGGTCACCGCCAGGGCCCCTCAAGGCAAAAGAAGGCCGCATGGACCCGGGCCAGGAGTAGGCCCGTCCATACGGCAAAAAAAAACCGCCCCTTTCTAAGGAAGGCGCGGGCGGATCTGATGCCAGGAAAGCTTCGGAGGCAAGGCAACGTGCCCAGAAGCGTACAAGAGAGAACAACAATAAACATGCCAAACGTCAGGAATTCGTCATGCGATAGGCCCGTTTCCTCAGGCGGATAAGCCGCAGGCAAGGAGTCATCATGCTTCGTCGTGTCAGCGGCAGGGGGCGTCAAGCTTTCTCCATGTCGTAACGGAAGCCCGCCCGCAGACGGGGAAAGGTAAACGAGCGAGGGGAGGGAACGCGGAGCCGCGCGGCCACGTGACCTGGCGATGGGGCTACCGGACAACGGGGCTGTCGGACAACGGCTCGGCAGTCCGGTACCGGGGGCCGAAACATGAATCGGCGGGCCGAAGCCAACGGGAACTGCCGAACGCGGTACCGTTTACGGGATCCGATTCCCGAAATCGCTAACATGGCCTGAACGGCACGAAAGAACGGCACGAAAGAACGCCAGGAAAATCCAGAACGCGGCATGACCCGAACTGCGAGTTCCCGCATCGGAATACGCCTCGCCTCTTGTCGCGTCCCGCCCCGGCAGAGTTCAGGGCCTGTCGGCGGAGGCCTCGGCCCTGCGGCGGTCGGGAGCGGGCAGGGCTTTAGCCATGTCCACCCCGTCTTCGGCGAGGGCGCCCGGGTCCTCGGGCCGGTCAAGGCTCCGGGTCTCCTCGTCGTAGATCTCCAGGGCCTCGCGGCCTATCTTCATGGGGCGGCGCCACAGGAGCCAGACCAGGGCCAGGACCGTCAACGCCAGAAGGGGGATGAGGATGCCCTCCTTCAGTCCGAAGTGCGCCCAGCCGCGCCGGATCCTGATGTAGCGCACCACGGGCCAGGCCGAGATGCCGATGATGGCCAGGAGCGACAGGCTGGACGACACCATGAAGATGAGGCCCCCGTATCCGGTGGGCACCTGGGCGAGGTTCTCGGTGTCGAAGCGGGGGAAGCGCGAGCCCAGGCCCACGCCCAGCGCGCAGAGCCCGGGGGTCAGAAGGAGCGTGAGCACGAAGGCCGTGGCCGCCATGGCGGGCGCGGCGTCCAGGAACCGGCTGGTGAGCCAGGTGAGCGTGAGCGCCACGCACATGATGGGGACCAGCCAGAAGTAGAGCTTTTCGTGCATGAAGTCCCTCACCGACATGGGGGACGAGCGCACGATCCAGTAGGAGTAGCCTTCGGCGGAGATGGAAGGGAAGGCGAACCTGAGCGAAAGCGTGGCGCTCACGAGCCCCACCAGCCCCACGTTCAGGAAGGCCAGCACGTTTTCCAGGAAGAAGGCCTGGAGCGGGTAGCGCTTGAGGTTCAGGACCGAGAAGTTGTAGAGGTAGATGATCATCAGGGCACCCAAAAGAAAGAGCTGCGACCACTGGGTGTGGTCCCTGAAGAAGATCTTGAAGTCCTTGACGGCGATGGCCCTGGCCTCCTGGCTCTTGATGAGCCGGAACGCCCCCGAAAGGAGGTTCAGGAGCCCGCCCGCCTTCTGGCGGCCCGCGCCCTCCTGGGACTTGTTGTAGCCGGCCCAGTACAGGAAATGCGCGGCGTAGCTGGACATCACCCCGCAGACCCCGGCCATCACCCACAGGAGCGCGAGGTAGATTGCGCGGTAGTCCCCGACGCTCCCGCCCAGAAGGGGCCAGAGCAGATCCTGGGCCCAGGTGGTTGGGAACATGGGGGAGGTGGGCGTCTGGAGCGAGGCCAGATACCCCGCTACGGACCTGAAGCTCTCGGGGTTCACCAGTTGCTCCGGCCTCAGGAGCCTGAAGACCATATAGAGCGCCGCGAAGCCCAGAAGCCCCAGAAGACTCACGATGTCCCGGGTGCGCCTGGCGGGAAGCACGTTCACGAGCAGGATCACCAGGGTCTGCGAGAGGAAGGACGCGGTGAGCACTACCGGGAGCGCGGTAGGGATGATGAGGGCGTAATACAGGGCCTCGGCCTTGAATGCGTAACCGAAGGCGACGAAGACCGGCACCAGGAAGGCCACGGGCATCCAGGCGCTGGAGACCAGGCTCTGGACGGATCTGGCCCAGAAGACGCTCTCGCGGTCCACCGGCGCGGCCATGAGGAGCGAGAGGTCCCGGGACAGGTAGAAGTTGGACAGCGCTGTGATGAAGGCCGAGAATACCAGGAGCGCCGCGCCCGAGAGCCACAGGAGTCCGAAGGTCTTGTAGGAGAGGATGTCCCCGAATCCCTCGACCGTGTAGAAGGAGCGGATGACCCGGACCGACAGGAGGAAGAGCGCGGCCCACAGCGCCATCGTGAAGAGGCCCAGCGAGACTATCTTGATGCGTCCGCCCGGGCCGGGATCCTTTATGTAGTTATAGAAGCTCAGGCGGGCCGGTTTCAGCAGCGTGAGGAATTCCCGGAACATGCCTCAGGCCCTCCCTCCGCCGACGCTCTCGCCGTCCGGCCCGCCGGCGCTCTCGCCGGGCAAGGGGGCATCGGTCACTCCGCCGCCCGCGGCCCCGCCTTTCGCCTTGGCATCGACCGGAGATTCCGTCCCTCCCAAAGACGGGACCCCGGTGTCGGAGGTGAGATCCAGGAACAGATCCTCCAGGTCCCCGCCCCTGGCTCCGGCCTGGATCCTCAGCTCGTCCTCCGCGCCCTCGGCGATGAGGGCGCCCCGGGAGATGATGCCGATGCGGTCGCAGAGCCGGGAGGCGAGGCTCATGGTGTGGGTGGAGATGAAGACCGCCACCTTGTCGCGGCGGGCCATGGTCTTGAAGATGTCCATGACGAGCTTGGCGCCCCGAGGGTCCAGGCCCACCATGGGCTCGTCCACCACCAGGATCTTCGGGGACGGCAGAAGCGCTCCGGCCATGATGAGCCGCTGCTTCATGCCGTGGGAGTAGTTCTCGATGAGCTCGTCCCGCCAGTCCCACAGCTCGAAGAGCTCGAGGAGTTCCCGGGCCTTCTCCTCCGCGACGGCCTTGGGCACCTTGTAGAGGTCTGCATTGAAGATCAGGAACTCCCAGCCCGAGAGCTTCTCGTAGAGGAATGGCCGGTCGGGGATGTAGCCCAGGATCGACTTGGCCTCCTTGGGCCTGCGGGCAAGATCGAAGCCCCCCAGGTGGATGGACCCCGAGGTGGGGGCGAGCGCCCCGGCCAGCATCCTGATGGTGGTGGTCTTGCCCGCGCCGTTGGGGCCCAGGAAGCCGTAGATCTCGCCGGCAGGCACGGTGAGCGACAGATCCGAGACCGCCTTGTGCCGACGGTAGCTCTTGGTGACGTTTTCCAGTCTTATCATTTTCTTCCTTGGAAACCCTGTTCCGTCAGGCCATTTTCCGGAAAGCCCGTTTTACCGCGAGGCCCCGCGTTCCGTTTGGCCCTGGTTCCGCATGGCCGCATTCCCAAGGCGATATGCCGAATGGCGGCATTCCGCAGGGCATGTGCCGAAAAGCCGCTCTCCGTAAGGCGTAAGCCGAAAGGCAACATCGCGTGAGGCCGCATGCCGAAAAGCCAAATTCCGCAAAGCCCATTATCGTGCTTGGCCCATCATTCCGCAAAGTCTTTCTTCCCGCGAAGCCCGCCGGGGCCGTCCCCGGACCTGCATCGGCGCCCGTTGCCGCCGCCCCGTTCCCCAGTGGCGGCTCACTTGCCGCCGTCGAAGACGTCCCTCGTCATGTTCAAGAAATACCTGGCCGCGAGCTCCGTCATGGCGGCGCCCCCGGCAGGGATCTCCGGAGGCGAGTCCAGCCTGCCCTCCGCCTCGGCCCGCGCCGAATCCCCTTCGCCGATGAGATCAAGCCCGGCCTGAAAGCGGTCCATGCGCTGCCTCAGGAGCCTGCCGTTCGCGTCCAGCCACTCGGTGGTGGACCCCGCGTCCATCGTGAGCGTGACCTTGAACACCTGCACCTCCTCCGAGGCCTCGGTGTCGTCCTCCACGGTGAGCCGGGCGGTCTCGAAGTCCATGTTCACGGGATCGAAGACGCGCACGTACAGGACCTTGCCCAACGGGACCTCGCGTTGCCTGGAGAGCCAGGGAACCACCCCTGAGACCAGGACGGGACCGTCGGAGGGGAGCTTCAGGGACACCTTGCGGGAAAGCGAGCCCAGGGACGCCGTGAAGTCCAGCGACCCTTCGGAGACCTTCGCCTCGGCGGAGGCCCCCTCGAGCCCGGGCACAGTGAAGAGCGCTGACCTGAGCCTGCCGTCAGGACCGTAGGTGGCCTCTGAACGGAGCCTCAGCTCGGGAGGCACGCCCTGCGGCGCCGCCCCGTCCTGGGACGCAACCCCGCCCTGGGCCTCAGCCCCGTCCTGGTGCAACGCCGTGCCAGGGGACGCCGCGCCGCCCCGGGTCAACGCCCCGACCAGCCCTGGCAAAGCGAGCCGCACAAGGGAGTCCTCGGTTATCGAGAAGCCCTGGTCAGGCCCCCCGGCCTCGACCTCCCGGCGGGTGTAGCCCATGTCCGTCCCCCCCACGGTGAAGACGTAGTAGTCTCTCAAGGTGGTCAGGCGGAAAAGGGATCCCGGCGTGAACAGGAAGTTCCCGGCCCAGCCCCACCAGAAAAGGAAGGACAGCCCGAGCGCCAGAAAGCCCAGCTTGATCGTGTGCCTCAATGCCAACCCTCCGCTCCCGCCGGTTTTGGGGCCCGCTCGGCCCTGCGGGCCAGGGGCCCGGACAGGGGCCCGCGGCCCGCATGCGGGTATCCGGGCCCTTTTCCCTTCCCCCCGGCGGGGGGAAGGGAAAAGGGCCGTCCTTCCGGACGTGCAAAACGCGAACGGCTCTGTTCCCTGACAACCTCCCTCAGGCCGACGGCCCTCTCCGGCGTTTCGGCCCGAACATCGACGCCCTGAAGCCCGCGGACGCCCTGCCGCGCAAGCACCGGGCGCTCGGCGAGGAGTTTCGGCGCTTGAGTCCGACTCTTGGACGGCAACCGCTTCAATGCCTAATCCCAGCGCCTGGCGGTTACCGCTTCATCGCAAAATCCCGGCGCTTAGCCTCAAAAACCAGGTGCTTCATCGCAAAATCCCGGCGCTTCATCGCAAAATCCCGGCGCTTCATCGCAAAATCCCGGCGCTTCATCGCAAAATCCCGGCGCTTAGCCTCAAAAGCCCGCCGCTTCGCCTCAAAAACCCGGCGCTTCGCCTCAAAAGTCCGCCGCTTCGGATAAAAGCTCGATGCTTCGGATAAAGGCCCGGCAGGTTGGCCGCGGGATTTAGCCCGTAACCTCGGAGAAGCAAAACATCGCACTCTTGTGCTCATCCGCTCCGGCATCGCCTGAACCCGGGTCTCGGGCTCAGCCACACATGCAACGGAAAGCCCAACGCCCCGGGGGTTTCTTGACCCCTGAAACGCTCTCCGCACTGCGCCGAAAATATCATCTGGGTTTAGGGGCCCCGTCGCCTTGACCCTGACCGAATGGAAAGTTCCGGGCCGCTTTGCGGGTCTCCGACTCAGTCCATCGGCACGCCTGAATCAGGGGCGGAAGGCTAGGCCTCTCCGGAGAGCCTGAGCGCCAGCCCGAAGGCGTCCCGCAGAAGGGCCTCGTACCGCGCATCGTCCAAGCCGGCGCCCAGGGCGATCTTCCGCTGGAACTCGGCGGTGAGCAGATCGCCCGGCGCGTGGGCGTCTGAGTTGACCATGAGCCTGGCCCCCGTCTTGATGGCGACGGCCGCCACGTGGCCGTTGGTCAGGCTGTGGCCGCCCCTGGCCGAGAGCTCCAGGAAAACGCCATTGGCGGCGGCGAGCTCGGCCTCCTCGACGCTCAGGAAGCCCGGGTGGGCCAGGACGTCGCAACCGCCCTCGATGGCCGCGCGGTTGGTGCCTGGCTCCACGGGTTCGACCGGGCTCTCCCCGTGGACCACCACCGCCCTGGCGCCCAGCTCCCGCGCCGCGCGGATCAGCCGCGGGATCTGGTTGGGGGGGACGTGGGTAAGCTCGATCCCCGGGATCACGGTAAAGCCGGTGTAGGCGGAGGACAGCGGGCCGGCGGCGGCCACGGCCGCCTTGACCAGGGCCTCCAGGTTGGAGTGGTCGGCGTGGTCGGTGAGCCCCAGGTAGGCGTAACCCCTGAGCCTCGCCCGCTGGGCAAGTTCCGCCGGACACAGCTCTCCGTCTGAATGGAAGCTGTGGGCGTGAAGATCGCACACCTTGGCATCGCCAGTTCCGGTCTCGCGGCTTGCCGTCATGCGTCCGCCTCCCCCCTGTCTGCCCTGGCGGTCCCCCGCCCTGCACGGCCCGGCCCGTGTCCTGAAGGGCCTGACGCCTTCACGGTCCGGGCGCGGAACAGTCAGGGCCTGCGGCCGCCAAGGTCACGGGGCCCTGCCCTCGCCGTCGGGCTTTCAAGGCCCGAAGGTCCCGGAACGCGGCCTTTCGGGACCGCCCCGCCGCCTCGGGCCAAGTCGCGACGGCCCGCAGGCGGACGCGTTCCAGCCTGCGGGCAAAGGCATGTTAGCCCGCTCAGCTGGCGGGCTCGGCCCGGAGCGGGACCATCATGATGAGGGTCTTCAGGCCCACCCTGAAGTTCACGCGGATCTTGTTGGGGGGGATCACGGCCCTCACGATGCCCAGGCCGAAGGCGGGATGATCCAGGTGCTGGCCCGCGCTGTATGAACCGTCCAAGGTATAGGCCACCACCTTGGACTGGGGCGCGGCGCTCATCTCCTCCCACTCCTTGAGGAGCGCCGCGGCCTCCTCAAGGCCTTTGCCCTTGTCGGCCTTGGCGCCAGCGCGGGGCCTGGCGGGCTTCTTGGCGGCCTCCTTCCTTTCGGGCCTGGCCGCCGGTTCCTTGGCCTTGCCCTTCGCGGCGGTCGCCTTCAGGGTCTCGGCCCTGGCGCCCTTGGCGGCCTTGGCGGCCACGTCGTCGGCGGCGGACCTGGCCTCCATGCCGTAGGGGTCAGAGATGATCTCGGGATCCGCAACGTCCTCGGAGTCGGAGTCCTCGGAATCGGCGTCCTCCCCGCCGATATCCGGGATGTCCGCGAAGAGGTCGTCGTCGTCCTCGTCCTCCTCGGCCATGTCCGCGGCGAACTCCGCGTCCTCTGCGAACGCCTGCACGACGTCCTCCAGCATCTCCTCGGTGATTGCGGCCGCTGGCTTGGCCTCCTTCTTCGGGGGCTTGGCCGGCCTGGCGACCGGGGGCCTGACGACCGGGGGCCTGGCGGTCGGAAACTTGACGGGGGCCGCCTCGGGCGCGGCGTCCGCGGCCTCGGGGCCCATGGGCTCCGCAACCTGGGCCTCGGCGGCCTTGGCGGGAGCCTTGGCCTTGAGGGCGGCCTCCGCCGCAGGCCAGGAAACCGGGGCCTTCTTGCGCGTGACGGTCTTGAACTTGGCAGGCTCAGACCTGGCGTCCGCGGCGGGCTCGACTGGCTTCCGGTAGATGTGCTTGCTCTTGCAGGCGAGGCACTCGCACTTGCCGGGAACCCCCTCCTTCTTCATGTCGACGATGCGGTGGGTGGTGGGCCTCCCGCACTTCGTGCACTGGGCCTCGATCTCCCCCCCCACCCTGATCTCGTCGTTGGGTCTGACTAAATCCATGTCTGGTCCTCCGTGAAGCGCCCGGCCCGCGTCCGGGCCTCACCCTTGCGGGGCCCGGCCCTCGGGCCGAGCCCCATGAAATCCCGGCCCGCAGGCCATAAGCCGCGTTACGGCCGGCTTGACCGGCCGTCCGCGCCGCAACAGATATCCCCGGCGACCAGGGAGCAAAGTGTCAGCTGTCCCGCAGGCGGCGTCCCATGCGTACCCGGGCGACCGCATGCTCCCGGCCCCCTGATGAGCGGCGCCTTGTCCCTCCGGCCACGACTTGCCTTTTGGGATACCCCATGCCACTTGCCTCTCGGGCCGCGCCTTGACCCTCCGGCTGTGCCTTGCCCCTCCAGCTATGTCGTGGCCCTTCTGGCGACCGCGGTGCGCCTGCCCCGCAGGCCGCGCCTTGTCCCCTCTCCCTTCTCCCTCAAAGAACATCGATGTGGGTGCCTTCCCCAAGGGCGACCGTGCGGCGTCTGCCCCTCGGGACGCGCCTTGCCCCTCCCTCACCTTATGGACGTCGATGCGCGGCGCCGTGACCGTCTGGCGGCAGCTTGTCCGCGCCCCGCGCGCCCGCGCTCAATTCCTGAGACTGTGGATCGGGGCCGGAACGCGGCCACCCAGCCCGATGAACGCCTGCGCCCCGGGCAAATCGCGCACCGCCATTACGGCCGCGCTCCCCAGCAGCCCACCGTAGCTCACCGGGTCACCCGCCCGCTTGCCCGGCACGGGAATGAGTCGGCAGGCCGTGGTCTTGTGATTCACGACGCCAATGGCCATCTCGTCCGCGATGAGGGCGGAGACGGTGGCGGCGGAGGTGTCGCCCGGGATGGGCACCATGTCCAGGCCGACTGAGCAGACCGAGGTCATTGCCTCGAGCTTCTCCAGGGTGAGATCCCCGGCCCGTGCGGCCTCGGCGATGGCCAAGTCCTCGGAAACGGGGATGAAGGCCCCGGAAAGCCCCCCGACGTGGCTGGAGGCGAATGCCCCGCCCTTTTTGACGGCATCGTTTATGAGGGCCAGAAGCGCCGTGGATCCCGGCGCCCCCACGGAGTCCAGTCCGAAGGAACGGAAGATCTCGCCCACGGAGTCCCCCACCTGGGGAGAGGGGGCGAGCGAGAGGTCCACCACCCCGAACGGGAGTCCCAGCGTTGCCGCCACCTCGCGACCCAGGATCTCGCCGGCCCGGGTGACCTTGTAGGCGGTTCGCTTGACCGTCTCCGAGAGCTCGCCCAGGCTGGGCCTCGCCCCGTCCCGGAAGGCGCGGTCGACCGCCTTCTTGACCACCCCTGGCCCGGAGACGCCGACGTTTATCACGGCGTCGGGCTCGCCCGCGCCAGAATAGGCTCCCGCCATGAAAGGCATGTCCGGGGGGATGTTGGCGAAGACCACGAGCTTGGCGCAACCCAGCCCGTCCCGGTCGGCGGTGAGCTCGGCGGTCTCCTTGACGATCCTGCCCATCGCGGCCACGGCGTCCATGTTGATGCCGACCCGGCTGGAGGCGACGTTCACCGAGGAGCAGACCCTGGAGGTCTCGGCCAGGGCCCGGGGGATGCTCGCGATGAGGGTCTCGTCCCCCTTGGCGAAGCCCTTCTCGACCAAGGCGCCGTAGCCTCCCACGAAGTCCACCCCGCAGTCGGCCGCGGCCCGGTCCAAAGCCTTGGCGATCCTGACCGCCCCGTCCGAGTCGAAGGGACCCGCGAGCTGGGAGACCGGGGAGACCGCGATGCGCCTGTTCACCACCGGGATGCCGTACTTGGCTGAAACCCGCTCGCAGGCGGCGACCAGCCCCCCCGCCACGCGGTCGATCTTGGCCAGCACCCGCGCGGTGAGCCGCGAGACGTCGTCAGAGACGCAGTCCATGAGGGAGAGCCCCAGGGTGACGGCCCTCACGTCCAGGTGCTCGTTCTTGAGCATCTCCAGTGTGGCGGCGACTTCCCTGTCGGTCAGCATGCGGGCCTCCGAGAGGCAGAGTGTCGGGGCAAAAAAAAAGGCTCCTTCCAGCCGTCGGGTGAAAAATCGGTCTCCGCGTCTATAAGGCGTGGAGCCATGGTGAACGCAGGCGCGACCGGGGGGTCGCGGCAAGGTGACCGGGCGACGGGCGGCCAACGGGCTGCGGAAAAGAAAGGCCCGGCGTCCAGGCGGCCTCCGGAAAGGGTCTGGGGCGGGCGTGGCACCGCTGGGCGGGCTCGGGACTGGGCGACGGGAGGATTCGGGAGCGGGGCCCGCAGGACGGGGAGGGAGACCTGCGGGCCAACGCCCGCCAACGGGATTGCGTCCGAGGGGAAGCCCGCTGAAAGATCAAAAAAGTATAGACCAAAGGCCTTAGCCCTGTCAATATCCTTTTGAGCCTCATTAGGCTAACGGGGGGAGGAAGTCGGGGGTACCGGCGGACAGGAAGGACTGCGGCGGGGACAGCGGAAGGACGGATTTCTGGCGGGCGGGACCGCGTGAAGGCGCAACGGCATCCGCCGGGGCTTCGGGGTGGAGGGACGGCGGGTGGCCGGAACCGCGAGCGGTCTGGTCTGCGGTGGGAGGGGCTTGAGGGGCAGGAACGGCTAGCGGCAGGGTCTGCCGGAGGGAGGTATTACGGGCGGGCGAGGCAACGGGACGGGCTTATGGGAATGGGTGGGGATGGATCTCGCAACGGGACATGACATCGCGGTAGGCCGATGAGAGGAGGAACGGACCGGACGGGTGCGAAACCCTGAAACGGGATCACGCAACGGCGGGCGAGGGGCGCAGAAGGCAGGGAGAAACTGTGAGCGGAGAGACGGCAAGGCTTATGGGGCGGGGATACTGAAATCATGCCGCGCCACCGCATCGGGGCCATTCTTGCACGACGGGACGTCATTCCGGCGCCGGGAGGGGAGCCGCCCTGACATCGGGTCACCGGCGGAACCGAGCGGGCGGGTCCTCAGAACGGCTTTGAAGCACCCGCACTCCACAAGCCTTCGCAGGCTCAGAATAAGTTCCTGGCCCGGAAAGGGCAACGTCTTGAAGAGGATTGGCCCCCGCCAGCGGTACCGCCTCCTTCGCCCGGGACACCTCCCGTTCACGAGCGGTTTCAGGCATGCCCGGCATCACCGCAGATAAGTGACCGTGACGGTGCCGGCGGACACGTTTCTGGCGATCTCGTAGTCAGGGTCCTGATCTACGACGTTGCTGACCGCTCTCCCCACCATGGCGCCCAGGAAATTGGGCGCGAACCACAGGCCAGACGCGGCCGCGCCGAGCCTCCCCTCGGTGAAGACCCAGGCTCTTAGCTGGCAGTCGCCGCACGCCTCCTCGATCCTGGCCGAGGCCCGCGTCAGCTCACCCTCGTTGACTCTCACCACGAAACTCTTCTTGCCTTTGACGAGATCCCTGAGGCTGTCCGCCGTAACGGAGTCGAAATCAATCACGATCTCTTCAGTAGTCACAGCATCCTCCTGCCCCTGAAACACGCGCCGGCGATCAGCCCTTCGCCGGTTCCGCAAACCCGGCAAGTCCATGACTGTCGGTACGGCAATCCGTAGCATTCAAGGATATCCGGCATCATAACCGTCACGTAGGCGGCTGTCAAGGCGCGCTCTGGTCAACCCGTCTGAAGACGTTGGATCTGAGACTCAAGATAAGATTCGGCGATTGTTACATCGTATCCGGCGATATTAACCGGATAACCGCCGCGGAGACATCGGGCACCCGCCGGTTCCGGCGAAAAGTGCGATGCTGGCACAGACAACGTTAGGCGATACCTTGCCTCCAGGTGCCTTCAGCGAACGCGGGCACGATTCGTGTCGTTTTCGCCTTTCCGGATTCGTGTCGTTTTCGCCTTTCCAACCGTATCGGGTCAGATGCGTCGCCTCGGCCTCTATGGGATGATTCCCCCGCAGCGGGGCACATATGACGCGGAAAGCTGACGGGGTAAGGCTCCGAGACCTGAGACGAGTTCATGGGTCGTGGCGCTGGTCATTCTGCGAGGGTACAGGAATTTTCCTGAAGTCCAACTCTCCCTCCTCATCAGCGTCCCAGACGACTTCAGCGAAACGCACCATAACCGTGGACGTGTCGTAAATCGCAATGGCGACCGCGCGGACCGCCATTTCTGAAACGAGGAACTGTTTCGCGTAATCCTTATCCAATATCTGTCGGAAAGCCTCGTCGACCATATTTTCAAGTTTGCGCTTGACCAGATCCGACACCTTGCCATATTTAAGGAGTCGTGTGAAACCGCTTAAGGAGACGGGCTGGCGTCCTTCGTCAGGGGAGTCCGTACCTACCGGTACATACTGATCAGTCGTATGCACTCCTTGGCCGTCCGTTTTTCCATCCTTGTCAAGGGCTTTCACGTATTTCAGTTCTATGACGATATAGCCGTTTCCTGAAACATCGAAGAGGAGATCGGATCTTCCTGCATCCGAGAACGTTTCGCCCAATGCCTCCAGCATGTTGCCGGTGAATACCGCGCCGCCGAATCTCATAAGCGTCAGCAAAATCAACTTGTAGTTGCCTTCGCCGCCGTTGCGATACCATTCCCTTGGGATACCGGAGAAGATAGAGCCAAGAAGCCTTTCTGACTGCCTGATATCGCAGGACCATAGCGCAGACAACAGCCGGTCTTTCATGCTTGTGAATTCCTTCAGGGGATCCTTTGTGTTTTTCATGAACTCAAGACTGGCCACAAACGATTGAAACTTGGCGGAAAGTTCCAAGTTAATCGCGTTCTTGATCTCGTTGTTGGGTATCTTAAGGCGATATGTATCGCAACCTTCCTCTTCAAGGATACTGTCGACGGTCAGATATCCTGCATGTAAAAGGAACGCCTCACTGTTGATCCTGTCGGTGTCCTGAATCTCGAGAGGGGATTTCAAGGAAATGTTTGTCCCGAACAAAGTGAAACTTGTTCCATCGAAAGAATCGAGGATAGTGGAAAATAGCGGAGTTCCGGAGCCATACCAGTAGTTGCGGTATTTCTGGGTTCCAAAGAAATACTTTATGGAAAACGGGTTGTAAACCTTGGTTTTGCCGTCCCAGCTGTACCCGTCATACCATTCCTTGATTTTATCCATCAGATCTTTAGTTTTCGAACACGCAGGCATCTCGCCATTATCGATCTTGTCAGAAACAATCTTTTCAAGATATTTACCGTATGACAACTCTATTTCATCTTTAGTAAATCCGCAAATCCTAGAAAATTTTTCTGAAAACGAGATATCAACTATGTTATTTAACGCTGAAAAAAGGGATAATTGCTTAAATTTGGTGATTCCCGTTATGAAAACAAAGCGTAATAAACTGCTGCATCCTTTGACCGCTGAATAAAAATCGTAAAGCATCAGCCTTATTTTCTCGATCTTTTCAGGAGCATGAAGGTGTTTCAGCAAAGGAAAATCATACTCGTCGATGAGCAGCACGACTTTTGATTTGTCAGCGATAATCCTCCCATCGACGCCTGTTTTCGTTGTCTGGAATTTCATGGAGAGATGAGTAATCAAGCCGGTTATGGCGGAAACGACACTATCCCGATTAAGTTTCAAATCATACGATTGAGCGATTAACTCTAGCAAAAACAACAGGGACGCGTTGAATTTTTCTGGATCAGAGTCCGTGTCGTTCATATTGATCTGGATCACGGGAAAAGTTTCCCAGCTGTAATTCGGAGCAAGCTCGTCTATCTTCAGTCCGGAAAAAAGATCCTTCCTTCCTTCGAATATCTGCCTAATCGTGTCAAGGAGAAGACTTTTCCCGAATCTCCTGGGCCTGGAGAGGAAAAATGGGCCATAGGATTTGACCAGTTCAAGGAGATAGCCTGTTTTGTCGACATACACCCCACCCAGATCGAATAATTTTTCGAGAGAATCTACGGGTATCTGGGTGATCAGGAAAGTATCTTCCATATCCGTATCCGTGGACCCCTGTATTGCCGGATGATTACAGAATGGAATTCCGACCGACATATATGGCGGAAAACTGTCCGCGATGCAGGAAACATAGAACCGAGCGAATTCGGGTTGCTACGGCTTCACGTTAGACTGGAGCATATCGGTTCTGTTGATGATTAAAGGCAGTTGATCATCCGTAGCCATAATGAATGATACATGCCGAATTCATTTTTGTCAATTCTTGTCCGGTTCGGTGACTGTGGGACCAATGAACAAATTAAAGCCTATATGGTAGATGCAACTTATATCATTATGCTGTATATGGTACTTATGGCACCTATTGCATGTATAATGTTTTGTCCGCGGGAAGGTGCTGCTGTCGCTTCGCCAGAGAGCCTGATTAACTAAGGTGGAAGGAAGCAGGTACGTCTGCTTTATCGTGGAGTTTCCGACTCCTGGCTGACTCTGGCTAACTCTGGCTGACTCTGACGGACCAAGGCAAATTACGGCCTTATTGATTCCACTGCAAAAACCCACACCCTCACCTCCAGGTTGATATTTGAGGACAGAATGCTGGGTAATGGATGCGCCAGAATGGTGGTGGTTAATGGCTTGAGCGCAAGGGTGCCAATGCTATGGCCACAAAGCGTTCCGCCTCTCTGTCGAGGGGGAGGGTTTTTGCAGTGGAATCCTTATTCAGGATTATGGCCGTTTCATGGGCAAGTTTGCCGATTCGTGGGAACACCGGCTTGCGGGTCCGGGGAAAGACGCACGGCGGTATGAGGTGCTTGTCAGGCATTCCCACAACACGCGTTGATTCGTTCGGTATGAGATGGCATCCAGGCTCTCCCCGGATATCGAAAGTCTGAATGGCGGCTGGCTACTCATGGCTGTAAAGGGACGGGCGGCACCCGTTTCAGGAAGCGATCAGGAATCGGAATCGCAGATTTCCGGGACATTATGCGGACTGGCACGCAACTACTGTGGCATATCGATGATTATCCCGTCGACATATGCTTTCTGCTTAAAACGGAACTTCGCATCGGTCGATCCGTATACGCCGACTGCCGAGACTTATACGTTATGGGAGTTTATGAAAAATGAGAGGGCGTAACGCTTGTTCTGTGATTGATCGAAACCATTGGAAACGGCTTTATCGAGTAGCTCTTGTTTCTTTTCGGGAGTGATCGTCTTCTTTGGTTTTCCATATTTGATCTCGACTACGGTGACATCTTTGCCGGGCGATGTGTATATCAGATCGATTCTTCCGTTACCTACGATCTGCTCCATTCTCGCCCGGGGACCTTTGATATTGAGCAGGGTATACATCATCACCTGGGGCGCCAGTTCGGCATGGAAGTGAGGTGATGATGCGATTTCCGCAATGCATGAAGAGAATAGGCTTGAACAGTCGTTCTCGTTGTGAGAGTCGAAGGCATCAACGAACGCGCCATACTTTGAATTGATGGTTTCAGACGAGATATTCAAGATACCGCGCCTATTGACGAATTCCTGGACAATGGCATAGCCGATTTCCGTGTTTGGCACCTTGAGGATACGCTGGTGTGGCATGACGGACTCGTCTATCGTGTCAACAGTCAGGTATCCCGCCTGGAAGAGAGCTGCCTCGTCCTCGATGTTATGCACGTCCATCAGCGGAAGCTTGTCTCCGATCCTAAAACTCTTTGAAAATATCTTGAAATAGGCATCGCTTTTCAGTGTAAGCAGAACGACAAAAAGCGGGGCTCCTGACAGGTACCAATAGTAATCGAACTCATGACCATTGAACAACCTTGCCACTGAGTATGGATTAAGTACCCGGTGTATACCGTCCCAGCTGTAGCCGTCGTACCATTCTGTAATCATTGTCATGAGGGTTTCATCGGTGGAATCCGTGCCTAAAAACTTATTTTCCTTCATCGATTTCAGGGTTTCGGAAATATGATAGCCAAAGTGCCGCGAAATATCATCTTTTGAAAAACCGCATATAGCAGAATATTTGGCATCGAGCGTGATGTCCTGTATGTTGTTCAACCCGGAAAACAATGACAGCTGCCTGAACTTTGTAATCCCTGTAATCAGGGTAAAACGCAGCATTTCGTAACAACTCTTGATAGCGCTGTAGAATTCGTGGAGTAAATTCCCGATCTCGTCAACTCCCTTGTCATTGGCGAGATTGATGAGCAACGGATAATCGTACTCATCGACAAGCAGGACAACGTTATTCGGATCATCGTCATCGATATGGCCATCTTCATCGCCATAGTTCAGCCCAACTCCAGCGGCTCTGCTTTTCATGGCCTGACGTTCTGAAAGGCTTTCGATTATCAGAGCGATATCCGATACCTCTGTCACTTCGCGCATCGGAAGCTCATTATTTCTTATTATTTTGTTCAGCTCCATTATCAGCCTTTTCCTCATCGATTCCGGATTCTTCGGGTACTTGTTGAAACTGAGCGAAATCACCGGAAGAGGCTCCCAGACTGGCCAGAGATCATTTTTTACAATGTCAAGATCCTTGAAAAGCTCCTTTTTCCCCTCGAATATACACTTGATCGTGTTGAGCAATAGGGTTTTCCCAAAGCGTCTCGGTCTCGAGAGGAAATACGTCCATCCCCTTTCGCTTATCAACTCGCTGATAATCTCAGTCTTGTCCACGAAAGCGGCTTTTCCTTTCATGAATCTAACAAAACTTTGATGACCGATAAGGAGTTTAGGCACCCTGCTTTCGATAACATCTGCCATTTGCCCTGTCCTCACTCCATTCGCCATAGATATCGTTACATCTTAGCCGTCCAACGGCTCCATTAGGTTGACACATCATGGCTGCTGGCTGAAAGGCAGACCTCGATGTCTTTTGTAGAAAGCCAGTTTATTGCCGGATACGAGTCGCGGCCGGTACCCGGAACGGACATTCCCGCATATTCGCAATTTCCCCCGCACCTTGGGCTTCGAGCCACCGGCAATGGGTCGAACTTCCCGCAGGAACTGTCTGAGTAACGGGAGGTCGTCTCACTCGGACACACACCAGCGATCAAACGGACAGTCAGAGGATCTCAGATACCAACACGTGGAACTGAAGCGTGTCCAGGGATAAACGTCATGCTGGGCCAGATGCGGCTTACGGAGCTTCCAGAACCGCCACATCACTGCGAGGGTGTCCAAAGCAATGTTAATGACTTAAGGCAGAAAGCTTAACGTAATCAACGAAAAAGCCAATGTTATCAAGAGGTGATTTACCATCAACATCCTTAAGTTGTTGACATAGGATTCCAATGTCAACAACTTAAGAAGAGCGGCGTCTGGCAAGCAACTGATATCATTGATAAAAATATCTGAGAAATAATCGATTTCTGCCTTAAGTTGTTGACATTGCATAGGAATCCAAGGCTGCGCAACCTTCTATTACGCATTCATTATAACCCTTTGTTTAGGGCAATGGTATCGATTCACCTGGCAACGTCAACTTACCTCATTAAACGTTTTCTTGGGCATCACAGCCCTGGGCACGCATCATATTGTGATACCCAAATGGTTTCATGCGCTGGGGTGTTGATAATCGACACGAACGTGTAAGGTCAAATATCATATTGCCTCTGAAATTTTAGTTAGTGATATCAGGAAGTTACCAAAACCAACCCATTAGGTTGTTGGCTTGGCTCGCCTTCCCAAAGAAGATTCCGCTGCATAAACCCCATCCTAACCTCATGGCAGTCATTTTAGGGCAGAATGTCTGGGTAAAGGATGCGCAGATGTGCTGTGGTTTAAGGCTTTAGCGTCAGGGTGCCGATGCGATGGCCGCATGGCGTTCAGCTTCTCCGCCGAGGGTGGTGGTTTTTTGGCAGTGGAATCAAAGACGGCGAGCGAGAGATCGGCGGCCTCCCCGGAAACCCGGACACCAAGATGTAATCCGCGTTACGCCTCAACCTGCGGGAACACGGAACGCAACTTTCCCCCACGCGACACGCCTGTTCGCCAGCCTCCGTGCCAACGAGCGCCCGGCCCGGGCACCCGCACAGGCGCCTCCCGAATTCAGGACAGAAGCATGTGCCTGCCCCGTCCAGACCGGCCCCGAGGCGCTTCGGTCCCTCTGGGGCCCGAGTCCGGGCCTCGCGGGATCGACGGGACGCCCTTCAGGCGATGCTCCGCCAGGGCGGACGGTTAAGGAAGCTCTCCTCCGCGTTCGCCTCCATCTCGACGTACAGGGGCCACGGCATGGCGAAGCTCAGGAGGTCGCGGCCCACGAGCCGTTTCATGGTGACCCTGCCGGAAACATCGGTCAGGCCCACCACCGCCCTGGGTGCCGGGGATGAGAGCTCGGCGAGAGGGAAGGCGCACACGGACATGCAGGCAGCCGCGAATGGCATTCGGACCGCGTCCAGGTCCTGGCGGGCGTAATTGGCGAGGATCGTCAAGGCAGAGAGCTGCCCGCAGTCCGCGAGCATCAGGACGACCTCCGGTGGCCAGTCCATCTCGGAGAGGGGGCGCAGGATCACGTAAGGGCTCTCCGGCAAACGCGGGATGCGCGAGTACATCGCCATGACCGTCTCGGGGTCCTTCTTGAAGCCCTCGCCGTTCCCGAACTCGTCCAGGACCTCTCTCGAAGCGCCACCGGCGCGGAGCTCTTCCATGGCCGCGCGGCCTTCCTCGAAGCGGGAATTGCCGCAGGAGAGAAGCCTCGCCGAGCCCATGAAACCCCCAGGGAATTCGAAGGGCGGGGTCCCCACCGCGAAGCCGTGCGCGGCCCCGGGGCACCTCACCGTGCCGGCCGAGAAGCTTACGGCCATGCCCTCCGCAAAGGAGCGGGCCACCAGGACCATCGAGCAGCCGAAGCAGCCCCTGAGGGATGCCCGCCCTGCCATGCTCTTCGCGCCATGGAGCCCCTCGGCGCTCCGGTAAAGGCCCAGCGCCGGGTACCTGAGCCCGATGCGTTTCGCTATCTCTGATTCCATGGTGCCTCCTCCGCCGCCCGAAAGGCGGCGTACTTGATCGCACGAAACCGGCGTTCCTCCCACCCACGCACATCCGGAAAGCCCGCGAGGGGACGGGGTGACTGTCGAGCGAGTATCCGCGCGGTAGGACCCGCGATGAAAAATCCGGGTCGGGAAACCGATCGGCCAGAGCCGGACGTCCGCCGTGAAAGGCGCCGTCCGGGGGCCCTTTCGGAACGCGGCCCGGAACATTCCGGGGCAGGGAACCGGGCTGACGCCTAAATGGCAGGGGAGGCGGGGGGAAACGTGTCCCGCCTCCGCGGACGCGGATCGCACACGGCGATGCCGCGTCCGGAGCGGGGAAGACGCGCCGTCCGGACCCCGCAACCTGAAAAGGCGCGGAGTTCCGGACGGAATCAGGGATTCAGGGGTACGGAACCTGGAAACTGCGCGGCGTCAGGTACTGAAAACGGTCCGCACCCCGCGCCCATGGGTTCCCCGAGACGGGAACATGTCGGAGCGGACGAACGGGATCGGCACGTTTCCCGAAACGGAACCGGAAGGGTTCCGTTAATGCGAACTTACGTACGCAGCGACACGCAAAACGTCATGATTCGGGGTTCAAGAATCCGCGGACCATGACCATTTCGGCGCCGGAATGGGGTACCGGCGCCGCCGCGAGTGACGGCCGCTCCGCGCCGCAAGGGGACCCATCGCTCCGCGCGGCCGCGAGTGACGGCCGCTCCGCGCCGCTGGGTGAGTCAGCGCTTCGCGAAGCAAGGGACACCACTCTCTTTGGACGCAAGAGGCGCGGACGGACGCGGGAATCCTTGACCCGCACCGCCGACACGCCGATCGGACGGAAAGCCCCGGACGGCCGCCGGCCCTCGCCGCGAAGGCCTCCGGGGCAAGGCGAAGAGAGCGGCACCCGACCGTCAGGCCAGGGTAACGTGCCTCTCGTACATGGCCCAGACGGCGTCCAGACGCCTGCCGTAAAACTCCGGCCCGTAAAGGCTGACCACGTGGACGCTGTCCATCACCGCCAGGGTCGCGTCGGCCACGGATTCGAGGCGCTCGGGAGGCACGCCGCCGACCGAGGCGGCCTTCTTGAAAAGCTCCGTCAGGTCAGGGAAGAACTCCAGGCCCAGGGCGGCGACCCGCCCGGACAGCTCAAGAGGCGGGGTATAGATGGACTTGAGGACGAACTTGTGGCAGGGGGGGTCCTCCTCGAACCTTTGCGGAAGCTCCTCGAAGTGGCGCCTGAGGCCCGCCAGGAGCCCGTCCCGGGCGAGGGTGGCGCCGACGAGCTTGAGCTCGTGGGCCATCACCCTCCTGAGGAGGCCCATGAAAAGGTCCTCCTTGCTCTGGCAGTGGGCGTAGACGGAGGACTTGCGGATCCCGGCCTCCCGCGCGATGTCGGAGACGTGCGCCCCGTCGTATCCCTTCGCGGCGAACAGGCGCACGGCCGAGGCCTGGAGCTTGGAGAAGGCAGGCAGAGACTCGGAGGGATCAGCGCTGACGGGCATTTCCAGGGCCAAAGGTCACCTCGTGTAGTATCCGGGCGGGGCGGCGAAGACGCCGCGGGTACTGCTGCACGGCGGCGGCAACCGACCGGAAGGTAGGCAACGGAAATATAGCCAAAGCGGCAAGAACCGTCAACTCCCGGGCCCGCCGCAGGGGATTTGCGGGTTCCCGGGGAACCCTCGGCCGCTGAAGGCGCTTTCGGGCGATGAAGGCGCCGCCGACCAGCGTAGGCGCCGTCAGGCTATGCTCTCCCAGACGTGCCGCTCCAAAAAGCTCCCCGGGACGTTTTCCTCCATTTCCTCGTACATCTCCCAGGGCACGGAGAAGGCGAGGTAGTCCCTGCCGACCAGCCTCCGCATGACCTTCCGCGCATGCACGTCGGTTATGCCTATCACGGCCTTGGGGGAGTCCCTGCCGCGCTCGGCCAACGGGAGTACGGCGATGGACGAGCAGGCGGCGCAGAAAGGCGTCGTCACGTGGTCGAAGCCCGGACGGGCGTAGCCGGCCAGGATGGTCAACGCCGAAATCTGCTGGGAATCGGCCAGGAAGATCACCGCCTCGGGGGGCTCGGAGAGAGCCGGAAGCGGCACGAGATTCAGGAAGCCGTCATTTGGCTGGAGCTTGGGCAGAGCCTCGAAGGTGGCGACGGTGAGTTCGGGGCTCTTCTTGAAGCCTTCCCCCTCGGAGAAGAGCCTGAGCCTCTCGGCGGTGGCGCCCAGGACCCTGAGTTCCTCCACGGCCGCCCTGCCCTCCTCGCAAAGCCCGTTGCCGGAGGAGACGAGCCTGGCGTTTCCCATGAGCCCTCCGGGCGCCTTGAAGGATGGCGGCGCGAGCCCGAAGCCCCGGATGGCTCCCGTACAATGCACAGTCTCCGTGGAGAAGGCGCAGGGCGTCCCCTCCCTGAAGGCCCGCTCCACCAGGGTCATGGAGCAGGCGCCCGCAGGCGAGTACTCGGTCCTCCTCGCGAAGCGCCTGGCCCCGGGAGCCGCCTCACCGCTCCTGTAGATGCCCAGAGGCGGATACTTAAGCCTTGTCGCTTCGGCCGTCCTTGAAATCATGGTGCCTCCCGCAGGCGCGGCTGGGAGGCCGCCGGCCGGGGCGTCCGGCTGGCGGTCCCGGACCGGAACCGGAGTTTGAGGCCGCGTCTGTCGTTTCCCGCAGTTTAGGCCGGAAAATTGCCGCCTGTCAAGAATTCGCGGCGCTCCCGACCGCAGGGTCGCGGGCGACCGCCGGGCTGGACCCTTCGGGGAACCCGACCGGCTCCCGCGAAGGTCGCGTCCAAACGGCACCTTACCGACCGGGCAGGGGCGGCGACTTGGCGCTCCCGGCTACCGTGGCCCGGTTAATCCCGCCATCGGAATATTCCGTCGGGCGGGCGCACGTTCTTGAACGCAAACGTTCCCTGCTGTTCAAGACTTGTTTCTTTGCCAAGCGCAGGGACCCCTGGAGGCGGACGCCGCATGGGTACGCCTGACGACGCTTCGCATCGGGCTGCCCTGGTTTCACGCATTAATGCCCCGGTGCGAGCGGGGCTCGGAAACGTTCCCGGCCTTGCCGGGCGATGCCGCTCCAAGCCGAGCTCCCTCTAGAAACTCCGGATGTAGCTTTCCAGCATGTCCCAGGATGACTTCATGCGGATCTCAAGATTCTGTGGGCAATATGTGCAACAGACGTGCATGCCGTCCACCACCGCGTTGCATGCTTCGACCGCGCCCCTGATGCCGTCGGAGGGGACGCCGCCGTCCGCGAGGCACATGGCGAACAGAGCCTTGACCCTTCCGTAGAACCTCTCGCACACGCGATACACCGACGCCTTGAGCACCGGGGGAGGCGTGTAGAAGGACCTGAGCAGAAAGCCCAACGCGGGTGGGTCCCCCAGGAGCCTTGCGGGGAGCTCTTCCAGGTATGCCTTCAGCCCGGAAAGGATCCCGCCCTCGTCCAGGCGGTCCCGGACCGTCTCCAGCTCTAGCTCCGCAGTCTCCCCCACGAGGGTAAGGAAGAGATCGTCCTTCCCCTTGCAATGCGAGTACACCGATGACTTGCGGACGCCGGCCGTCCGCGCTATCTCTGAGACATGCGTCCCATCGTAACCACGCTCGGAGAAGAGCCTGACTGCGGAAGCCTTGAGGCGCGCAAAGCGGGAATCCGGGGCCCCGCTGAAGGCCTCGGGCCGCGTGTCCATTGGCATGCGTGAACCTCCGGAAGGCGGCGCGGCCGCCTGCGATAGTGCGTCGTCTGCCGAAATTATAGGAGCCGCCCGGCCTGGCAGTCAAAACCGCCCTCCCGAACGGAACCGGATTCGCCTCGGGGATGGCCACGCTTTCCGGCAACTGCCCGCGAAGGTTCCGGGCGGAAGCCTGGCTTCAAGATTTCCGGAGCCCGCTTCCCGGCGCGGTCTCCTGCAGCTCGGAACCCAACTGGTTCCCGGACGGTGAGCCGCTCCCGGACGGTTCGCCCCGGCGGGAAGCGCTTTCCCGGACTTTCCCGGAAATTCCTCCCCGGAGCTCCGTTCCGGCACGTCCGCCCCGGTCCGGCACGTCCGCCCCGTTCCGGCACCACGGCTTTCCAGAGCGTCCTGTTCCGGAACGCCTTCCCCGCCGCCGCGTTCCGGCGCAGCGGCTTTCCCGACCGGCCTGTTCCGGCACGACCTGCCCGCCGATCGCCGCACGGGCGTTCCGGTAGCCCCGACCGGCGCGGGCCGGGGAGGGCTACCGGTCCCGCGTCACCCTGTCCGGCCCGGGGCTCCCTTCTTCGGGACTCCGAACGGACCTCCCCGTGCGGACGCGACCGTCCGGCGGCTTGCGGGCTTCCCCCGCGCTGGAGGGGCCGCGCGGGAAGCCCCGATTCAGATGTAGTCGAAGAGTATCCGCACGTTTGGAAGCATGGCCTCCAGCGCGGGGCGGTCGCTCACCTGCCCCGAGTCCAGCCAGAGGTACATGAGGCGCTTCAGGCCGGCCAGCGGCTCGAAGCTCCGCACGCGGTTGAACTTCAGCGAGAGGTTTTCCAGGCGGCTCAACGACGACGCGAAGGAGAGATCGCTTACCCGGTTGATGTCGGCGCGCAGCATGATGAGGTTCATGAGGCCGGCCAGGGGCGAGAGATCCGTGATGCCGTTGTTGCAGAGGTTCAGCTGCTCCAGGCTGACGAGCCCCGAGAGCGGACCCAGGTCGCTCACGTCCGCGGAATTCAGGTGCAGGTCCCTCAGGTTGGCGAGACCCCCGAGCGGCCTCAGGTCACGGGGCCGGTTGCAGTCCAGGTCAAGGCTCGCGAGCCGGGTGAGCCCCGCCAGCGGCGAGAGGTCGGTCGCGTTGTTGTTGGGGATGAACAGGTGCGTGAGCCCCGAGAGCCCGGAAAGGGGCGAGAGGTCGCTCACGCCGTTGGAGTCGAGCGAGAGCCGCGTGAGGCTCGCCAGCCCGCGCAGGGGTTCCAGGCTCTGGGCGCGGTTCAGGTCCAGGTTCAGCCTCTCCAGCATCCTCATGCCCTTCAGGGGCGTGAGATCCGCCGCGCTGTTGCCGGCGAGGTTAAGATCCCTCAGCCGCGTGAGCCCCGCGAGCGGGGCAAGATCGGAGATGCTGTTGTACGCGAGGTTCAGCTCAAGGAGCACCAGGAAGCCCGCGAGCGGACCGGGGTCCGACGCGCGGTTGTCCTCCAGGTCCAGGGTGCGGAGTAGCGTGAGCCCCTCTAAGGGGGACAGGTCCGAAATCTCGTTCGCGCGGAGCTCCAGGCGCTTCAGGTTCCTCAGATGCCTGACCGGGCCGATGTCCGAGACGCGGTTGTGCTTCAGGCCCAGCCGCTCCAGGTTAACCAGGCCCTCGATGCCGGAAAGCGAGCCGATGGAGTTCCCGTCCAGGCAGAGCTCGCGGAGCTCCCGCATCCCGGAGAGGGCCTCCGTGCCCTCCACGGAGTTGCTCTTGAGGCTCAGCACGCGGAGCCTGCGGAGGTTCCTCAGGGGCCGGATGTCCGTTATGCGGTTCCGGTCCAGGCGGAGCTCGAGGAGATCCTCCAGGCCCTCCAGGGGGCCGATGTCGTCCACTTGGCTCTCGGTGAGGTTAAGGTGCTCCAGCCTGAGCAGGGACGCGAGCGGGCTCAGGTCCGGGCCGCGCTCCGAGAGGTCCACCGGCGCCCCGCCGAAGCCCTCCGCCCCGGGGAAGACCTTCGCCTGGCAGTTCTGGAGATCGAGCTTCCTGAGCCTGACGAGCCGACCCAAGGCGCCGAGCGCCCCCTGCGGCAGGCAGTTCCCCGCCAGGACCAGCTCCTCCAGGGCGGCCAGCCCCGAGAGCGGGGCCAGATCCGAGACCTGGTTGTTCATGAGGTTCAGCGACCGGAGCCGCACGAGCCCCGCGAGAGGCCCGAGGTCGGACAGGCGGTTGTTGAAGAGCTGCAGGGACTCGAGTCTGGAGAGCCCCGCGAGCGGGCCGAGGTCCTCCAGCGAGTTGAAGGCCAGCTGGAGCTCCCTCAGGTTCTTGAGGGAGGCGAGGAGATCCATGCGCTCCAGCCCGAGGTTCGCGAGCCTCAGGTCCTCCAGCTCGGGGAGTCCCGCCACGGGCGCGAGGTCCGCGCCGCGGTTGTAGTTCAGCCCCAGCTTCCGGAGCCGCGGGAGCCCCCCCAGGAATCCCAGGTCGGCCAGCCGGTTGTTGTTCAGGAAAAGCTCCCTGAGTTCCGGCAGGTCCGTGAGCTCGACCGCTACCAGCCCGCATCCGGAAAGGGAGATCTCCCTCAGTCTGGGGCAGGCGGCTATCCGCAGGGGCTTAGCGAAGCGGCAGCCGTCCAGGTACAGCCCGGCCAGGCCGAAGTCCTCCACCAGCCCGTCCTCGTCCGCCAGGGTGACCTGGAACGGCACGGACAGGTTCCAGCGGAGGGTCCCGGGGGCCGCGGCCGCGTAGATGTCAGCCAGCGCCGCGACGGCGGCCGGCTCGGTGACAGTGTTGTAAAGCACGTCCTGAACGCACATGGGAGGCGCGACTCCTCGCCGCGGCCGCAGGGGGCCCCTTGCGGGACAACGCGACCGCTCGCCAGATTGCCCGGGCCTGAGGACGGTCTGGCGGCAGGTTTCCGGCGCCCCGCCCATAGGGCGCCAGGAGGCCAGGGGCGGCGGCCAGCGACCGCCGCAAGGTTTCCGGAACTCCGGCGCCTGCCCGCAACATCGCCCGCCGGGGAAAGCCCGCAGACCGGGCAAGCCCGGAGGCCGGGGAAGGGACGGACGGAGGCGGAAGGTTGAGGTGGAGACCGGTTCGGAAGGAGGAGGCAGAGACCGGAACGGAAGACGGAGGCTTGAAGCCTGGGGAAGGGCGGTCCGGAATGGGAGCGCACGCGCGCGCCATCCCGCCGTTTTAGGTCCGGAACGCTGAACCCGATCGATCCCTTGTCTGCCCGTGATTTACCTTTACCTTACCGAGCCCCCGCATGTCAAATTTTAGATCCGGCGGGCGGGGCGCCGTTGACAGGGGATCCGTTGCCGGGCCCAGCCCGGGTCGCCGCCCTAGCCCGCCCCTCCCTACACGTTCTAGTTGATTGCCAACACCTCGGCGCACGAGACCCCTGAAGCCGTCAAAATATTACGGGTGTCCGAGGCCGTGACGCCCAAGAAGACGTCTCATGACAAACGGCCTTCGGCCCCGCGCGAGGCTTCCCGGAAACGGTCCGGGGCGTCCCGCGGAAACCCTCCGGCTACCCATCCCCGATGCGGGAGCCAAGCCGGAGCCATTGTCAACCCGGACGAGCGACGGCGAGGCAAGGCTACGGCCCCGCGATGTGACCCGAAGACTGCCGCAGGCGATCTCAGTTCTCACGGCAGGGCTCGCCGGAAGCCTGGCTCCCCGAGGCGCTCGGGACTCTACACGTTCATGTTTATTATTAACCCCCAGGCGCATGAAACCCTTGAAGCCATCACGATATGATGGGTGTCCAAGGCCGTGGTGCCCAAGAAACGTTTCATGATAAGGCCCCCTTGACTCAGGGGTACGGGACGGGGCCTTGGCGGGCGCCTCAGAGACGGTGGATGGCCTCGAAGATGTCCCTGTGCTGGAGGCTGATCTCGATGCCCAGATCCTCCGCCGCGAGCGCCAGGGACTGCCGGAAGGCCTTCTGGCTCACGCCGGCGGGTACCGTTATCTCGAGGACCAGGACCACCGGCCCGGGGGAGATCCCCTCTTCGGGCGGGGAGAGGGCCACGGACCTGAGGTTGTCGATGTTCGCCTCGAAGGATGCCAAGGCCCCGGTGACCGTGGGGATGAGCCGAGGGCTGTCTGGGCCAGTCAAGGTCATCACGTAGGGCTCGGAGTCCGGGGCGGGCGCCGTAGGCTCGCTTTCGATCGGGGTGACCCAGGCCGTCATCCCCATGCCCTCGAGGGCCCGGTTGAGGTCCGCCGCCAGGACGGCGCGGTCCAGGCCTCCTGGCGCGGCGAAGGAGAAGAGGCCCGCGAACTGGCCCAACAGGGTGGTCTGCGAGACCTCCGAGAGGGCGCAGCCGTGCCCCAGGAGCACGCTTGAGACGGAATGGACTATGCCGGTGCGGTCAACGCCTACGACGGTAGCGAGCAGTCTGCCCATTGAAGAAGAATCCTTAATGTTCTATCACGATACATCGGAATGATCATCACGTCCCTGGGCACATACACATATCGCGTGGCCCCCGAAGGGCTTCATGCGCCGGGGTGTTGACAATCGCCGCGGACGTATCTTCAACGAAAGGAATTTCGTGAGGTTCGGGAGGTTCTGAAGCGCGGAAAAGCCAGAGCCATGAATATGCCATGCCCTTGTCCATGTCAAGGCTCTGGCGGGGAATCGGTCCTTGCAGGGCAAGACCTAGGGGGCCGGAGGACTCTGCGGGACGGGGGCCGCAACGCGCCGGAGGATATTTCTGTCTGGCGCGGATCAAAGGCAAGGCCAAGGGAACTGGCGGCCTGTCGCGAAAAGCCCGCGCCGGACGGCATCCGGCGCAAGGCGGCCGTCCGGACGCGGACCGACCTGCCGGACAAGAGGTGGCGCCGCGCCCTTCAATCGCCCTGCCCCACCCCAGGGCCACCCTGCCCTCCGCCAGGCTCGCCCTGCACTCCGTCAGGCTCGCCCCGCCCTCCGCCAGGCTCGCCCTGCACTTCGTCAGGCTCGCCCTGCACTCCGGGCAAATCAGCCCCGCCAGGCGCGTCCGGCCCGCAACCGGCCTTCAGGGCGGCCTCCAGCGCCTCGCGGGCCCTGGCTGGGTCGCCCTCCGCCAGACGGACGGCGGCCGCCACCCTCTCGTAACCAAGCTGCGGCCAGTATGCCGCGGCGAAGGCCATGGAGCCTTCCAGGAGCGCACGGCAACGCTCCGGGTCGGGCGCGAGGGTCTCGATGCACCTGACGCGGAAGATCCGCGTCACGTCCCTCAGGATCTCCAGGCTCTCCAGAAGCGCCTCGGCAATGACCGGCAGGAAGGCGTTCAGCTCGAACTCCCCGCGGCTGGCCGCCACGGTCACCGCCAGGTCGTTGGCCATGACCTTCATGGAGGCGGACAGCGCGAGCTCCGGCACGACGGGGTTCACCTTGCCGGGCATGAAGGTGCTCCCCATCTGGAGAGGCGCGAGCCTTATCTCGCCCAGGCCCCCGGCGGGGCCGGAGCCCATGAGGCGCAGGTCCCCCGCAATCTTGGCGAGGTTCACGGCCAGAGCCTTCAAGAGGCCCGAGACCTCGCAGAAGACATCGTTGTTCTGGGTCACGTCCATGGGGTACTCGCTCGCGGCGAGCCCTATCCCGCAAATCTCGCGGAGCCGCTCGATGACCCCGAAGCGGTAGCGCCGCTCGGACAGCGGCGAGAGCCCCACGGCCGTGCCGCCGATGTTCACCTGGCGGAGACGCTCCTCCATCTTGTAGAGCCGCCAGCGGTCCCTGGCCACGGCCTGGGCCCAGGCCCCGAACTCCCCGCCCAGGGTCACGGGCACGGCGTCCATGAGCTCGGTGCGGCCCAGCTTCACGACGTCCTGGAGCTCGTTCTCGCGGCGCTGGAGCGCCTCCTGGAGCGAGGCCGCCTCCTCTGAGAGCTCGCGCAGGAGATCCACCGCGGCTATCCTCAGCGCTGTCGGGTAGACGTCGTTGGTGGACTGCCCGCGGTTCACGTCGTCGATTGGGTGGACCCTGGCGTAGTTCCCGGGTTCGAAGCCCAGGCCCACGAGCGCCAGGTTGGCCAGGACCTCGTTCACGTTCATGTTGGTGGAGGTGCCCGCGCCCCCCTGGAGCGCCGGCACGATGAACATCTCCGCGGCCGCGCCATCCAGGACCGCGTCGGCCGCGGCCGCCACGGCGTTGAAGACGGCGGCGCGGCCGGGTTCCAGCTCCGCGTGAGTCAGCGCCGCGGCCTTCTTGACCTTGGCCATGGCCCTGACGAGGTTCAGGTTCACGGGCCGGTATTCGGCGAGCGCGAAGTTGTCGCGGGCGCGCCGGCTCTGGATGCCGTACAGGGCGCGCTTGGGGATCCTCACAGCACCCAGGGCGTCCGTCTCAGTGCGCACCGTCGCCCTCCGCTGGCCTGCCGACGGGGGCCGGGCCTGTCCCAGAGGCGCCGGGCCGGCCGGCCCCCGGCTGTCCGTCCCCGGGCCGTCCTGACTCCGCCCTGGCCGCCTCCGCGCGGCCTTCGGCCTCGATCTCCTCGAACTCCAGCGACAGGTGCGGGAAAATCTCCAGGCTCCGCCGGAGGATGCCCTGCATCTGGGCGATGGCCGTGCCGAAGTTGGTGATGGCGACACCCTCGGCCTGGGCGCGTCGCAGCCGGTGGCGCATCTCCCGATCGTTCAACATGCAGCCCCCGCAGTGGACAACGAGAGCATAGGGCGTCAGGTCCTCGGGGAAGTCCCCGCCCGTGCTCCACGCGAACTCCAGCCTGCGTCCGGTGTAGTTGCGGATCCAGCGCGGGAGCTTCACGGTGCCGATGTCGTCGCACTGGCGGTGGTGGGTGCAGCCCTCGGAGATGAGCACCGAGTCGCCGTCCCTGAGGCGGTCGATGGCTAGCGCCCCGCGGGCGGCCGCGTCCAGCATGCCCTTCTGGCGGGCGAAGAGGATGGAGAACGAGGTGAGCGGCACTTCCTTCGGCACGTCCGCCGACACCTTGGCGAAGACCTGGCTGTCGGTCACGACCAGGCGGGGCCGCTTCGAAAGCGACCCGAATAGCTCGCGGAGCTCGAACTCCTTCACCACCACGGCGCAGGCGTCCGCCTCCAGGATGTCCCGGATGGTCTGCTGCTGGGGCAGGATGAGCCTCCCCTTGGGTGCGGCCTTGTCGATGGGGATGACCAGCACCACGAGATCGGAGGGGCTCACGAGATCGCCCACCAGCCTCAGCCTGGACTCCGGCGAGACGTTGAGCCTGGCCACCGTCTCCTTGAGCTCCCGGATGCCGGTGCGGTCCACGGCGGAGACGTAGATTTCGCCGGGCCCGGCCTCGGGCAGCGAGTCCAGCAGGTCGCACTTGTTGAAGGCCACCACCCTGGGGATGCCCTTCTCCGCGAAGAGCTCCAGGAGCCCCCGTTCCTCGGGCCCCAGGCCCTCCCTGGCGTCCGCCACCAGCACGGCCACGTCGGTCTTGTTCAGGACCTGGCGGGCCTTTTTCACCCGCTTCTCCCCCAGGTACCCCACGTCGTCCAGTCCGGGGGTGTCTATCACCACCACCGGTCCCAGCGGGAGGAGCTCCATCGCCTTGTAGACGGGATCGGTGGTGGTGCCCATCACGTCGGAGACGACGGCCAGGTCCTGGCCGGTCACGGCGTTCACCAGACTGGACTTTCCCGCGTTCCGCTTCCCGAAGAAGCCGATATGCACCCTGTTCGAGCTGGGCGTGTCGTTAAGGCTCATGCTTCTGGCCCCCCTGCGGCCCCGTGGGCAACGGGGCCCTTCCAAAAGGATAGCCCTTTCGGGTTGAAAAATACAGGCACGGGGCCCTCGGAGGCCCACACGGGGCCGTCGGCGCTGGCTTCGGCTCCGCCGAACGCCGCGTCCGCGGCAGGGCGGCGGGTGGGCGCCGGGGACCAGGGGAACGCGGTGACCAGGAGGAGCCGAAAGCGCTTGATCGCTTGGGCGGGAAAGGGGAAGGAGCGGAAACGCGGGTACGCGCGGGGTCCGGAAGGGCGGTCGACCCGGACAGCCCTCCGGGCACGGCCGTCCCGAACGCCTCGGGGCTCTGGTCCCGTCGGCCCGGGGATTGGCCTTCAGTCTTTCGCGTGACATCCTGCGGGGCATCAGCGGGGCTTTTCCCGCGCATCCGGCGGGCGGCGGGCCAGAGATTTGGCTGTCCTCAGTTTTCGCGTTCGCACTCTCGCCGCAGGCCCGCCCGTACTCCCGGTCCAGGAGTCGGCCTTGAAGGAGGTATCGGGGCTGAGCCGTTCCGGCTCGGGGTGGCGGACGCCACCCTGCCCGGATTGATTTCACGGTCGATGCCGCGCAAGCTCCCGGGATCTCCTCGGCAGAGCATCGCGGGAGTCAGTACTCTCCGGAGATCCGGTTCCTGCCGGAGGGAGTCCCGGCTCCCCTCGCGACAGTGATCTGGGCAACCATGGCGGTCCCGGCCTGTCCGGCGGCTTCCGAGGATGGTAGGTCGGTCGCGCCACGTCCGGGGTTCCGGTCAGGGTCCAAGGCGTTTTCCGTGATTGCAGCTCCTGTCGGGTCGCTCCCTGGATAGCCCAAGGCAGACGCATCCGCGGGAGGCGCGTAAGCGTGCAAGGCAACGCCGCCCGAGCCGTTCTGGCCTGAAGCGATTCAACCGCCCTCGGGATCTGTTCAATCTTCCCTTGTAGCATGGCGATCTTGCCTTGTCGCTCGATGATTTTACCCTGTCATGCGTAGATGAAGACGAACAAGGCGATCAAGGCCGCCGCGAAAAACGCGAGCGCCTTCCAGACATGGCCGATGCTCTTCTTGATTTTGCCCAGTTCTCCTTTCTGGGTGACCAGTTCGGCCGTAATGTCGCCAAATCCCTTATCGATTATCTTATAGATACCGCTGATGTCTTCCCTGATTCCGGTCACAGCCGCCTCGAGTTTACCCATCCTAACGGCAAGCTCCATCGCGGAGGCCGTGAAGGCTCCCGGTGGCGGGGCCGGTGTCGATGATATGCCGTAACCCTGGCTGACTTCCTGAGTATCCTGAACCTGTTCGGACATAGGCGCTAACCTCACACTTGTTTATTGATTATTTATCATGAAACGTTTCTTGAGCATCACGGCATTGGGTACGCATCATATTGCGATGCCCAGAAAGGTATCATGCGCCGGGGTGTCGATAATCGCCATAATCGTGTATTAGAAACAACAGGAAATGTCAACTGTGAGGCGGATTGCCGTCGCCCTGCGCCGGGACGCCCTCTCCCGGGGATCCTCCGGCTCGTCGATCCGCGCCAGGAAACCGAGCAGCATGAACCCTGCCGTCGATGCGACGTCCCGGTTCAAGGACGCGCCCGAGGCAACTCCGCAGGCCTCATGCGCACGGAGAAGCCGCAGAAGCGCTCCGAGGGGGGGCGGGTCAATCCGGGCCAGGAACTCGAGGCGCTCCGCCTCCTCGGCCTGCGGCACCCCGTCGAGCAGGTCCCCGACGGATCTCAGGGCCCCTGCGGGGAACTGCGGCTATGGCATGATCTCCATGCCAGCGGCCTGCGGCGAGGGGGCGAGCCCGGACGGCGGGATGGTCTTGGCGGGTCCGGGGGATTCGGGGAGCGGCAAGGGGTTTCCTCGGTCAACCCGGCGGCGTGGCGTGGCGTGGCGTGGCGCGTTCGTGGGCGGGTGGGGGGAAGGACTGGCGGATCGCTTCTGCTGAACGGTGGAAACGGTGCAAGACCGATCGGTCGTAAAGCTTTTTAACGTCCGGAACCGATGCGGGCTTCCGGCGCCGGCCGTGCCTATCCCGGTTCGGCCGGCAGCCGTGATTCCTGCACGGGCGGCATTGTCTGGAGGAAGTCCGGAACAGTCAGGCGTGCGGTACGACTATGTGACCCCGTGCGGTCCATGAGGTGCGGTCAGGGCAGGACTACGCTACGCGAAGAGCCTGGTGACTGGCCGTCCCGGGTGGGGGAGACGAGTGTGAGGGGAGGTGGACGATTACTCTCAACGAAAACCCGACGGTTCGATTTCAGGCCGGTTATTCTCACTGACCCGGCTCCGAACTCCATTTAGCTCAAGGGGCTCAAGGGGAATTTTGGTTGAGCTCAATGGTTTGTTTTTTTTTTACGCCTCAACGGCTCGCTTCGGCGCAGGCAACGGGCTCGGGGCTTCGGGGAACAAGCCCGGTTCCGGGCCGGGTTAAGGCCCCGCGGCGGATTCCGGCCCCCTGGACGCCGACTGAGGGCAAGTCCCCGTCGGACGCGATGCCTGCGTGGGCATGGGGATTGCCGACATGTCTTCCCTGGTCGTCGCCTCGGCAAGGTTTTTTGCCTTTGGGGGCATCGCGGCCTATAATCTGCAAAACAGGCGTCAGTCCGGGCTCTTCGCGGCCCTGAGGGCATCCGCCGCCGACCGCGGGCCCTCCGGGGGACCGCCATGCGGTTCGCGTGCCGCAGGCGACCGCGATGCGCCCGGCCCCGGGCCGCTTCCCGGACGGCACGCCGCAAGGAGCCGACACATGACACGTCTAGCGATTATTCTCTCGGCGGCCGCGCTCGCGGCCGCCGCGTTCCCGGCCGCGACGGCATCCGCGGCAGATCCGCCCGCCGTGGAATGGGCGAAGGCCTACGGCGGTAGCTCCTCGGACGAGTTCGTTTCCGTTGCGGCCACCCGAGACGGGGGCGTCGTCGCCGCGGGCTGGACGGATTCGGAGGACGGCGACGTGACGAACTACCACGGGGGCAGGGACGCCTGGGTCGCCAAGCTAGACCGGGAAGGGAACCTCGAGTGGCAGAGGACCTTCGGCGGCGGGTACGAGGAAGGAGCCGGCTACGTGGCCCAGACCTCGGATGGCGGCTATATCCTGACGGGGCACTTCAATTCGGCGGACGGGGATTTCGGCGGGCAGCCGAAGGGCGGTGGCGTGTTCGTGGCGAGGCTGGACCCGTCCGGGAACAAGTCGTGGCTCAACGGCTTCGGGGCGGACGGCCACATGCGGCTCCTGGGCGCCTTCGAGAACCGTGACGGCGGCTTCCTCGTCGTGGGGAGCGCTCAAGGCTCCAGTGCCGGGCCGGGGTGCGGGGAGGGGGTCAACCTCCTGGTCATCCGCCTGGACGCCGGAGGCCCCGCGACCGACATTTCCTGCCCGCGCACCGGCGGATCCGGATTCGAGCCCCGGAGCGCCTCCGGGACCGGGGACGGGGGCGCCGTCTTCACGGGCCTCCGGATCGACGAGGAGCGCGGCTCGGCCGCGGTGTCGGGAGAAATCGGCCCCGACGGCGCCGTGAGATGGACGGCGGAATTCCCCGAGGACGAAGGCGCGGGCCGTTCCGCGGACGCGGTCGCGGCCCTGGCCGACGGAGGGCTCGCGGGGGCCGGCGGCATGTCCGCAGGCGGGACCGAACGCGGTTGGATATTCAGGCTTGCCGAGGGCGGCCGGACCGCGTGGGAGAAGGTCCTGGACGACGTGGAAGCCTCGTGGCTGGCCGCCGCCGCCGAATCCGCCGGCGGGGTGTTCGCCGCAGGCGGCAAAGCCGATCCGGAGGATCCCGAGTACGGCGACAGGGACATCCTGGCGGTCATGACGGACGGACGGGGTGAGCGGCTGTGGACCTTCCATTACGGTGGGAGCGGCCAGGAGACCGCCTATTCCGCAACGTCGTTCGCCGACGGCGGGCTCGCGCTCGCGGGTTCGACGGGCTCCCGGGACGGCGATCTCGCCTGGAGGGCGAAAGACCCCTCCGGTGGGACCCCGGGCGCGGAAGCGGAATCCGACGCGCTGATCGTCAAGCTCGCGCCTCCGCGTGCGGCGGGGCAGTGAAGGGCAACTGAGCTTCCCCACGGCGCCACTTGCGCCCTCAGGATCCCGCGCCGCCTCGATCCCTAAACCTTCCGGCCCCGCGTACTGCGGGGGACAGCCAAGAGGTGGACAGCCAAGGCGGCACGTTGCGACTCGCTCCAGACATGCCTGACTCCCTGACGTGCGCGGCGCGACGAAGGACGCCCGCGCATGACGTGCTGAAACGGCATTCCGCGCCCGAGTTTGCCGCACGGCGGCTTCCGGGGGCGGTCGCGGCGGCTTCCGGAGCTGCCCTGAAAACTTTCCGGAAAAGACCCGGCCGCCCGGCCCGATCGACTGCGTGCGCCGCTCCGAGACGGCCGCTCGCGACTGCCCCGGCGCCTGACACGACACGATTTCAAATCCCGCCGTCGGAGCCATGACGTCAGGGGGCCCGTCAGCCGTCCCGGGCAGGTCGGGACGTATCGGCTCGTTCGCCTTGATCTCCCCAACCGGTGAGCCAGCTGCGGCTCAACACGCCCGACCGGGACCGCAACCGGCCATCGGCAACGGCCCTGCAAGCTTGGGCAAGGACAAGCCGGATGATTTCAGTCTCGCTACAGGCGCGGGTGCCGAGAGGGCCTGGACGATCGATGGACCGCGCCAAGCGTCACCGAACAAAGGGAATTCGCATGCAAATGCCGGTTCCGAAGCTATCTTCAGCGAGGTGCCCCTGTCACGGCAACGCGGTCGCCAGCCGTACCGCCCACGGGCGACCTGAACACGCGCCGTTCGTCGAAGGCGGCGCACTATTACTCCGGATGCAATTTATGAGAAAAGGATGATACCTACATAATCTTAAATTTTTCTTTGACTCAAATTTATATATGGTCAAAGAAGCAGTTTTAATCAACAGATTATTCTGGGTTGCCGTATCCGTAACACATAATGATTAATAACCGAAACACCTTGATTGGAGTGAATATTCAGGCATTGAAGAATTTATCGTATTTGCCCATCGAAGTGATATCGCATGCAAGGATACCGCTGCACATCGGCAACCATGAAGCAGTTGTCGGATCTAAATCCGATCCTTTGCAAATATTGGCAGAAAAATTTGGAAATGCGAAATGTCATCAATCCAATTCTTTAATCAGCGGAAAAACTGCCGACATCATCGTGGAGCGGTCTAACCCACGGATGTCCAGGATTGAACAGATATTCATTTGTATGCGACTGCCTTATGGGTTTCATTAGACCATGCAACCTCCTTGAACCGGAACATCACGTCGTTTCTGCCATAAACAGCGACCGCAACGGCAAAAACCTTGTTTCTCATCGAGATGAACGGCAAGGCATAATTGTTCCTCACTATCTGTTTAAACGCAAAATCAACGTTGCGTCTGAGGCTTTTTAGAGCCGGTTCCGACAGCAAACCGGCGACAAGCGGCTTGGACGAGTCGTCTGGAGGGACAGAAGCATCGGTGCCCTGGATGTCTGGTCCGGAAATATGAGGCAGTCCATCTGAGGAAATGCCAACCATATTGGAATCAGGGGATCCGGGAGCCATAGGATCCGCGGGATCTGCGGAGACCGCAGGATATTCCGGCAAATCCCTTTCAGGCTTGGTGTATTTGAGTTCAATGACTATCCAGTCGCCTGCAGGCGTTCTGACGACTATATCCGAAATGCCTTTGCCTGTCCTGTTTTCACAGCGCACGTCAAGGCGGCAGGCTTTCAGCTGGCAATACAACAAGGCATGATAGACATATTCGCCCGCTTCAGGAGTGCCGAGCAAATTTGACGGGAAGGCGGCGATAAAAGAGGAGAATAGCGATTCGCATTTTTCGCCGTCCATAGACAGGAAAGCTTCGATAAAATCATGAAAATACACGCTGAGAAACTTTACAGGATCGTTTATACCGTCAGGAACAATCGCGTGTTCCATAATTTCGTAGGCAATGGCGTTTCTGATCTCGTTATTAGGGATCTTCAGGTGATAATTCCTCAATCCCCCTGATTTTCTGACTCTATCGATCGTTAAATATCCGGTTTGCATGAGAACGGAAACGTCGTTCATTTTGCCGGGATCAAGGACCTTAAATGTGCTCGCAAAAGACAGATCCGTGTCAAACAAGTCAAAACAATTTTTGTTGCTTAATCCGTTGTTATGGTTGAAGAGGGAATCGCCGGATTGGTACCAGTAATCGTCAAATTCCTTGGCGTCAAAAAACGATACTATCGAATAAGGGTTGAAAACGGTTGTCCTTCCGTCAAAACTGTAACCGTCGTACCAGTACATAATCTCGGTCATAAGCGTGTCTACGGTGGAGTCGGGACCGAAATATCGATCCCTTTTCAAGGATTTCAGGCTAGAATTCAGGTGGTAATCGAAACATTGAGTCAATTCGTCTTGAGTGAAGCCACAAAGCGTGGAATATTCCCCGCCGAGAGATATGTCCTTGATGTTGTTTAAGGCCGAAAAGAGGGGCATTTTCTTGAATTTGGTAATGCCGGTAACGAATACGTGGCGTAATAACTTGGCCTCTGATTTGATTGCACGATAAAATTTATATAAAATCTGCCTTATCGCCTCGCATTTCTTATAATCGTCGATATTGTCCAGCATAGGTGCATCGTATTCATCGATGAGGATCACGACAATCCGGCTGTCAGCTGATTTCCGTCCTGCCCCACCCGATGACGGTCCGTTGTCGGCATACCTGCAGTAAAGCTCTTCGATCAGTCCCCTGATGGCGGACACATCGCTGTCCGCCTTGACGTCAAGATGTATTTTGTGATCTCTCAAGGCGACGGTTTTGATAACCGTGGTGAGATCCTCCTGAAATTCATCGGGATCGGTATTCACCGAGCTCAGATCCAGCCGGATCACCGGATAAGGTTTCCAGTCGTATTTCAGTTTTGATATATCCAGCCCGGCGAAAAGCTCCTGACGCCCTTCAAAAACGTTCTGAATCGTGTCGAGGACGAGGGTCTTGCCGAATCTCCTCGGCCTGGCAAGGAAATAAGGCGTTTTCAAGTTCGTGATGAGACTGTGGATCATCCGGGTCTTGTCGACATAAACCGATTTGCTACCGATTATTTCCGAGAAGGAAGACTCGTTTACCGGCAAACGCTTCAAAGGTCTTTTTTTACGGTTGGCATCATGGTTTCCGGGCATGAATGCGGTCCTCGAACCTGCAAATCCAAAATGGCAAACTGCTTGAGGCATCCATGAGCGAAACCGACAACCGAAATGTTTTAAGGGGTCCGTCCACAGAAACCATTGCCCAACAGACATGGACCACGATTTAAGTAACTATTACGGTTGAATCCGAGGCTGTCAACACGTAACCGCTTACCCAGACCGACTGGTCGTCTATGTCCGGTGTCTCTCCCTGCAAAATCGCATAAACTGCCAGCCGATGACAGTAACCTGCCTTACCGGTAGAACCTGCGCTTCTCCGGCCTTGACCGAGAGTCCCGATGCCGAAACGCACTTCCCGAAACCGCCGCTCCCAGGCCAACCCCTGATTCCGAAACGTCAACCCTCTCTGTCACCTCTCCCCGCCCTGTCCCCGCTGCCGTTCTTCGGTGCCTTCCGCTCGGGGTCCTGGCCCGTGTCCGCTGTCGGCGTCTGCGGACCATGTCCGCCGTCGTCCGATGCCGACGTCCGCGGACCATGGCCGCCGTCGTCCGATGCCGGCGTCCGTTGACCATGTCCGCCTTGTCCGCGGTCCATGTTCGGCGGGCCGAAGGCAGGCGCGGCTGAAACAGGAAGCAACCGCCCCGCCGACCCACGCCCGGCTGCGCGGGGCGGGGGTCGGCGCGACCGGAAAAGGCGGTCGGGCGGACTAGAGGCCGGAAGGCATGTCCTTCCTGAAGGCATCGGCGAGCCTCTGCTGCCAGTCGCCGACGGGGCGCAGGCGGCCCAGGAAGAAGCGGAGGGTCTCGGGCTCGTCCTCGAACTCCAGCCCGCCGATGAGGTCCCGGTGCTCGTAGAGCCAACCCAGGCGGTCCGCCACGAACTTCAGCTGGGAGAGGGTGAAGACGCGCTTGGGCACGGCCAGGCGCAGGAGCTCCACCGTGGAGAGATGCTCCGACCCGTCTGGGTTGCGCTGTTCGGACATGGTGCCGCGCTCCATGCCGCGGCAGCCGCTCGTCAGGTACACTGCCGATCCCAGGGCCCCTGCCGGGTACTGCTCCTGAGGCACGTGGGGGATGAACCTCATCGCGTCCAGGTGACAGCCCAGGCCCCCGAACGGGGTCACCACCGGGATGCCCTTGGCCTGAAGCTCCTCGCCCAGGGCCTCCACGAAAAGCGGCGTCTGGCTGATGACGTCGATGTCCAGCGTCTCCTGGATGCCCACGTTCATGGCCTCCATCTCGCGCACCGACATGCCGCCGTACGTGAGGAAACCCTCGAAGAGAGGCACGAAGTCCCTAAGCTTCCGGTAGTCCTTCTCGTGGGCGAGCGCGAGGCCTCCGCCGCGCGCGCAGCCGAGCTTGCGGCCGGAGAAGTAGATGATGTCCATGAGCGAGCACATCTCCAGGACTATCTCGTCCAGGGGCCGCTTCATGCAGGACTTCTCGCGGGTCTTGATGAAGTAGAGGTTGTCCGCCAGCAGGCTCGCGTCGAAGACGAGCCTCAGGCCCTTCCTGCGGCAGAATGCCGAGACCTCGCGCATGTTCTCCAGGGACACCGGCTGGCCGCCTATGAGGTTCGTGCCCGCCTCGATGCGCACGAAGGCTATCTTCTCGGTCCCCGTCCTGTCCACGAAGCTCTCGAGCTTGGCCATCTCGTAGTTGCCCTTGAAGGGATCCGTGCTCTCGGTCTCCGAGGCCGCGTCCGACACGCACTCGTAGACCAGCCCGCCCAAACGGGTCACGTGGGCCTTGGTGGTCGTGAAGTGGTAGTTGGTGACCATGTAGTCGCCGGGCTTCACGTAGGCGGTGGCGAGGATGTTCTCGCAGGCGCGCCCCTGGTGGGCGGGCAGGAAGTAGGGCAACCCGAAGAATCCCCGCACCGTCTTCTCGAGGCGGTAGTATGTCTCCGAGCCGGCGTAGCTGTCGTCCGCCAGGAGCATGGCCGCGTACTGGGCCTCGCTCATGGCGTTGACCCCGCTGTCGGTGAGCATGTCCAGGAATACGTCGCGGTTGGGCAAGAGGAAGGTGTTGTTGCCCGTGGACGTCAGCACGGCCAGCCTCTCCCCCACGGGGCGGAGGTGGACCCTCTGGACCATCCTGGCTTTGTGCATCTCCAGGGGGATCTTCTCTCCGGAGAAGAACGCGACCCTTTCGTAGGTGTGTTCTGGCATTGGTCCTCGTCTTTTAGTCGTCGGATGGGTTGGCGCCCAAGGGGCGCCCCGGGGGCGCGGGGGGCCGGCGGCCTCCCCCGCCCCGCGAAGCCCTGGCCGGGTCCCCTAGCGCGGGAAGACCCGCTTCACGAACCTCTCGAAATAGCCGTTGTCGGTCAGAAGCAGACAGCCGTCCCATGCCTCCGGTCCCCCCCCGCCGGCCCTCGAAAGCGACTCTGCGAGCCTCCAGCCCTCCCCCGAGGAGTCCCCGTAGACCACCAGGAAGTCCACGTCCCCGTACTGGCCCCGCAACCCGCCGGCGGCGGCCTCGGCCCCTTCGGTGGAGTCCTTGAAGCGGAAATCGGAGAAGAGGACCACGGTCTTGCGGCCGGGTATCCCCTGGAGCTCGCTCAAACCCGACAGGCCGGGCCCCAGCGGCGCGGGGCGCACGTCTGGCTTCATGCCGCGCACGGCCCGGAGCACCTCAGGGCGGTTGTAGACGGCCGGGCCGTAGGCCGGGCGGGCCTCGGAGTACGCGGAACCGTCCTCGCTCCACCACGACTTGACAGATCTTGCGGCCCTTGCGAAGACGCCCGGCTCCTCGCGGAAGCCCAGATTCCTCACGGACACGAGAAGCCCGGCATCGGGGATGTAGCTCGCCAGCCGCTCCAGCGAGGCCAGGAGCCTCCCGGACTGGGAATAGCCGGCGCAGCTGGACGCGTCCGACCGGGCGCGGTTGGGCGCCGAGGCCCCCCAGGCCCCCTTGAGCCCGGAGGTGTCCACCACCAATACCAGGCCCTTCTGGGAGGAGCCCTGAGCCTGGGCCGCCTGGATCGACTGGCGGGAGACGCGGTAACCGGAGGCTGCCGCCCCCTCCGGGACCGCCGAGGCGAAGGCGGACTCGCCGCCCTCCACCTGGTTTTGGCCGGTCAGGTACACCCGGTACCACATGCCGCCGGTATCCGTCGCCGACTCCACCCCTGCGGGCCAGCCGGCCGAGGTGAGACGCCTGGCCTCGTCCTTGGCGGCCCACTCGTCCCGAAAGCTCCCGATGTAGCGGCCGGTGACGGCCCGCTTGAAGGCCTCCCCGGTGGCTGAGGGCGATGAGGGGGACACGGGCTGGCCCAGCCTCTCCTGGGCGCTCCGCTGGGCCGTCTCGGAGCGCTGTGCCAAGGGCCGCGTCTGAGCCTCGAAGGTGGCGGTCTCGGCGGGCAGGTCAGCGCGGATGACCTGGTAGCCGGAGACGAGCCCACGGGCCTTGAGCCGCGAGCCCAGCGCCTCGGCGTCAGCCCGCTCGCCGAAGAGCCCGGTCATGAGGAGCCAGTAGTCCCCCACGGTCCTGTTGAAGGGGATCCGCTTCTCCTCCAGGGTCTTCTTCAGTGCGAAGGCCGTGAGGCCCTGCCGCTGGAGCGCCTGGGCCGCGGCCTTGGCCGGGGCCTCGTCGGTCCAGCTGCCGCACCAGACGCTGAAGTAGTCGGCGCCCCGCCCGTAATCGGCGGGGGCAACCCCGCCGGAGAAACGCTGGGGGTCCACCCCCAGCACCGCCGGTGACGCGGACGCGCCGCCGCCAGCGGTCGGGGCCTGGCTCCCGCCCCCGAAGAGCCCGCAGCCGGATAAGGCCGAGAGGATCGCGCACAGTACGGCGCATGCCCCGGGCCGCGCGGCGCGGCGGGCGCCTCTGCGGGCCCCGGCGGCCAGGCGCATCGCCCGGAGGGCCTTGCGCTCCGCCCGCGAGCGGCCGCGCGGGAGACCGTCGGCAGACCTGCCGCTGGCGTCAGATGGCGGGATCGTTTCGGGAAGGGTCATGTACGCAGGCCAAAGGGGCCGGCCGCCACGAGACGGGGCCTCCGGAAAGCATGGGTGCCAGGGCTTGAGCGTATAAGTCCTCGAAAAGGTATGGGAGGGGCGTCCCCTGAAACCCGGACGCTAAATTTTCACTTTACATGATTCGTCGGAAAAAGTCATTTGCTACAATGCCCTCTGCCCTCCCGCCCTCCGCCCGCGCACCTCCAACCCCAACAATCTATGTTCCGATTCCCGTGACCGTTGCATGTCAAGGTTCAGGGGATCCTGTCCAGATTATCCTTTATCTATCATCATTTCCTGAATTCATGTTTCGATATTTCTTAATAATCCAGGAATCATAGTGGAATATGAAATTAATGGCTTATCAATTCAAGATTTCCGAAATTTAATTCCGATATTCCATTATATGTCAATGATATTTTTAATTTATATTTAGATATCATTTGCCTATCATGGATTTATAGGTAAACATTTCGGCTTGCCGTTTCCTATTCAGGATTTCAGCCACCCTTTTCCGATTCTCCCCATCCCGGTTCTTTTCCCAGAACCGCCCGCCAGCGCCTCGCCCGTCCGCCCCGAAAGGCTTCCATGCCCATCGTGAAAGGCTTCCCCGCCCATCCCGAAAGGCATCCCCTGCACAGAAGGTGGCGGTTCGGCCTCCCCGGAGACTTATCGGGTAAGACGTGCCGGAGAGGCGGAAAATACCGGAGGCAGGAAAGCAAGGTGGGGAGGAGGTTCGGAGGATACGGAGGATGCGGAAGTCGCGGAGGATCTGATAAAGCCGCAGGAGTGAGCGCCCGATAGCCGGGCGGGGGGACAGTCTCGGTGCGGCGGGCTGTCTTGCGCGGGGATTTCGGCGCCACAGTGCGCGGCTCAGGGGTAGGCCTCCCTGAAGGCCTTCACGAAAGCCGCGCCGTAGGACCAGCGGAAGGCATGGAGGAAACGCTTGAGGAAAAGGGCCTTCAGGTCCCGGTCCAAAAGCTCGCCGTAGGCCCTCTCCATGACGGCGCGGAACTCTCCCCAGAAGGTCGGCGCGAAACGGCTCCTGAACTCCGCCCGGAACTCCCGGCGGAAGCCCCGCTTCAAGGCGGGGGGGCGCGCCTGGAAAAGCGTCCGGTATGCCGCGTCCCTGTATGCTGGGGCGTAAGCCGCGTCCCAGGCCCCCATGAAGGCAAGGCGGCAGGCCATCCTGAAGGCCTCGGTACCCGGTACGCCGCGCCCGGCGACGCCCCGGTGCCTTATATCGGCGGCGCGGCGCACGTCGCCCAGGCAGGGCGGGCCGAAGGCGGACAGGAAGTCCTTGCGGAAGTTGCGGCGGAAGGCCTCGCGGAACACCTCCCCGAAGTCGGCGGGCATCCCGCGGGGCGGCAAGGGAACCGCGGCGGACGCGTCGGAGTCCGTGCCGCGTCCCGGGCCTCGGGCAACAGACGGCTGGGGTTTGGAGGCTTCCTGGCGTTCGGGGCCGCGGGCGCGTGACGTCTCGACACGGGCGCCGTCCGTGGGCGGCGGCAACGTCAGCCGGTCATTCAGGGGCGCCAGCAACTCCGCCTCGGAGATGCCGGGCGTCTGGGCGGCATCGCCCGCCGGGCAGACGTCCCGCAGGGCAGGGACGAGCTTCCCTGCCGTACGCCGCGGCTCCTCCGCAGACCGCCGCCCGTCCGGGCTACGGTCGAAAAGCCTGCGGAACACGAGGGCTATCGCGCGGAATATCCGGAACCCGCCTTCAGGCGGGCGGGCCGCGTCCGGGACGTCTTCGGCGGCTCCAGACGGAAAGCCGCCTCCGGGCCTGACGCCTTGGCATTCCCTGACGCCTTGGCGATCCGGGGAGGGGACGGCAGTCGCGCCGACGGGTTCAGGCGGGCAGTCCGGGCGGGTAGCGACGGCTCCGGAACCGTGCGCGGGCGTTCCGGGGCAGACGGAGATCCCGCCTTCCGCACCGCGACCCTGGCCCTGCGGGTCGCCTGCGGGGGCTCCCTGGCCGACCTGAGGACCTTCCGTCCCTTTACTCTCTTGCCGCAAATTTCCCTCGACTATTGCTCCAGCCGCCCCGAGGCGATGGTCTCGGGGAAACCCCAGTCGTTCTCGGTGTAGGTGGGTGCCTTGTGACCGTAGAATACCCGGGAGAGGATGAGGGTCCCGTAGCCGTAGTTGCCCAGATCGGTCAGGTACAGCGTGAGATCAGACGCCTTGAAGGGGGGCTGGAAGCCTGAGTCGAAAAAGAGGGTCTCCTTGAAGGGGCTCCTGGCGTCCACCTTGAAGTGCCACTGGAAGCCGGTCTCCGCGGCGTCCCGGGCGAGCACCGAGGGGATGAGCCCCACCTTGGAGAGATCCACCGCCCGGGCTGCGTCCTCGTTCTCCTCCCCAGGGAGGTACCATGACATGGAGATGCTGTCGGCCGGGTAGTCAAGGTTCACGATCTCGGCGCCGGTGAGGTAGACGGAGCCCGTGGTGGCCACGCCCACCTTGCGGCTGGCCGGCCCCTCCAGGGTGTCCACGGTCTCGTCCGTCACCTCGAAGTCCGCTTCGGTCTCGGTCCCGAGCGGCCGCTCTCCGGCGCTCAGGATGAGTTCCCTGCGGGCATGTACGACAAGCGCCATCTGCAGGAGAGGCATGATGAGGCTCCCTTTCTGGGACCGCATCCCCGGCCGCGGCAGGCGGGGCTCGGCGGCGGGGCGCGCCTGTTCGGCCCGTAACCGCCTCAATCTATCACAGCCCTCGGATGCGGATCAAGCCCGAAGCGGGCTTCGGGCGGGAGATCGATCTCCGCTTCCCCGCGCGGCGGCTCCATTTCCCTGATGAGAACCCTCCCCTCCATATTGCATGCCACGCCGTGGGGAAACCCTCGGCAACGAGCCATGCCCCGCCGCGAGGCAACCGTCGAGGGAGCCAGGCACCGACAATGAGGCGACAGTCGAGCGAGCCAGGCACCGACAATGAGGCGACAGTCGGCGATGATGCCGATGCTGCCATGAGGTAGTGCGCCCCTCAGCCGAGAGGCCATGCTTTCCTGACGATTATCTTGATCTTGCCACACGCAGGCTTCGAGTCGCCCAATCCACTCGTCCCTCCGCAACTGGCGCCACAGGAGCATTCCCTAGGGGCCTGTAGCATAATTCACAATTGCATTGCCACGGCGCTATCAGTTGTAGACGGACTGCTTTTTGCCTGCCACATCCATCCTCGTATCCTTCCTCAAAACCCTTTATGCAACAGGCTCCTAGGCGCCTCACGAAATGACAGGCTAGCATGACATGCATTTTCGAATCGTTTGCAGAAATCTCAGGCCTCGGCTTATCGCGAATCGTCATCTGCCACGCGAAAGCAGGGATGGCCGCGCTCCTGGCATTGCAATGACCGAAAGCCAAGAAATGACGTCAGGCCCATCGGTTGGACGGCAAACAGGCTCCCGCGTCAGCTAAACTGCTCGGCCTTCGAGACGGAAATGTCCCGATAAGGTGCAGGGACTGAGAAAGAGTATCCGATGGCGGCTCCTTGCGAGACGGCAACTCCGCTATCGGTCTCACGCAGCGACCGGGGGAACTCTCCCCTTACGTTCACGGGAGCGGTCGGACAGGAGTCGCGGCACGAGCGGCCAGGGTGAAGACGCCACCCGAAATCCCGCCTGAAACGCGCTCAACCCGCGGCCACGAAGACGAAAGCCGACGAAAAGCAACGGCTTAGGAAAAAACCCGCCATCGAACACATGCGCACACGAAGGCACTCGTGCGGAAAGGCGCGAGGCAATCCCGGCCACACCGGAAAGCGTGCCTAATGCTTAGTCGTGCGGTTGCCAACGGACAGCTTCCAACGGGTCTCGTGCAATCGGCCGAAACGGTCGAGAAATTCCCATGCCCCCAGAATCCACCGAAATTCATGACGAAACCGTAATAAGTCGGACTGCCAACCAGGGGCAGGTAACGCCACCAGATCATTGGTCACTGGGAGGACGAAGTGAAGGCTAAATGTGCCAGGCATTGGAGCAGGGTTGCCCAGCCACCCTGTTTGGACATCCACCGCCACATCCGGCTCTTCAACATGAATCCCTCGCAGGCTTATTGCGGTTGCGTCATGGATAAAGCCGAAAGAGGGACTTGCGGGGCATCGGGGCGATCGCGGACTTCTTCACAGGGACCGAACGCGAAAGCCCCGTATGGGAGTCTGAGAACCCCCAGAAATTCACCGTCGCCGGGGTCAGGCGCCACTCCGGCATTGACCGCTCAAGAAGGAGGAAACGTCCGGTCAACGTCCCTGCTCATACACTTGCACGCACACATTCATGACGGTCTCGGCCTGGCCGGAGCTGGACCATTTCTTCGTGACGTATCCGTTCACCGCAGGTGGCATCCCGTCAACATTCAAGGCTTTGGCTATCCCCCCGCGCGACAGTGACCTGCCCCTCCAGGCCTGACCGATCCCCCCCAGACGGCGGCTTGGGCTCACTCCCACCAAACGGGAGCACACAGACTGAAGGACCGCAGGCATATGACTATTCCGATCGTCCGCCCCGTTTCCGGAAGAGGACGTTTCCCGTGCATGCTTCGCGCCGCAGTCGGAAAAACCGTCCGGGACGACTCCGCTTCCCGCATCGTATTCGGAACGTCGTGATCGCCAGAGTAAAATCCGGGATGTTTCCGGGCTCTGCCCCGACCCCAGGCCCTGCCCAGGGGAAGCGCCCTGTTCTGGGATCCCCTCCCGCCGTCGCGTGGTCAGGCTCTAACGGCAGGGGAAAGGCAGGCTTGATGCAGCCGACGTTCCCCTCGATTCGGAGGAGATACCCGCCCGATGGTTCCGGCGGCCGGATGACCGTCATGCCAACGAACGAAGCGAATTCGTGGCGTGCGCATCCCGCACCGGTCTGTCGCGCTGCCTTCCGCATGGGTGACTCCATTCACCACCGGGTCAGGGTTCGGATTTCCTGTTCCGCAGGCGCCGTATCAGTGGCTAGGCCTGAGTCCGTAGCCGTCTCGCTTGCCCGTGGCTCGTTCCGTATCTGAAGCCGGCGGGACCGATGTATTCGACGGCAGCGCGGCGACTTGCGGGACAGAGGTTTCAGTCGAGGCGGGCTTCATCTGCGGCGTAGCCGTAGGGATTTTCCGTGTTCTCAGAGAGGGTTGAACGCCTAATTTCTCGCGAGAAGCCAGTTGATCAAGGTTATCGCGATTGCAGTCACAATCGGGATGGCGATTCCTAAAAGCCACTTCAAGATTTTGATGGAGCTCTTGACGGTGTTGATTTCTCCCGTCAGTACGTCCCTAACGGCGAAAAGCTCAGTCTTGGTCGCGTATTTATCCTGGGATTGTTGTAACTTCTCCTGGGATTGTTCCAACTTCTCCTGGGATTTTACGATCTGGTCTACCCTATTCTCGATACCCCCCATCTTAAGGTTCAGCTGGTCTTGGGATTTAGCGATCTGGTCTACCCTTTTCTCGATACCCTCCATCTTCAGGATCAGCTGGCCCTGGGATTTTGCGAGCTGGTCCTGGGATTTTGCAAGCTGGTCAACCTTATTCTCTAAACCCTCCATCTTCACGGCCAATTGCATCTCGAAGGGAGTGAAAAAGCCTTGGGGCGGAGGCGTGGCTGGAGGAACGCCAACTCCATTTGGGAGTTCCTTGGCCTCTTGGTTTTCTCGGATTTGTTCTGGCATGTCTGCTAACCTCCCCTTGACATAAAGATAGATTGGAACAGAGAAACAGTCAATGCATTTTGTATCCGTCCGCCAGGGCTGGCCAAACTGTCAATGCTCGCCAAGGCCTGTGCCAGTGCGGATTGGCCGTGAGCCGTCAGGCGGCGGTTCGTTATTGGTGGGAACCTGCCATCAAGTCAGGGATGGTTGCTCGATCCCACATGAAAGGATAATTACATATTTATGGATCCATAAATTGCCTACTGGCATTGCCTTAAGAGGACTATAACTCTAATCGCCAACAATTGCCATCGGTTTGTGAATTTAGCATGGCTTCAGTTGCTTTGCGTCAGGATTACCCTTACTCTCAAAATCAGAAATCCAGGAGGCAGAGATGGGTTTAGTTTCCAATGTCAACAACTTAAGGTAGCAATCAACAGTTTCTTAGATATTTTCATCAATGATATCAGTTGCTTGCCAGGCACCGCTCCTCTTAAGTTGTTGACAGTGGTTTAGTTTCTGAGCATGTTATTGTGTAAAAATAAAATGCATACATCATGTGGTGTTGCAACCTGATTATTGTATTTGCCGGGATGTTGGGAATCTGCATGGCCGTTACAGCGGAACAGGATTGCGCCAATGACCGGTATCCGTTCCCGTAGAGTTCCGCAGTTATCACGCGGCGCCACAACCCCGAGAAACGTCGAGATGGCGTGGTGAAGGACGGGGCGAACTGATTCGCGATGGAAGCGGGTCCATCACGAATATACGACGCGACCGGGTAAACCGGAAGCTCTGTCCGTGAAGACTGGCTATGAAGGTACGCCGGTATGTTCAGGCCGCTCAAGGAGGACCGGCGAAGGTCCATCAGAAGTGCCTCCGGAAAGACGGCCCGTCGAAGGATCACCCGGAGAGGGATCCAGTACAAGGTGGATCGACTGAGTCAGCCTTATGGGCTGGCAGCTCGGCGAAGCCGCTCCCTTTACTCCTGGTGCGGAAAGCTCATGGAGGACGCCATCGTGATAAGTCGGCAGGGGATTCATGATGATGAGCAGGATGGGGGCGGCGGCGGTCATTGCAGGGCGCTTGGACGTCATACACCGAAAAATGGTACACTGAAATGCCCCGGGTTGTCGTTCCGACTTATTACGGTTTCGTCATTCTTGCTGCGTTCGCAAAAACTCCAAAATATTCTTAATAGGGGGAGACCTACCCACCTCCACCCGCCACTTGCTCAGCCATCCGGGTTCCGATGCGCTGAACCGCCGGGCCGGGAGCCGTTGCTCGGACCTGTCGGCCCGGGGGCTGACGCCCGGAGCCATTGCGCGGAGGCGCCGGTCCGGGGACCGTGAGGGGGAGCCGTCCCCCGGAGGCCATTGTGGGGTGCTGCAAATCCGGAGGCTGTGGGAGGAGATGCATGTCACTGTCTCTGGACTTTTTGCGAACGCATCATTCATGCCTCTCAAGCAGATTGTCCGATGTATCTTGAAGGTTTTCCCGCACTGTTGGCGGCCGCGGCGCCGTTACGGGCCGTCGCGGCCCAGTCCGACATTCCGCGCCGTTTCGGCTTTGCCCATCCGACGCGATTCCATGGCAACGGCAGCCGCTCGTTCCGGCACGATGCGAGAGCGCACTCACGCAGGTACGCTCGGGCTGTATGCCGCAAGGAGCCCGCCGTTTCAGGCCTGCGCAACCGGCCTCTACGGGATTGCCCGATAACCGAGGGACGGGGAAAGCGCCTAATGCGCAGGGATGCGCGGCTCGCGGTAACCCCGCATGAGTGCCGTCAGGGCATCCACGCGCCCCCGTGCGCGTGAGCGGCCCTTCCGTGCCCGGCGGTCCAAAGCCGCCCGAAATGTTCCTTAACCCTGCATCGGCTCCGGTCGCCCCTCGACACAACAAGACCCTCCCGTCCGTCCGGGCGGTTCCTCGCCCTCAGCCCTCCCCGGGCCACCCGCGGGCGCGGTACGCGAAGGGCCGGTACGCCTGGCTCACGTAGAGCCCGGTCGACTGCTCCGGTATGAGGCCGCGGCAGTCCTCCAGCTCCAGCCTGACAGCCCAGTACGGGTAGTTGACGCCGCCCAGGCAGGAGAAGTACAGCCCGCCGGCCATGCGGGGGTTGATTTCCAGGAGCTTCGGGCCTTCGGGGGACGAGCGGAACTGGACGTTGAAGATCCTGCCGAGCCCGAAGCGGCGGGCCATGACCGCGGCAGCCTCCTCCATCCCCGCGTGGCGCACGAGCCGTTCCGGGGCGCCGGAGCGGAGCGGCTTCTCGCGCACGGTCACGGAGATCAGTTCCCCGTCCGCGGCCAGGCAGTCCAGGCTGTACTCCGGGGCGGGCAGGAGCTCCATCACGACGAGCTTCCTGAACTTCTCGGGCGGAACGTCCAGGACCCTTAGGGCCTCCTCCAGGGAAACCGACACGGGATCGCTCGCCAGGAACGCAACGAGCGGGTCGGCCGAGGGCTTGAGGATCTTGAAGCCCAGCCCGTAGATTGACCGGGCCGGCTTGAAGCATGCCGCGAGCCCCGCGGCCCGGATCTCGACCGCCGCCTCCCTGAAAGACGCCAGATCGCATGCCTCCCTGTAGCGGGGGAGGCCAAGCCCCAGGCCCTCGCAGGCCCGGTAGAAGGCGGCCTTGTCGTTCATGGTCTCCAGGGTCTCGGGGCCCGCAGGGACCATCAAGGAGACGCCCTCGCGTCTGAAGTCCTCCGCGCGGGCCGCGAGCGCCGCAGCCTGGCGGGACGGCCAGAACAGCCTCACGCCTCTGGCGCGGCAGGTCTCCAGGCACCATTCGGCGTAGCCCTGGCCCTCCGTGTCCGCGGGCTCGGGGAAAAACGTGTCCGCGAGCGGCCTTGCCACGAAGCCCGGGTTGGAGTGGCTGAGGAGAATCCTAAGCCCGTCCGGGAAGCCCCCGAGCTCCGCCTCGCCCTCGCGCAGGAGGCCCATCACGTTGTACAGGCTCGAGAAGCCGTGGTTGAACCATAAGGCGACGGTCACGCGCCTCCCCCTGTCCGGACCCGCCGGATGGCTACAGGCACGCCCTCACGGCCTCCATGAGCCTCTCCCGCTTCCCGCTCAGGACGAATTCGCCCACGGCTTTCATGGTCCACCCCGCCTTCCGGTGAGTGAGCCTGGCCACGACGATCGCCCTGTGGCGGCGCCCGCCCCCGGGAAGGCTGTAACGGACCAGCTCGGTGCCGCTCCGGCGGTCCGCGACGCGTAAGTGGACCTCGTTCACGTCCTGGAAAGTCACGCCTTCGGCCGCCTCGATAGTAAAGACGATGTGCTTGACATAAGGCAACCCGTTTTTCCCGGCGAAGATCAACTGCAAGAGGTCCACCTCTTTGACTTCGCGCGGTTCCGGCAGATTCCCGGAGCCGGAATCCTCGTCCTCGGGGGGATCCCCGTTCGTTTCATCCTCAAAGAGGACATTCGCCCTGTCGAAGAAATAATAGCGCGGTTCAGGAATATCCGAGTGAGTGTATGTGAAGGGCCCCCATCCCAGCCCGACGATTATCTGGGCCAGCTCGGCCCCGCGGGTCTCTTCCAGCGATACGCTCTGGCCCTTCCTCAGCACAACTGGCATTTTCAGATATCCTCTCTCGGGCCCCCCTGCGGGCCTACCTTCGGGAGTCACCCGCGAGCCGCCGCTCGGGGATTCACGGCGCGTTTCCGCGTCAGGCGCCGGAACGCCGCTAGAGGCAGTTCACGAGGGGGGCGCCGATGTCGTGTACCGTCTCGCCCTGCGTGAACTCTCCCAGCGCGGCCATCTTCCATTCGTTGTTGTGACGGTAGACCTTGGCCATTATGAGCGCCGTGTAGTCGCCGCCGCCGGTGAGCGTGTAGCGGGCGATCTCGTTGTTGTTCCGCGAATCAACGATGCGGCAGAACGCGTTCCTGACATCGTTGAAATTATGACCCTGATAGCTGTTGACGGTGAAGACCAGGGTCCTGACGGACGCGGGGACGCGGGGGAGATCGACTATGATCTGCTCGTCGTCCCCCTCCCCCTCGCCGGTCAGGTTGTCGCCGGTGTGCAGGATCGACCCGTCCTTGCTCTTGAGCTGGCCGAAGTAAACCACATCGACCAGCGTCTTGGCCTCGTCGAACATGACGCAGGAGGCGTCGAGATCGATGTCGCCCACGCCCGGCCGGTCGACGGGATCCCAGCCCAGGCCCATCACGACCTTGGCGAGCCCGCCGCCGGATTCCTTTTCGAGCGAGATTTTCTGTCCCTTGACCAGATTGATCGCCATGACGCTGAACTCCCTGTAGGCCGACGGGATGGCCGGCCGCGTATCGCCTGTCCCGGCGGGGCGCGGCGCACGCGCCGGGACATGCAGGACATGAGAGGAATGCCCGGACGCGCCAGCACGGGCAACGGTGGCATAAGCCGCTGGGCGGGACCCCGCTGGCGCGTATGTCGCGGGGCGCTGTGGGCGCGTTACCCGAAAGCCGCCGCGGGCGGCGGAGAGCGTCACGGGGAAGAGCGCACGGGCCGCCGAAAGCGGCACTGCGCGGCCCCCGGCCAGCCGCAGGGATCCTCAGAGGGGCGGCCCAGCCGCCGTCCGCCCCTAAAGCGTGGCCACCATGCCGGGGATGAGCTCGTTTATGGTCCGCCCGTCGGTCTGCTGGCCCAGGGCCGCCATCTTCCACTCGTTGTTGTGGCGGTAAACCTTGGCCATGATCATAGCGGTGAATGCGCCGCCGCCCGTAAGGGTGAAGCGGGCTATCTCGTTTTGATTCCTGGCGTCTACTATGCGGCAGTAGGCGTTCTCCACCTCGTTGAAGGTCTGGCCCCTGAAGCTGTTGACGGTGAAGACCAGGGACGTCACGTTCGCGGGGACCCGCGAGAGGTCGACTATGATCTGCTCGTCGTCCCCCTCGCCCTCGCCGGTCAGGTTGTCGCCGGTGTGGACGATGGACCCGTCCTTGCTCTTGAGCTGGCTGAACCAGACCAGGTCGACCGGGTTCTTGTTCGCGTCGAACATCCCGCAGGAGGCGTCCAGATCTATATCCACCTTGCGGGAGAAGAACAGGCCCTTCTTCTTGACCGGGTCCCAGCCCAGGCCCATGACGACCTTGGCCAGGCCGCCGCCGGACTCCTTCTCGAGCGAGATCTTCTGGCCCTTGACGAGATTGATTGCCATTTCGCTGAAAACTCCTTTCGTGCCCCGGGGGAGGCCTGCGGCGCGGCGCCGGGGGTCACGGGGCGGGACGCGGCGGCGCGATCGCGCTAGACGTCCACCCCGTAGTTGGCGGCCAAGGCGGTGAGCCCTCCCGCGAATCCCTGGCCTATGGCCTTGAACTTCCACTCCCCGCCGTGGCGGTAGATCTCGCCGAAAATCATGGCCGTCTCGGTGGACATGTCCTCTGAGAGGTCGAAGCGGGCAATCTCCTGGCCGTTGGCCACGTCCACCACACGCATGAAGGCCCGTGACACCTGCCCGAAGTTCTGGCGCCGGGAGTCCGCGTCGTGGATGGTCACGGTGACCGCTATCTTCTGGATCCCCGGGGGCACGGACTCGAGGTTGATCCTCAGGGACTCGTCGTCCCCCTCCCCCGCCCCGGTACGGTTGTCGCCGCTGTGTTCCACCGACCCGTCCGGGCTCTTGAGGTTGTTGTAGAAGACGAACCCTCCGGCATCCTGGACCTTGCCAGCCTCGTTCAGGAGGAATGCCGAGGAGTCGAGGTCGAAGGCGGCGCCGTCCGTGACCCGGACGTCCCAGCCCAGGCCCACGTTCACGGCCTTGAGGCCGGGGGCCTCCTTGGACAGGGAGACGTTCGCGCCCTTGGCGAGAGACACTGGCATGCGTTGCCGCTCCTTTCCAGAAGTTTCTGAAGGTTCCGGCGTTTCGGCAGTCGATTGCGTTTCCGCCGATGATTGCTTTTCCGCCGAAGATTGCTTTTCAGTCGATGATTGCCTTTCCGCCGGCGACGGCGTTTCCGCCGATGCCGCGGTATCCGTAGTCTCGGCAGGAACCGGCGTTTCCGCCGTCACCGATGTCCAGGCCGTACCGACCGGCCTCGCGCGTAAGCCGCTGGAGGCGCGGGAGGCACGAGGCCCCGGTCGCTCCCGGAGCCGGCCCGAAAGGGACCCGCCAGGTCCCGACCGCTTGCCGTTTATGGCATTCTATAACATTCGCCCCCAAGGGACAAATCTTTTGCGGCCCGAAGGCCCCTCCCCTGCGACCGCCTCCTCGTCCGAAGGACCCGCCGCGCCCCGCGCCTCCCCCGTGCCCGCCCTGAAATCCGGGCACGGGGGAATCCGAGCCTCCGGCCGGGCACGGGGGAATCCGAGCCTCCTGGCCGGGCGCGGGCGCCTGGATAATCCGGAGACGCGGGGACTCGCCTCCGGCGACCCCGGAACTCCGGGCGAGCCGGCAGGGGGACCGTCCGCGCCCTGAATGGAGACGGGCGGGGCCGTTCGGTCGCCCCGGCTTCCTTCCGGCTGGGCGGCATCCCGCGATGCCTTGAATTCAGGGGAGAAACATTTATAATACCGAAAGTTTCGGCATTTGCGCCGATCCTTCACATCCGTCCCCGCCGGGAGGCTTGCCGCGCCCCCGTGCCCCCGCCTGCCGCCCCCGGTCGCCGTACCGGTAGGGACACTTCCGGAGGTAAGATGCCCGTCTATATCTACAGGCACGCCGAGGACGCCCCGGGATGCGCCAAGGTCCCGGAGTTCCGGTGGGAACAGCCCATGGACGACTTCCCCATCAACAAGTGCCCCTGGTGCGGGGCCCGCGTGGAGAGGGTCGTCGGCGCCCCGAAGGTGAAGGACAGGAAGCTCGACTGCGAGCTCCGCGACATGGGATTCACCAAGCTCGTGCGGGTGGACGACGGCATTTTCGAGAACGTGACCAGGAGGGGCGACGAGCCGAAGTACTACGACCGCCGCCGCCCCGAGACCTGCCCCGTCCTTGAGAAGACCGTCAAGGACTGACGGGGCCCATGGCGGAGACCAGGCACCTGAGGCAGGCCAAGGCCCCGGTCGTGGCGGTCCTGGACGGACAGGGCGGCGGCATCGGCGCCGCGGTCATCAAGGAGATGCGCCGGGAGTTCCAGGAGACGGTGGAGATCTGGGCACTGGGCGCCAACGCCTCGGCCACCGAGGCCATGCTCAAGGCCAGAGCCAACCGCGGGGCCACCGGCGAGAACGCGATCCGGGTCTCGCTGGCCCGCGCCGACGCGCTGGTCGCGCCGATTGCCGCCGGCTGGGCCAACTCCATGATGGGCGAGATCACCCCTGGCATCGCCGAGGCGGTGATGTCCGCGGACATCCTGAAGATCTTCATACCCCTCTCCCTCGAAAGGGTCGTGCTGGCGGGGCACGTGAGCGAGCCGCTCCCCCACCTCGTGGCCAAGGCGGTGGAGATCCTGAAAAACAGCCGCTGAGGGCTACGGCCCCCGGTCGCACCCGCTTGCGACGCCTTCGAGGTGATCATCATGTGTGAAGCCAACGTGTACGTGACGTCCGGGACGCCGGACGAGGAACCCGAGCTGTTCCTGGCCGCCGTGGACGAGATCCTCCCGGACGGGGAGAACGTCTGGAAGCTCAAGAGCATCTTCGGCGAGCAGAAGGTCCTGAACGGCAGGATCCAGAGCATGAACCTGGTGGATCACCGCATCCTCTTCAGGCAGGACGGCCTCTGAGCCCCACACATCGAGGCGCCGTGCCCCGCCGCCCTGAGCCGGCCCGACCGAAACTCGCCGGCCGGGACCTTCGGGAAAAGCCGGGGCAAAGCCCTCCCTCCTCCGATCGGCTGTCCTCAGCGTCTCCAGCCCGCGCGTGAGCGTTGCCCGCGCGCAAAGGCACCGCGAACGGTTTCCGCATGCCGATCCGGCGATAGGAAATCCTCTGTGCCGATTGAGACCAAATACTACTATCAATACCGCTAATTGAATGATAAAAGCTACTAATTAAACATTAAAATATCATTTTGATCTAAAACATCTCTTTTGATGCTTATAATAAACCATTTGCTCTCATAGCCGTTCAGCGTGAAGCTATCCTTTTGAGCTACCGTTAACCGTCCTTGTAACTATTTGGTTTAATTACAAAAAAAGTTTCGTCCGTACCTCTACCCGCAAATCTACCCGCAAGAGAAGCTTGTTAAAATTCTAAATATGAGGTTTTGGTAGGGTTTTTAATACTGTCGTATCTATCCGGTCCGTAACGGACTGATTCAATAGGGCAGCATAACTATATCGCAGATATGCACAGATGCGTCATATACGGGCGCATCCGCATGGCCAGCCGCACCGCTAAAACTTGCTTGTCCACTGGCGGTCAAGCAACATTCAGCGTATCGAGGCAACATCGGCCCGGCCTACCGCCCCGTCTTCCGTGTCCGTCAGGGGACATGGAACATGCTGCTCTCCTCTTTTTGGGGAAAGCAACAAACGGCCACCCAGTCCCGTCCGCCGCGCGTGCGGGCATCGATGCTGGCTACTCCGCCCGTGCCCTCCCTCCGCCCCCGTGCCAGCGTCGGCGCCGCCGGCCAACGTCACGCATGGCTTTCAGCGTCAGGCGTTCCGTGTGCCCCGGAGGGCGATCTTTTTCCCGAAGGAGGGCGGATTACCTCCCCCGATCGGACTCGGCCCGCCGATGGGAGGCACCCTCCGCCAGTGTCCGCACTGCCTAGCCCGGCAGGGGCACCCCGGCGAGTCGCCCGACGTCAGGAGCAGGTGGTCATACGATACTCGCTGGCGGTAGGCGGGGGCAGGTCCCATACTTCCCCTGCGGGCGCCCGGCACTGCCCCGTCACCCGTACCAGCCGCATTGGCCTCTCCGCACGTCGGGGCGCGGCTTTCGGGCCGTGTGAGGTCCGCCGTCCAGGAGTTGCCCCGACGGTCTAGCGGGCAGTCAACATCCACCAGAGGTGTTTATCAGATGACGCCACCGTAATAAGTCGGCGAGGGATTTATGATGCGTTCGCAAAAAGTCTTCTTGTGGAGAGTGAAAGCGAATTGTATGCAAAAAGAACTATATGATCCATTTATTGTGTACAATTAGAATGTATTTATTGACTTTATAGTTCTA
>JAISFS010000127.1 GCA_031263485.1 Deltaproteobacteria bacterium | reverse complement strand
GCGCCAGGACTGTCGACGGGATCTGGCGGTCGCGATTCCTGCCGGTTCGGAACTGACCCCGCCCCTGCCGGGCGTCCGGGATCATTCAAGAGCCCCTCGACCGATGACGCTTGCCCGAGGAGGGCGGCAAACGCGCAACCCTTCGGCCTCTCTCCTTTGGTCATGGCGATCGCCTGCCGACGGAAACTCGCGAGGCTTCCGATCGGTCCGTCCCTACCGTAACGACTATTCGAGACAAGGCCAGCCGCAGGACCGGCCCCGCGGCTGACGGCTTAACATCCTGAACTGACGCCTATGACACGCCACCAGGAGGCCGCAGGAGTCCCCGCCTAAGGTTCCGGGAGAACAGCGCACACGCACATGACGGACAGACAGTTCGAATACAATTCAGGGATGATGTTTTTCCACTTGCCCTTGGACATCGCCCCCCTTTACGAGGAATTCGGCACCGGAAGGGCGATAACGGCGATCGAACCCCTGCTGGAAGCCAAGGAGCTCGACAAGGGACCCGGGCATCCGGAAACGCTCGATACCGTAAACGCCTTGGGCGCCCTCCTCACCCAGACAGGCGACTTGAAGGGCGCCGAACGGATGTTCCGGAGGGCGCTCGCCGGCCGGGAAAAGGCCTTGGGCCCGGATAGCTTCGATACCGAAACCTCCCTCTGTAACCTGGGCAGCCTCCTCATGCTGTCGGGGGACTTCCGGGCCTCGCTCGACTGCAACCTGCGACTCTTGGAATGCCGCAGGAGGCGCCTCCCCGCGAATCACCCCGGCATGGCCTGCGTCATGATTGACCTTGGGACCGCATACAAGATCATGGGCGAGATCGAGAAGGCGGCGGCCATGTTCTCCCGGGCCGTAGAGATTGCCGAAAAGACAATGCAGCCGGGATGCAACGACATCACGTACGCCCTTCGTGGCCTGTCCGATGCCCTGATTGCCTTGGAACGGCACGGGGATGCCCTGCCTCTCCTGACACGGGCCCTGAAGAACAACCGGCGGAGCCAAAAATACGCACCCCGCCTGACCGTCTCGCTGCATTCCTTGCATGGTTGTGCCCTCGCGCTTTCAGGAGACTCCGAAGGAGCGCGGAAGACCTGGCGGAAGGGCTTGCGGGCGGCCAGGGAGAACTGCATACCCTACATCCTTGCGGCCAACATCATCGAGATGATGCTGGGGCAATCCCTGATAGGCGCCGGAGAGCTCAGGAAGGCCGTAAGGCACATAGGGAATGCCGCCGACGGGTTCAGGGTTGCCTACGGACCCGAGAACGCCTACACCGTCGCCGCCGAAAGCCGCCTTGCAAACGCCAATCTCGCATACTGGATTCAGGATAAGGGACTCTTCAAACTCATGGCGCCAGAACTCACGCCGGACGACGTCGCGGAGGGCCTGAAAAAGGCCGGCGCCCCCGAGGACGTCCGGAACAATTTTCTGGGGATGCTTTGGCTGAATCCACTCTCCGGAGGTCCCGGCCGACCCTGTTCGGAAACGGCTACGGCTTCCGGAAGCGGAACCGGCCGATCCAAAGGGGGACCAGGCGCCGTCCCGTCTCGATGCCCGCCAGGCAAGGCCGTCCGGAAAGCCCTGACTCTTTTCACGGCCAGGAAAAGGGAACTGGGTCCCGGACATGAGGACACGGTGAAGGCCGGGATAGCCTTCGGCAACGCCCTCATGGCGGAGGGCAGGATAAGGGATGCGACCGAAGCCTACACGAGCGCCCGTGCCGCCGCCGCGAAATCCCTCGGCCCCGGCAGCCCGGCCGTCATGGGTGCCGAGTACTGTCTGACGCAAGCGGAGGGCCGTAACTTCAGACCCTCGTTTTGGTGAGCCCGCCCCGTCACGTGATCAAGCCCGGACCGGCCCGCCCCGTCACGGGACAAGCCCGGACCGGCCAGTCCCATCACGGGACCAAGCCCGGACCGGCCCGTCGCCGTCTGAAAAAGCCCGTAAAGATGCCGACCTTCAGTCATAAGGCCGGAACCCTTTACGCCCGTCCGGTCGCACCGATATCCATGAACCGGGCACACCGGCTACAGAACTGCCGCCTCCCGCGGACTGAGTCGGTCGGATGAATCCTGCCCTACTGCGGGTTTGCCCAACGGACAGCTATGCGGACGTGTCGCTCCAACGCGGCCTGCATCCGTTCGGCTACGCCGCCTCCGCCAAGCCGAGAGAGCTCCGACAACATCCCCTGCGGAAACGACCCCCTTGCCGTGACGCTTGACGCGCCGCGACCGCCGAAAACATGAAGCCCCGCGCACTCGGACGGGGTACTTCAACATCCCGCCTATCCGAGCGATTGTCCCCCCCACCCTGGGGATTTCTGTCCCTGCCTGCAGCGCCCCTATCGAGGGACGTTGCCTCCCAGCCTGGAGCATCGACGCATCCCGCCGGGGGACATCGGGCCCCGGCTTTGAGCATCGGCGCATCCCGCCGGGAGACATCGGATCCATGTCGTGAGGATCGATGCGGATCTATTACGGGACCCGTCCGCGTTTCCGGTTTGGATACCAATGTCAACAATTTATGGCAGAAATTTACTGTTTTACAGATATTTTCATCAATGATATCAGTTGCTTTCCAGACGCCGATCCTCTTAAGTTGTTGACATTGGTTTGGATACCGACTGGGCTTGCTCTTCCCGGCGATTCATGGTAAGTGATACAATCTAATGGGGTCCCACCCGAAACGGCGAGAGGCATCATTCTCTGAGCCCGTTGAGGTTCCGGACTTGGAACCAGCGGAAACGCCGATGCGGTCCAAGCGATGTCACCGGTCGCCTGACCCCTCCTGACGCCGGAGCGTGATCCGGCGCACGCGTGTCCCTGAGCGGCAATGCCCGCCCATCGAGGATTGGGACTCGGGCCAGGGCACCCGGTCAGGATCGTGACGATGCGGGGCCGACCGGCTCTAAGCCAACTCCGCATCCTTGCCGAGCCTCCCGGAGCGACCGGGATTCCCGCAGGCGGCGATGCTTCCCTGACGAGGCGAGGCGGGACGCCATGCGCATTCTCTTTCCGTCCGGCCTATGGCCAGGGCGATCAACCATCGCCGAAACCGCGCCGGACTTTTTTGCCGGGCCACCCCTGCCGCAACGGCCCTCCGAGCCAAGCCCGGCGGCAAAATCCGCCTCGATGCCGCCCGAGCGGCCTGCGGCTTCGCTTCCCCTGCGACTTATAGCCGCACGGCACGAAAGGAGGTAGCGGTTGTCCCCTGCGACGGTTTCCGGGACAGCGCACGCGCACATGACAGTCTTTCCGGCAGATTATACTTCAAGGATGCTCTTTTTCGCCTTGCCCTCGGACATCGCCCGCATTTTCGACGAAATCGACGAGACAGCGGGGATAAAAGCGCTAGAACAGCTACTGGACGCCACGGAGCTCGACAAGGGCCCCGATCATGCGGAAACGCTCGAAACCGTGAACTCCCTGGGCGGCCTCCTCGCCCAAGCCGGCGACATGAAGCGCGCGGAGGCACTGTTCCGAAGGGCACTCGTTGGCCGGGAAAAAACCCTGGGCCCGGACAGCCCCGAAACCGAGATTTCCCTTTGCAACCTGGGCTGCGTTCTCATGAATTCAGAAAATTTCCGGGGTTCTCTCGAGTTCAACCTGCGGCTCAAGGAATGCCGCGAGAGGCGTCTCCCCGCCGATCACCCCGGCATAGCCTGCGCCTTGATAGACCTGGGGTTCGCCTACAAGGCCCTGGGCGAGTTCGGGAAAGCGGAGCCCATGTACTCCCGGGCGGTCGAGATAGCCGAAAAGGAGATGCCTCCGGGCTCCAATGATCTCGCGAACGCCCTTCAAGGCCTTGCCGAAACCATGATGGCCCTGAAACGCTTCGAAGACGCCCTGCCTCTCCTGTTACGGGCCCTGGAGAACAGGCTACTGAGCACGAACCCCGACCCCTTCGCAACAATGTCTCTGTATACTTCCCTGGGTTGCGTCCTCGACTTGTCCGGCGACTCCAGGAATGCACGGAAGGCCTGGCGGGACGCCTTGCGAGAGGCCAAGCTGTACGGCATATCCGAGAGCCTTGCCGCCAGCTTCATCGAACTGGCACTGGGCCAATCCCTGGTTGAAGCCGAACAGCTCGCGAAGGCCATAAAGCACCTCGGGAAGGCCGCCTCTGGATTCAGGACGGCCTTGGGACCCGAGCACGCTCGCACCATCGCCGCCGAAAACCGCCTTGAAGACGCCACTCTCATGCACTGGATCCGTGACAGGGGACTCATCAGGCTCTTGGCGCCCGGACTTACGCACGCCGACGTCGCGAAGGGCCTGAAGAAGGCCGGCCCCCCCGAATCCGTCAGGCTCAGGTTTCTGGGCCTGCGTTGGCTGAGTACTCGTTTCGGAGGTCCCGGCATGCCCTGTCCGGACATGCCGCCCCCTCCCGACGGGATCGAGGCGGGCGGCCATGCCGGGGGACCCGGCGCCTTTCCGCCTCACGGCTCGCCCGGCAACGCCGTCCGGAATGCCCAGGCGCTTTTGGCGGCCCGGAAAAGGGAGCTGAAGCCCGGCCATGAGGACACGGTGAAAGCCGAGGTGGCCTTGGGTAACGCCCTCTTGGCGGATGGCAGGCCGGCAGACGCGGCGGACGCCTTCGCGAGCGCCCGTGCCGCCGCCGTGAAATCCTTCGGCCGCGACAGCCCGGCCGCGCAGGGCGCCGATTACTGTCTGCGGGAAGCCGAGTTCCGGAAAGTCATCCCTGCTTCGGGTTAAGCCTGCCCCGGCATCGGCCTGAATCCCGATGGTCCCGACTTGCCCTGAAGAGACCGATGGCCATGCCGGGCTAGAGTCATGCGGGCGGGGCCCTTGACGCCCGTCCGCAAGAGCCGAAATCTCCGGACCGCACTCACCCGTCCGCGGACCGACTGACCCCGCGCAGACTTGGCCCGCCCGAAGCCGCCCCACTTCCGTCGAATTTTGCATGACGGATGGACATGCTGACGAGACCCGCTCCGGCGCGACCTGCAACCGATCATTAACGCCGGCTCCGAAAAGCTGCCAGCCAAGAGAACGGCCAAGGCGAGAACGTCATCCGCTGATTCGGCGTCGAGCTCCAATGCCTCCGTCCCGCGCAGCGACGGTTTCATGATCCGGCCTGAAGTCACGCCGGTCGCGAACGACAGGAAAACCGCCGCGTTCTGGATCATCGTTCCCGGACGAGCCTCTGGCCTCAAACCGACGCTTGCGCACGAACTTTTGCCCCGACCTGCGCATACCGACCACGAAAGGAGGACGCGGAGCAGCCCCCGCATGGTTTCCGGGGGTAAAGCCCGCACTCGCATGACAGAACCGTTTTCTCAATACCGTTCCAGGATGATCCTGTCGGACATGCCGTCCCGCATTTCCGATCTTGTCGGCCAAAAGCGCTTCGGCAAGGCCCTGTCCGTGGCCAAGCGGCTCGTCACGGCCGCCAAACGCGATCACGGCCGCCAGCACCCCGCCACCATGGACGCCTTCTCCGCCGTGGGCCTGGTTCTCCTTCACGAGTCCGACCACGCGGGCGCGGCGCGGGCGTTCAGGAAAGCGCTCCATGGCCGGGAGAAGGCAATGGGCCCGGACAGCCGCGAGGTCGAGGCCACGCTTTGCAACCTGGGCTACTCGCTGCTGAAGACGGGCGACTTCCATGGCGCACTCGAGTGCTTCCTGCGAATCATAGAGACCCGCAGGAAGTACCTTCCAGAAGGTCACCCGGCCATAGCCTCCGCCATGATAGACGCCGGGTTCGCCTGCAAGAGCCTGGGCGAGCTCGAAAAGGCGGAGGCCATGTACTCGCGGGCGGTCGAGATTGCCGAAAAGGAACGGCCCCGGGGCCATTACGACGTCACCGTCGCCCTGGACGGCCTGGCCAAAACCCTGATGGCCACCGGCCGTCTCGAAAGCGCCCTCCCCCTCCTGGGCCGGGCCAGGGAAAACGTGAAATGCGGCCCTAATCCCGACGGCATCGCCTGCAACTGGCTTCATGCCACCATGGGCAGGGCCTACGCCGCCTCGGGGGACCTCAAGTCCTCTCGCGATGCCTGGCGTGAGGCCTTGAGGACCGCGATCCTGAACTACCTGCCCAACGATCCTCGGATCATCATGGCCGAGTCGAGGCTGGGACTCGCCCTCTGGGAGACCGGCGAGCACGAGGAGGCCATAAGTCACCTCGGGAATGCCGCCTCCGCTTCCAGGATCGTCTTGGGGAGCGATCACAAACTCACCATACTTTCCGAATACCGCCTGGAACTCGTAAGCTCCACGTTCTGGCTCAACCGGAAGGGCATCAGGGAGCTGCTGGATACCGAACGCGCGACTGCCGACATCGCGAAAGACATGGAGTCGGCCGGCGTCCCCGAACCGCTGCGGGACCGGTTCCTGGGCTTGCGCTGGCTTGCTCCCGGACACGGAGGTCCCGGCGACCCTGCCGCATCCGTCTCGATGACATCGTCCAAGCCCAAGACGGACGGGCTGGCACCCGACCCCGGCTCCGCGGCGTTCCCGTCACCCGCGCCTGGCGAGGCCGTCTTTGACGCCGCAGCGCTTCTAGCGGTGAGGGAAAGGGAGCTGGGACCCCGCAACGAGGACACGCTCAGGGCCGGGGTAGCCTTGGGCAACGCTCTTCTGGCCGAAGACCGAATGGATGAGGCCGAGGACTCCTACGCTAACGCCTATGCGGCGGCCGTCAAGTCTTTGGGTCCCCGCAGCCCTGCCGCCCTGGGTGCGCTCTGTTGCCTGAAGCTGATCGATTTCATGAAGTTTCAGTCGCGATAAAGGAGACCCGACCGAGGTCTGCCAAGCCCCATGGCGTTTCCGGTGCGCTTCCGGGGTCTTCGAGGTCTTACGGTGTCTTACGAACAGGCAGTGTGCGGTGGCTTTCATCGCGGACCTGCGGCATGGAGCGATGACCGTCGCCGTCCGGAGGCAGGACAGCAGACGCTGAGGAGGCCTGCCCGAGATCCCGCTACGCCGTCGGCAGGTCCTTCGCCCGCAACGCCCTGAACCGCTTTGGCGCGTTGGTCTGCCTGAACCGGACGCGTCCCACGGAACCTGTCTCGCTTCGCCCGACTTCTCAAAGTTTGGCAGATTCCCCACTGACATGCCATCGAACGACCTGATCCGCACGACACCTGAGCCATTGATTGAAAACTGCTATCCGTTTTTCACTCTACTCTTTCCCGCTGATTGACATTTTCCAAGCCATTGCTTGCTGATTAGAGCAGAATTCCTTACGCTAAATCTCACGCTTTTCTAAATCTCTTACACACTGTTACTTTCACCGTATTCTGCCAGCGATCACACGCGCTGCGGCGGCAGACTCAGACCACGAAAGGAGGTCGCGGAAAGGCGCACCCTGTGTTTCCGAGGGGCAAACATAACTGAAGTTCCGGCTCACTACTCGTCAAGGATGTTTATCATCCATATTCCATAGAAAATCCTCGAGTCTACGATCCATTCGAGGATTCCCTAAAATATACACGAGACCAAACGGCTCATCGATGATGCGTTCGCAAAAAAGTCACGAAGCAGTGACAGGCTTCACCGCCTCACGTGCTCCAGATTGGCGGTGCCGCGCTTTAGCCTCCGGGATCCTGCTTCGCCTCACTGCCCCCAGAACGGTGCCTCCGTACAATGGCTTTGGGCGCTAGCTCCAGGCCGATGGATCCGAACAATAGCTCCAGGCACGGCGGCTCCAGAATAGCTGAGTATGTGGTGGGTGGAGCCGGGGGGGCAGGTCTTCCTTCCCTCTTAAAGGAAACTTTGGTTCCAATGGAAAAACCCTCCCCCTCGTCAGGGAAGCGGAACGCTATACGGCCATCGCATTGCCACCATTGCGCTAAAGCAGTAAACAACCGCCCATCTGCGTTCACTTAACCCAGACACTCTCCCCTCAAATGACTGCCAGGAGGTGAGGGAGGGGGGTGTTGCAGTGGAATCAACTTTAGACTTATTTTGCGAATGCATCATAAATAAGGCTCTGTTATGAAAGTAGGTCTGAAAGACGGCCAGGAAGGCCGACATGAGCCGACCGGCGGTTCCGGACTTTCAGGCCTTTTGAACCGGGCGGTCGCGCCCGGAGGGTTGCTTCGCGGAAACGCGATCGCCAGGGCCTGATGACGCCTCATTCGGCTATCACCACATTTGGAGGAATCATTCTGGAGTCGGTTGTTAAGTGGAGAGAGAAGAGGATGCCTCAATGGAAATTTGACTGTCTTAGATGGAAATGGCTGATATACGTTTTTAGATGACACACTGAATCGAAAAATTATTAGTTATTTCAAAGCCTTAAGTCATCAGTCATGGCTAACTGTGAAACTCGGGTTAGCTTCGAACCAAATTCATTAAGGATTCTCAGACAGCAACGCCTTCATATCTCTTTCAATTGACATGCTGACGGAAGGTACCAGCCAAATGGACATTGGCGCATAATGGCACCGGGGAATTTTGCAACATGAGATAAGCATGTCTCTGCAGACACTTGACCAAGTTCTTTCCTGCATTTACTATGACATGTATAGGTTGAGTCTTCAGTTCAAACCCGGTAACAACATATAGCTGAAATTGCCGCTTCTCATGCGTAACAATAACATCCAGCAGCGATGGAATAGGCGGAAAAACGAAACCAACCGACATCCACAGAGAGCCTAGAGCCTAGAGCTTAGGGTGAGCAAACTCAGTCGGAATCTTCGGGTGGGACATTTCGCATGTCCAATCTCATAAGATGCAGGTGGCGGAATATGTCGGGTCAGGTCTGGGAAGTTCTTTCCGTTGAAGTCGTAATACAGTTCGGTAACGGACGGCAGCGCCAGTTATGCCGTCAGCATCCGACCAGGCGTATGGTCTTGTCTCCGAGGTCCACCGTGTCCCATGTGATCTTCTCGCTCCACGGCTTCTCGGAATCCTTGTCGAAGACGACCAGCCAGCCTGCAAGGGACTGGCATTTGTCCATATAACCGGACAGCTGCTCAAGGCTCTTTTCGAGGGCCTGAACCCCCTTGATTTTCAGTTCGACCGGGTAGCGGACGTCCTTGTAGATCGCGCAAATATCGACCATTGACCTACCCAGCGCGTAATTCCTGTGGACTTTCGCACCGCCGTTCGTGACTCTCTGCAGAAAGGCGAAAAGGACGATGTGGGGAAAGCTCTCCCTGCCGAAGCCGGTCAGGTGGGCCCTGATTATCTGAAGAATTTCAGGAGGGATATCATGCTTGTCGAGGAGCGCGGTATCATCGAGGCTCCAGCCGATCTTTCCGCCGATGGGGCTCGGCGGGGATCCGTCTTTGGACTTTGGTTTCTCGTTAAACTCGCTGTTTTCGCTCCAATAGACCTGGAATGCCCTGAGAAGGCCGTCCATGTCGAGCCTGGTCCCGTCCATCCACCTGCCAGCCAGGTGCAGGGGCACTCTCTTTTTGATATCCCAGGATATGGCATCGGCAATCAGCTCCCCATAGATGGGGTTGGACGGCCTCAAGGATACGGTGATGTCGGAGTCGGTCTTCAATAGTCCCAGGTCAATGACATATCCGATGTCTTCGGCGGTAACGCCTTCCGGAAGGGAGGCGTCCCCGGCAATGACGGGGTCGATCACCTTTCTGACCCTCGGTTCCTTAAGCCGTTCCATGAGGGAGGCAAAATGGGTCTCCCCGCGCAACAGCATGTCATAGGCCGCAAGGTCAACGTCTGCTCCAGTAATTGGCCTAGAGTAGTCGTTCCTGAATCGTTCCACTATGATGTCTTTAGCCAGGGCATTGACCAGCCAGGGCTGGCCTTCGGTCCAGTGCCAGGCCCGTTCGACGGCTTCGGGCTCGAAGGGCTGTCCCGTCTCCGCCGTGTGCTGGCCGTAGAGGTCCCCGATTTCCTCCCAGGTGAAGTCGTCAAGGGACAGCGATTTCGATTTCACGTTGAAAGGGCTGGCGTACCCGGTGGATTCGGCCTCCGGCCTGACTCTTGACAAATAGTCCTTGATGTCCCGCATGCCCACGAGGGCCATCGCTCTCGGGAACCAGGCTGCCGGGTCACCGGTACGGTAAAGATAGCCGTCCCTGATCTGGCCCAGGAACATGACAAGGGGATCCTCATGGAGACAGTCGGCCTCATCGAAGAAGACCACGAGTTCCCTGTCCAGAGCCTGACACAGGTCATTCAGCAAAAACCGGACTTTGGTGCCGGGATCGGTCATGTAAGGGCTGGAATTGAAAATGTAAGCCAGCCTACGGAGCTCTACCACCTTCGAGGAACGAAGCCCAGCATTTATATGACTAACGACCAAGGCCATGGCCTTCTCGTCATCGCGAGTATTCCTCATGGTTGCCAGCGAGCAGTTGAGGGCGTAATATTTGCCTTCGGAATTAATCTTGTCGGTCAGGGCGGTCAGGCACGTGGTCTTGCCGGACTGGCGCGGGGCGTGAAGGACAAAAAAGTACTTGTTATCTATCATCTTGTTTATGTCCGGGACACGGGGTATGGCGGGTATCATGTAGTGTTCCAGTGGTTTGCAGATGCCTATGGTGTTGAAGCTTCTTGTCAGTTCCGTGGTCATGGTCACTCCGTATAAGGAAACGATGATTTACGGTCTTTCTGCCGCTAGACCATCCGGCTCGCCTGGCAGGTTTCGCGGCGGCGGCAGGATGTCGGAGCGGCAACGAAGTCAAGTCAAGCACGATAAGGGAAGCGGTCGTACAGTGATCGGCCCGAGACTGGCGACCGACGCCATGTCTTGCGATCAGTCTTTCTCTGGCCACGGGAAAGCCTATCATAACTGGTATATGATAGCAAATCTGACAGCCTCCCATATTGTGTGGTTTTTGCGCTTATTGAATGAGGGTGCCGGAAGTCGTGGCGATCGATAAGGCCATCGACCTGTCAGTCCAGTAATAGGCGGCCCAGTAATTGGCAGACGAACGATTCATGATGACGAGCCGCATGGGCGGCAGAGGTCGAATCGGCGGAGGCCGGTAACTCACCGATAACGGACGCCTTATCCTCGACGGCCTGGCAGTTGAGGGGAACCGTGAGAGAAATCGGGCCGCGATGCTTCGATGCGGGCCCCAGAGCGCCAGCTTATGCCGGCGCCGGAAAGCTGGAGGTGAGATCCAGGATTTCCCGGAACGACATACGGCCGTCCCGGCGGGTTACGCTCGATGCTGAAAGGTAGCCGCGCAAGCCGCGATTGAAACTGACATGGCCGGGATCCCACTATGAAGCCGATTCAGAATATAGGACAGAGACGATCATGGAGGTGTCGATGATCGAGAGGACGACCCGTCCTGCTGGAAAGCTGGAGACCTTCAGGGGGATCCGTCCGGTCGCCGGATCTCTGGCCGACTCATTTGGGCGGACTCCCGGAGTTCAACGGGATGACGCTCCGCAGAACCGTGACTCGCCGACTGAGCGCGTGGTCGCTGTTGACAGACGTCTGGGGCTAAACCCGTACCTGGCGGTGACGGCGTTCAGTTTCCTGGGCGAATCTATCGTTGTCCGGTGGCCGGCACCGAACACAACATTGTGACAGGAGAGGCAGTAGCTGGCTAAAAGAAACTATCAAATAATATAGCATTTTAATGTTAGCATTATTTTTTTGTTTAGCCAACATAGATACATTCGAAAAATGTCCAAAAAATCCTTAAGAGGGGGGGGAGACCTGCCCGCCTCCGCTCGCCACTTTCTCATCCATCCGGGTTCCGATGCGCGAAGCCGCCTTGCCGGTAGCCGTTGCTCCGACCCATCGGCTCGGGGGCTGACGCCCAGAACCATTGCACGGAGGCGCCGGTCCGATGACCGTGAGGGAGAGCCAACCCCCCGGAGGCCAAAGTGGGGCACCGCCAAAGTGGGTCCCGCCAAAGTGGGACACCACCAATCCGAAAGCCGCGGGGCGGAGATGCATGTCACTATCTCGGGGCTTTTTACGAACGCATCATCTTATGATGCGTTCGCAAAAAGTCTTCTTGTGGAGAGTGAAAGCGAATTGTATGCAAAAAGAACTATATGATCCATTTATTGTGTACAATTAGAATGTATTTATTGACTTTATAGTTCTA